>JAMCQB010000047.1 GCA_023382175.1 Nitrospirota bacterium | reverse complement strand
TTATTACCTTGGCAATTAAATACATGAAACATGACCCAATTTTGTGTTAAACTGTCTGCATGGAAAATACAGACGCTCGAAAGCTCAGTAAAGAAGTGCAGCAGGAACTTCGCAACCAGATCATCAGGCTCAGAAATCGGGGCCGAACGAACCGGGAAACAGCACAGATAGTCGGGGTCAGTGAGCCACATGCAAGCGCCTTGTGGCATAAATACCAAAAAGGAGGCAAAGCGGCGATCCAGGTGAAGGTTCGCGGACGTCGTAACGGCGAGAAGAAAACGCTCTCTGACGAGCAGGAGCAAAAGATTCAGAGGCTTGTGATTGATAAGATGCCCGACCAACTGAAACTTCCCTTTGCCCTGTGGACACGAGAAGCGATTCGTCAGCTGATTCAACAGCAGTTTGGAGTTATGATGCCTATACGGACGATTGGTGAATATCTGAAACGGTGGGGGTTCACTGTCAGAAAACCGGTCAAACAGGCATACGAGCAAAACCCCAAAGAGGTTAACCGGTGGCTGCAGGAGGACTATCCTGTTATAACAGCGCAGGCAAAGAAGGAGAAAGCTGAAATCTACTGGGGTGATGAGACAGGGCTCCAGACGACTGCCCATCAAGCGCGTGGCTTTGCTCCCAAAGGCAAAAAGCCTATTCTGAGAATAAGCGCCAAGAAGAACAGCATCAGCATGGTATCGGCGATCAACAATGAAGGGCAGATGCGCTTTATGCTGTATAAGAAAGGCATGACCGCAAAGTTGCTTATCAAATTCATGGGACGGCTCATCAGGGACGCCAAAAGAAAGGTCTATCTCATTCTCGACAACCTCCGATCTCATCATAGCAAAGAGGTAAAAAAATGGGTGCAGGAGCATCAGGAGGAGATAGCGGTGTTCCATCTGCCGTCGTATTCGCCGGAGTTGAATCCGGATGAATATCTGAACAACGATCTCAAGGGACGGGTACATGCAGGTGTCCCGGCTCGTTCTGAACAGGAACTGCGGAGAAAGGCGCTTTCGCACATGAGAAGTATCGCCAAGCGGCCGAATCATGTGAAGAAATTCTTCAAACATCCAAAGGTCTCCTATGCAGCATAACTTTCATGTTTTTAGTTGCCGGAGTAATAATGCCAGCCTGCCGAGTATCTCCTCAGTTGTAGATTTCAGAAAATTTGCGATAGAGTCAGAGTAATACTCGCGCTTAATTATCCCATGGTTAATATTCACTTTAAGTTAATTGTCTCAATAGTTTCTGTGAGATCAAGTCTTTCACAATCTAAACCTCTCCCTCTTCCCCCCAGGAATTTTGCCTGAGAAATGATTTTTTAATAGCTGTCCTTGCGGGAATCGGCTGCTATCATGTAGACCATGCGTTCCTTTCCGTTAATCTCATAAAAAAATCTGTAATTCCCTATCCTGTACCGCCAGGTCTCAGGCTTATAGTTTTTTAATTTCTTAATATTTTTACCTAAATACGGGTTGCAGCGTAGCTGCGGATATACAAACTCCGTTAGTTTTTTCCTGATCCTTTCGCCTCGACCCTCAAAATCCTGTGTCAGGTCTTCAAGAAACTGGTCAGTCTCAAAAATTCTGTATTTAGCCAATCAGCCTTCCCTTTCTCATCTTTGCGTGGCTGTGGCCCTTTTCAAGCTTTTTAAGCAATCTCACATTCGAAAATATGTCTTTCATCTCAAAGTCATCAACAAGCACTTCCTCATCCAGTTTTTTTAAGGCAAGAGTTTCAATCAGATTGGAGATGCTTCTGTGTTCTTCGCTTGCAGCATCACTGAATTTCTTGTAAGTTTCATCGTCTAACCGTAGAGTTATCGTTTTTGGCATTTGCTTTCACCTTCCTTCATTTTCATTCTAATATAGAATAATGCTTTCAAATAAGTTTTTCAAGTGTTCCTGTTATTCCCTCTATGCTTCACAGCTCAAACCGCTCCCTCCTCCCCAGGAATTTTGCTTTGGTCAGTTCAAGCTTCTTATCGATCTCAGAGAAAATCTTATTTATCTCTTCCTCGGTATATTCATATGAACTCTTGTTTGAACAATTCCCGAGTATCCTGATTTTTTCAAGAATATCGTTCGTCCTCTTTGCCGCTATTCTCTTGAATCGCTCACTTCTACTTTCCTGCTCCATAAATCTCCTAGCCAGTTTGTTTATAGTAAATATAATATACAAGTATTTAGTAAATATCAAGCAGATAAGTCATATATTTATACCATGGAATAACGATAAAGTCGCCACTGGATGAAATCCTCAATCTTCCTGTATCATATCACCTTGAGGAGATCACCTTGAAAATCGCATATTTGGACTGTCCAGCCGGAATAAGCGGGGATATGTGCCTCGGGGCCCTTGTGGATGCCGGGGTTCCCCTGAAGGAGATTGAGCGTGGACTCAGGACTCTTCCCATAAAGGGATACAAGCTTCAGGCGAGAAAGGTGAAGAGGTCCTCCATCGCTGCCACAAAGGTGGATGTAATAGTGCAAAAGTTAAAAGTCAAAAGTCAGAATGAAACGAGAAGATGGAAAGACATAGAGAAGATAATCAGGGCTTCCTCTCTCCCTGCAGGGATTAAACACAAGGGACTGAAAATCTTCAGGGCGCTTTTTGATGCAGAAGGTAAGGTCCACGGCACGCCTTACCACAGAACGCACCTCCACGAGCTCGGGGCAGTGGACTGTATTGTGGACGTCTTCGGCACACTTATAGGTCTCGATTTCCTCGGCGTCGATAAGATCTATTCATCAGCAGTGAACCTCGGAAGCGGCTTTGTTGTGACAGAGCACGGCAGGCTCCCTGTGCCTGCCCCTGCCACGGCAGAACTCCTGAAAGGTATTCCCGTGTATACATCAGGTATCCCCTTTGAGCTCACAACCCCTACAGGCGCCGTAATAGTGAGAGAAGTGGCAGACTGCTGCGTGAATATGCCTCTGATGAAAACGGAGCGCATAGGATACGGCGCCGGGCAGAAGGATATTGAAGGATTTCCCAATGTCCTGAGGATCTTTCTCGGAGAGGAGATATCCCGGCAGAAATCAGCACAGCTCCCCAAAGTGACGGTTATCGAGACAAACATTGATGATATGAACCCTCAGTTGTATGAATATGTCATGGGGAGACTTTTCGATTCCGGGGCCCTGGATGTCTCTCTCACTCAGGTGATCATGAAAAAGGGGAGACCGGGGATACTGCTCACCGTATTGTGTGATGAGGAAAAGAGGGCGGATATCATGGATATCGTATTGAGAGAGACCACCACCATAGGGCTGAGATTTTATGAGGCGTCGAGAATCGTCCTGGATCGGGAGGGGAAGGAGAGGAAAACAGAGTTCGGAAAGGTGAGGGTAAAAGTGGCGAGAATGCACGATGGAACCGTCAAAGTCTGCCCTGAGTACGAGGACTGCAAGAGAATCTCTCAGAAATACAGGATGCCCCTTGTGGAGGTGATGAGGCGTCTGAATACTGCAGGGGGAAACTCTTAAGGGATCAGCGGAAAGGATTTCCTACCGGGATTTTTTGCTGTAGTGTATCTCGATTTCGTAATCCACGCTTGCATGGTCAAGGGGGTTGGTATCAATTTTGCCACGGCAGACGAGCTTCCCTTTTGCGGTTTTCTTGCGGGCTTTCACCATCTTCCCAATTATCGAAGTGAGGTCAAAACCGCCGTCAACACAGCCCTTTATCAGGCAGTCCATATTGAAATAAGCAGAGTCAGAGGGTTGCACATGAATGGTGCGCAGCATGAGCACGGGGTTCGCTCCCTTCTGGTAATAGGTCATGTTGATCAGGATGCCTGAAACCTGCGGAAGCCGTTCTGAAAGCAGACCCATAGCAAGTCTGTTCTGCCTGTTCAGCTCCATCCTTGCCATGTAATTCTGCTTGCTTGTCATTTCCTCCTCCGAAAAGAGAAGTCCCCCCGCAGTGCAGGGGGACCTTGGCAATCAACTACTTTTTCACTACATTGACAGCTTTGGGACCCTTCGGGCCATTTTCAACATCAAAGCTGACTGAGTCACCCTCGGCAAGGGACTTAAACCCGTTGCCCGCGATGGACGAATAGTGGACAAAAACATCACTGCCGTCTTCGCTTGTGATAAAGCCGAAGCCCTTGGACTCGTTGAACCACTTAACTATTCCGTTTGACATCTCCCTACCTCCTTACTTATAAACTAAGCCTCATGAAGCCGCTTCAACAAAAAAGGCCACAAAGCTAAAAGTCTTTGTGGCCCTACTCTGTACAAAAACTTCTGAAACTCTTGTAAAGAGTGACATATTTCACGAAAAAAGTCAACACCTTCCCTGCACCTGCGGGAAAAACTTCCCCCGCAGGCTTTAGCATTCCTCCCCTTCTCCATGATATAATGCCTTATCACGACGAGGAGGTTGATACATTGGGAAGACCAGGTGCATTTAAAAGCGAAAAAAGGAAAAAGGAGCTGTCCCGCTTGAAAAAGCAGGAAGAGAAAAGGCAGCGGCGGTTTAGCAAGGCTGCAGGCGTCCAGGATGAGGGTGAAACCACCGGCGCTGAAGCCGGAGAGAAGAAGGACGACGTTCAGGCGGGCGATGGCACTCCCTGACGGGCCGGACGTTCACTAACAATTATCATCAAAAGGAAGCCTCCCCGGCCATCAATGAACCCATGAGACTCCCTGACTGGATTAAGACAAAGAGCCCTGCGGGGCTCCATACTACAAAACAGATGCTCAGGAGCCGTGGACTTTCCACCGTCTGTGAAGAAGCCCGCTGTCCCAATATCGGGGTCTGTTTTTCGAAGCCCACAGCCACCTTTATGATACTCGGCTCGCGTTGCACAAGAAACTGCGGTTTCTGTTCGGTGGAGTCCGCATCGCCCTTGCCGCCGGATGACGAAGAACCGGAAAGGGTAGCCCTTGCAGCGCGGGATATGGGACTGAAGTATGTGGTCATTACCTCGGTGACCCGGGATGACCTTCACGATGGAGGCGCACTGCAATTTTCCAGGACGGTCATGGCCCTGAGGGAGTTGCTGCCCGCTGCGAAGATAGAGGTTCTGACCCCTGACTTCAGGGGAGATACAGCAGCCCTGAGAACAGTTCTGGAATCAGGACCTGACGTGTTCAGCCATAATGTCGAGACAGTGCCAAGGCTCTATCCCGTGGTGAGGCCTCAGGCAGATTATGAGCGTTCCTTGGGTGTGCTGGATACCGCCAAGAAGATAGCTCCATGGATACATTCAAAATCCGGCCTTATGGTGGGTCTTGGTGAGACGGTTGAAGAGGTTTTCTCCCTGATGCGCGACCTCCTCTCAACGGCGTGCGACTATCTCACCATAGGTCAATACCTGAGACCTTCAAAAAGGAACCTCCCGGTTGCAGAGTATATAACGCCGGCAAGCTTCGAAAAATACAGGGAAGCTGCCCTCTCCATGGGGTTCAGGGGCGTTGCTTCGGCGCCTCTGGTGAGGAGTTCCATGGATGCTGAGGAGATGTTTTCCCCTTGAATTTGGTATATTAATAGATTCATTTCATGAGAAAAGGAGTCGAGATGTTTGAGTTCAGCAGGATAAAACGCCTTCCCCCTTACGTATTCGCCATCGTAAATGAGCTCAAAATGGAGGCCAGGAGAAAGGGGTTCGATATCATAGACCTCGGCATGGGAAACCCTGACCTCCCCACGCCCAAGCATATTGTGGAAAAACTCTGCGAGGCCGCCGGCAATCCGAAGAACCACCGCTACTCAGCTTCCCGGGGGATTACGCAACTGAGGGTGGCCATTACTGAATGGTACAAGAGACGTTTTGATGTTGATCTTGACCCGGAAACTGAAGTCGTTGTCACCATTGGAGCAAAGGAGGGATTAAGCCACCTTTCATATGCCACGCTGGGTCCGGGAGATGTAGTGATGACGCCGTCACCTGCATACCCCATCCATCCTTACAGCGCGATCCTGGCGGGGGCCGAAGTGAGATACATTCCCACCGGTAAAGGGTATGACTTCTTTGAGGAGATGGAAAAGGCGTTTAAGTCGCTCTGGCCGAAGCCAAAGATGCTTATCATAAACTTTCCCCATAATCCGACTACCGAATGTATTGAGCTGGACTTCTTCAGGAGGGTCGTGGATTTTGCTAAAGAAAACGACATCATGGTGGTGCACGATTTTGCGTATGCTGACCTTTGTTTTGACAATTACAAGGCTCCCAGCTTTCTCCAGGCGCCAGGCGCCAAGGATGTGGGCATTGAATTCTTCTCTCTTACGAAAAGTTATTCCATGGCAGGATGGAGGGTCGGATTCTGCTGCGGCAACAGAGAGCTTGTGGGAGCGCTGACAAAGATTAAGAGTTATCTCGATTACGGCATGTTCCAGCCGATCCAGATCGCCAGCATCATCGCTTTGAGGGGGCCCCAGGAATGCGTCGGGGAAATACGGGGAGTCTACGAATCCAGGCGGGATACCCTTATAAAGGGGCTTCATCAGGCGGGGTGGAATGTGGATCCCCCCAAGGCGACCATGTTCGTATGGGCGGAGATGCCTGAACCGTTTAAGAAGGCCGGCTCCCTGGAGTTCAGTAAGTTCCTCATCAATGAGGCAGGAGTGGCGGTATCTCCCGGCATCGGCTTTGGAGACGGAGGAGATAGTTTTGTGAGGTTCGCCCTTGTGGAGAACGAGCACAGGATACGGCAGGCCACCAGAGGAATCAAGAAAGCGCTCCATGGAAACCATCCTCATCGTTGAAGACAAGGAATCCATGGCCCAGATGCTGAAGGAGACCATGGAGGCTGAAGGGTACCATCCCATCATCGCAAGGGATGGGATGGAAGGAATCCGGAGGATCAGAGAGAGCAAAATAGACGTTGTCCTCACTGACCTGAAGCTCCCGAAGAAAGACGGCATGGAGGTGCTCAGGGCAGCAAAGGAAGAGAACCCCCTGTTGCCGGTTATCATGATGACCGCGTTTGGCACGGTGGATGTGGCAGTGAAAGCCATAAAAGAGGGGGCCTTCGATTTCATCACAAAACCCTTCGATACCGACCACCTCCTTCACCTCATAAAAAAAGCGGTGGAAAATCAGCGGTTAATGGCCGAGAATATCCTTCTGAAGGAAGAATTTTCCTCGCTCATAGGCATGCCGAAGATCATCGGGAAGTCCGAAAAAATCCTCGAGGTGGCAAAAAAGATTCAAAAGGTTGCCCCCGCAAAAACCACGGTCCTTCTCCTTGGGGAAAGCGGGACGGGCAAGGAGCTGTTTGCAAGGGCCATCCGTTGCCTGAGTCCGAGAAAGGACTATCCCTTTGTCCCGATAAACTGCGCTGCCATTCCCAAGGAACTGCTGGAATCAGAGCTTTTCGGGCACGAGAGAGGAGCCTTCACCGGCGCTGAGGCGCGGAAACTGGGAAAGTTTGATCTTGCTGATAAGGGCACCATATTCCTTGACGAAATCGGCGAGATGGACCTTTCCCTCCAGGCAAAGATCATGAGGGTCATTCAGGAAGGAGAGATCGAACGGGTGGGGGGGCTCAAGACAATTCCGGTGGACGTACGGGTAATCGCGGCTACGAACAAGGACATCGAGCGGGCGGTCTCAGAAGGGGCATTCAGGGAAGATCTTTATTACCGGCTCAGCGTTTTCCCCATAAATATCCCCTCGTTAAGGGAGAGGGTTGAAGATATTCCCCTGCTCGTGGATTTCTTCATCAAGAAATACTGCGCTGAAATGAAAACCCCCGTTAAAGATATCTCCAAAGAAGTATTGGACATGCTGATGAACCACCTCTGGAAGGGAAATATCAGGGAACTGGAAAATACCATGGAGCGGGCCATCATCCTCTGTGACGGCAAGATAATAACCTCTGAGCATATCTCTTTGAGCCCCGTTAACGTGAAAACAGCCCTGGAGATGCTCCCCATGGACGGCACCCTCGAGGACGCTGCAAAAGAGGCCCTGCGCCTTGCAGAGACCCAGAGGATAAAAAAGGCCCTGCAGGAAACGAAAGGCAACAAGAGCAGGGCGGCAGAGCTGCTTGACGTAAGCTATAAGACTCTCTTGACCAAGATCAAGGAATACGGTGTCGAATAACACAAAAGCCTTGCTTGTATGGTAAAATGGTATATTCACTCATTTCCCCGGCAGAACCCGTACTATTGAATTAATACGTGAGAAGAGAAATAGATGGAGGCAATGAATGTCAGGACATTCCAAGTGGGCCCAGATAAAGCATAAGAAAGCCCACACCGACGCAAAAAAAGGGAGAGTATTCACCCACATAGTCAAAGAAATATCCGTAGCAGCGAGGCTCGGAGGGGGTGACCCTAACGGAAACCCGAGGCTACGGCTGGCCATCGAAAAGGCGAAGGAAGTGAATATGCCCCAGGATAATGTCAAGAGGGCTATCATGAAAGGTACCGGAGAACTCCCCGGGACCTCCTATGAAGAATTCACCTACGAGGGCTACGGACCGGGCGGGGTTGCAGTGCTTATCGAAGTCCTTACGGATAACAAAAACAGAACGGTTCCCGAGATCCGGCATCTCATGTCAAAACACGGCGGAAATCTGGGGGAGGCGGGCTGTGTTGCATGGATGTTCCAGAAGAAGGGATATATCCTCGTGGATAAGTCCAGGGTCAGCGAGGAAACCCTGATGACCGTCGCCCTTGATGCCGGCGCCGAAGATATGAAGAACGACCCAAAGGAAGACAACTTCGAAATCATCACCGCTCCCGAAGACCTCAGCAAAGTAAAGGGCGCCGTTGAGGGTGCAAGTATTCCTGTTTCCCTTGCAGAAACAACAATGCTGCCCAAGAGCTACGTGCCCCTTGATGAAAAAGCAGCGGAGCAGATGATGAGACTCATGGAAGTTCTTGAGGAAAATGAAGATGTCCAGAATGTCTATGCTAATTTTGACATTCCCGATGAGGTTATGACAAAGGCCGGCAAGTAACATGACCCCTCTCCGTACCATCCTGAAAAGAAAATTTCTCGCCGGGCTGATCGTCCTCATCCCCGTAATACTCACCCTTAAGGTGATCGTATGGTTTTTCAACTTTGTGGATGATCAGCTGGGTTTTCTGTTCGACAAAGTGCTTGGGTACCACGTATCCGGGCTCGGATTTATCTCCGCCATAGCCATAGTGTTCGTCGTCGGCATCGTTTCCACAAATGTCATCGGCAAGAGAATGATCGGGGTGGTGGATACGTTTCTCCACAAGATTCCCATATTTAAAGGCATCTATACCGGCCTTAAACAGCTTGCCAATGCATTTTCTCCTGAAAACACCAGTTCTTTTAAGAAATTCGTGATCGTTGAATATCCCCGACAGGGGGCCTTTGCCTTCGGCTTCCTCACCAAGGAATGCTCGGTACGATCCGGGACCAACGGGGACGAAAGGTGTTTCAGGGCGGTATATATTCCCACAAACAACCTCTACCTGGGCGAGGTGATCCTCTTTAAGGGAGAAGATGTCTTCTACACCGACATCCCCATAGAAGAAGGCATCAAGATCATACTTTCAGGGGGGATCGCCACACCGCCGAAGATTATCGGGGCCAAGGAATGAATCTTTCCTGCGTTATCCTGGCCGCAGGTCTCGGAACGAGGATGAAGTCCAGGCTTCCCAAGGTGCTGCATACGGTATGCGGAATTCCGATGCTCCAGGCTGTTGTCAGCACGGCAAAAAAGCTGAAGCCCGATAGAATTGTCATTGTGGCCGGAAAGCATAAGGAACTCATAAAAGAAGCGCTGAAAGACAATGATCTGGTGTTTGCGCTGCAGAAAGAGGCCCGGGGTACCGGCCGCGCGCTCCAGTGTGCGAGACCTGCGCTAAAGAACGCAAAGGGGGTCATAGTCGTGTTAAACGGGGATTCCCCCCTCGTACGGTCCGACACGATAAGGAAATTTCTGCGCCTCCACAGGAAAAATATGAATGCCGTTTCCGTACTGTCGTTTGCAGCGACCAATCCGGACAATTACGGCAGAATCGTCAGGGATGCTTCAGGTCGGGTCGTGGGGATAGTGGAACAGAACGATGCAAACGCAGCACAGAAAGAGATTCGCGAAGTGAACAGCGGCGTCTATGCATTGCAGCCTGCTGCCCTTCGCGTCCTGGATGAGATACGGATGAACAGGTCAAAAGGCGAATATTACCTCACTGACCTTGTTGCCGCGGCCTTGAGAAAAAAATTAAGAACCGCTGCCTATTGCATCGGCGCAGAAGAAGAGTTCATGGGCGTAAACACGAGGAGAGAACTTTACGAGGCGTCCTGCTTGATGAAGAAGCGGATCATCGACAAATGGGTTGACAGGGGAGTCTTTTTTCTCGATACCGATTCGGTCTTTATCCATCCCGACGTATCCATCGGGGAGGAGACCATGCTCTATCCGAACGTCTATCTTGAGGGACGTACGAAGATAGGGAGAGGTTCCATAATCTATCCGAACGTAAGGATTCGGAACAGCGAGATCGGAAACAGCGTTGTGATCATGGATTCCACCGTCATTGAAGACTCGCGGATAAGAGACAGGGCATCCGTCGGTCCTTTTGCCCGCCTGCGGCCCGGTTCTGACATAGGGAGCGAAGCCAGGATCGGCAATTTCGTGGAACTGAAAAAGGCGGTCATCGGGAAGGCCAGCAAGGCATCCCATCTGAGTTATCTGGGGGATGCGATTGTAGGAAAGGATGTGAACATCGGAGCGGGAACCATCACCTGCAACTATGACGGAATGAAAAAACATGCAACGGAAATTAAAGATAACGTCTTTATCGGCAGCGACACCCAGCTGGTAGCTCCCGTGCGTATCGGCAGGGGCGCATACGTTGGGGCGGGCTCCACGATAACTCAGGATGTCCCTCCCCTGTCCCTCGCCATCAGCAGGACAAGACAGAGGACCATTGAGGGCTGGGCACTCAAAAAGTTCAAAGTTAAAAGTTCAAAGTTAAAAGTTCAAAATCGGAAGGACAAATGATGAGATTCTTTTTAACCTTGTCACTCATCACTCGTCACTCGTTACTGTCGTAACATGTGTGGAATAATCGGATATACGGGGAAAAAGGATGCTATTTCGGTGGTGCTGGAGGGGCTCAGGCGCCTGGAGTACAGGGGGTACGATTCGGCAGGAATCGCATTCTTTTCTGAAGGGACAATAACCATTAAGAGACAGAAAGGCAAAGTAAAGGACCTCCTCAGCCTCTTTGATGCCGACAGACCGGCAAGCCACACCGCCATAGGTCATACCCGTTGGGCAACCCATGGAAAACCCTCCGAGGAAAACGCCCACCCCCATCGCTCGGACGGTATCGTTATTGTTCATAACGGCATCATCGAAAACTACCTGGAGCTGAAAAGGAATCTCGTGGCCGAAGGATACACGTTCACGTCGGATACGGATACGGAAGTCTTATGCCACCTCATCCATAAGTTCGCCGGGGACTCTCCCTTGGAAGACGCGGTGCGCCATGCCCTGGAGGGGGTGAAGGGCGCATACGCCATTGCAGCGATTAACGAAAAGGAAGAGGGAAAGGTCGTGGGAGTGAGAAAGGACAGCCCCCTCTGCATCGGCCTCGGATATGGCGAGTATTTCATCGCCTCGGATGTCCCGGCATTCTTCAACCACTCCAAGGATGTGATCTACCTCGACGATGGGGAGATGGTGGTGATGACCGATGACGGAGTAGCGATAACGACTTTGGAAGGAGAGCCCATTCACAAAGAGGTCATCTCCATTCCGTGGAGTCCTTCCATGGCAGAAAAGGGCGGATACAAACATTTTATGCTCAAAGAGATTTATGAACAGCCCCGCGCTATTGCGGATACTCTCAGGGGAAGATTCACCATAGAAACGGGCGAGGTGAACCTGGAGGAGTTCGGCCTGAGGGAGGAAGAGATCACCGCAGTTGACAGGATCTTCATTGTCGCATGCGGCACCTCCTGGCATGCAGCCCTTATCGGAAAATACCTTATCGAAGATATGGCCCGGGTGCCGGTAGAAGTGGATATCGCCTCTGAGTTCAGATACCGAAATCCCATAGTAAGACCCAATGACCTGCTTGTTGCCATAACCCAGTCCGGGGAAACTGCAGATACCCTCGCAGTCCAGAGGGAGGCCAAACGCCTGGGGGCAAAGGTAATGAGCATATGCAATGTGGTGGGCAGCACCTCTGCACGGGAGGCCGATGCGGTGTTCTACACGCACTCCGGCCCCGAGATAGGGGTCGCTTCCACAAAGGCGTTCACCTCCCAAATCACCGCTCTCTACCTCTTTGCCATTGCCGTAGCCCTCGGAAAGGAACGGATCTCGCTGGACAGCGCCAGGGACCTGCAGCAGGAACTTCTCTCCCTACCGGACAAGATAGAGCAGGTGCTGGCGCGGGATGATGAGATCGAGAAAATTGCGAAGGAGTTATTCAAGGCGAAGGATTTTCTCTATCTTGGAAGGGGAATACACTTCCCCATCGCCCTTGAAGGAGCTCTGAAACTCAAGGAGATTTCCTACATTCACGCAGAGGGGTATCCTGCCGGCGAGATGAAACATGGTCCCATTGCGCTTGTCGACGAAGACATGCCGGTGGTCGTTCTGGCGCCCAAGGGAACGCTCCACGAAAAAATCATTTCGAATATACAGGAAGTAAAAAGCAGAGGAGGCAGGGTTGTGTCATTGATCAATCACGGTGACAGGGAAGTATTCGGCCTTTCGGACTTTTCTTTTCCCGTGCCTGACACCAATTTCTATCTCTCAGCCGTGCTGCTGGCGGTGCCTCTGCAACTTCTTGCTTATCATATAGGCGTACTGAGGGGCTGTGATGTGGACCAGCCGAGGAATCTGGCAAAGAGCGTCACAGTGGAGTAGAAATCGGGGCTGATACATGCAGGGTGGAAGCGTGCTCTTCGCTCTCTGTTCTGTGTTCTCTCTTTGACGCACACGCCCCGGTTTTGTTACTATAAAAGGAGTCGAGATGTCAAAGGAAAGCTTATTGGAAAGCCTTAATCCCCAACAGCGCGAAGCCCTTCTCTATACGGAAGGCCCGCTTCTTGTTCTCGCCTGTGCGGGGAGCGGAAAGACAAAGGTAATCGCTCACAAATTTGCACACCTTGTGAAAGCGAAAAAGTTCTCGCCTGACTCGATACTTACCCTGACGTTCACCAACAAGGCTGCAAATGAGATGAAGGAGAGGATTATCTCTCTGTCGGGAAAGGACGTGGCCGGCTCCTGGATCGGGACGTTCCATTCCCAGTGCAACAGGCTGCTCAGAAGGGAAATACGCGTCCTGGGGTACAAACCAGATTTTTCTATCTACGATGACGACGACCACTGCGCGCTCATACGGCACATCCTGAGGGAGTTCAGATTTCATGAGGCCCTCTACAAAGGCGTGGCTGCAAAGATAAGCTCCCTGAAGTCCCGCCTCATAGGGCCGGAGGAGTTCCTCTCCACAGGGGACGGCTTCGGATTTGATGAGAAGCTGGCAAAGGTGTATATCCGCTATCAGGATGAACTGAAACGGTGTAATGCTCTGGACTTTGACGACCTCATAGGGCTTACCATTATGCTTTTTGAACGACATCCGGAGATCCTGAAAAAATATCAGAATACCTTCTCCTACATCCTGGTTGATGAGTTCCAGGATACGAATTACGCCCAGTACCGGCTCTTAAAGCTGCTCGGTTCGGGCCACGGGAATGTCTCGGTCGTTGGCGACGATGACCAGAGCATCTACCGGTTCAGAGGCGCTGATGTCGGCAACGTATTCAAGTTTGAAAAAGACTTCCCCGGTACGAAAGTGATTCGCCTGGAGCAGAACTACCGTTCCACCCAGAACATCCTGAATGTTGCCAGCGCCGTCATCTCGAAGAATCCTGTAAGAAAGCCGAAAAAGCTGTGGACAGGGAGGGAAGGCGGAGACCGGGTATACCATTGCTGGCTCAACAATGAAGACGAAGAGGCCAGACACATCGCAAAAACAATAAAAGAACTCTACCTGAAGGGAGCATACGAGTTCAGCAACTTTGCGGTGCTCTATCGTATCAATATCCAGTCAAGGGCCGTGGAGGAAGCATTCAGGGATGAGGGGATCCCCTATCATATTGTAGGCGGGATCAGTTTCTTTCAGAGGAAAGAAATAAAAGATATCGTTGCCTATCTGCGGCTCATCATGAATCAAAGTGATAATGTGAGCCTGAGAAGGATCATAAATTGCCCCCCCAGGGGAATCGGCGCTGCAACCCTCGCAAAGATAGAGAATGAAGCAAAAAAGAAGTCCGCAAGCCTCTTCGAGGTTATAAAATCCACCATAAAGGCAAACGGCGTCACCGTTGCGGTGAAAGGAAAGCTGGAAACATTCATCAAGCTTATCGAGCAGATGGCGTCCAGGAAATACAAAACGGCCTCGGACATGATACAGGATATCGTGGAGAAAATAGGGTATGGGGAGTTTGCTGATGAGGACAGGATGCAGAACGTAAACGAGCTCATCGCGTCTTCCCTGCAGGCCGATATCAAGGACTTCGTTGACAAGGTATCCCTCCTTACCAATCTTGATGATTCGTCAAAAGACAAATCAGTGAGTCTTATGACGCTCCACAGTGCAAAAGGCCTCGAATTTCCCGTCGTATTCATCATCGGCCTCGAGGAGGGCGTGCTCCCGTATTTTAAGGCCCTTGATAACCAGGATGAAATTCATGAAGAGCGCCGGCTCTTTTACGTGGGTATGACAAGGGCAAAGGATTTGCTCTGGCTGACCGGCGCAAGCAAGAGAAAGTTGTATGCAAAGTCCCAGGACCAGGAACCGTCCCGGTTCCTCTCCGACATCCCGAAGAAATGTTGCGAGTGGATAGAAAAATCCAGGGCATCCCATGTTGTCCCTCTGCCAAAAGCAGGTGCAGACTTAAAAAAACCGGTTTTCCCCTATGTTGCCGGTTGCAGGGTGAGACATCCCAAGTGGGGTGTGGGTGTGGTAAGGGACTGTTACGGTAATGGCGATGAACAGAAGGTAATGGTCAACTTTCCGAACATAGGGATCAAGAAGCTTGTCCTCAGGTTCGCCAATCTCGAAAAACTCTGATCGTATCAGGTAAAGGGTGAAAATAGACGTTGAACATATCGCACATCTTGCGAGGCTCCGCCTTTCAGAGGAAGAGAAGGAGAAGTTTGGCGTGCAGCTCAGCAGCATTCTTACCTATGTGGAGAAGCTGAATGAACTCGACACCTCAGGGGTGGAACCCACATCACACGTGCTGGCCATAGGCAATGTCATGCGGGAAGATGCATTGAGGCCCTCACTGTCCACGGACGAGGCGCTCAGAAACGCCCCTGACAGGGCGGATGATTTCTACAGAGTGCCGAAGATCATTGAATGAGATAAGGTGATTATGCTCAGGTGCATGCTCAAAGCGAAAATCCATATGGCCACAGTGACCGAGTCTAATCTGGAATACGAGGGCAGCATCACGATAGCGGAAGACATTCTGAAAGAGACGGGGATACTTCCTTATGAACTCGTGATGGTCAGCAATATGAACAATGGCGAGAGATTTGAGACGTATGTTATCCCCGGGGAGGCCGGCAGCGGCAATATCTGCCTCAACGGACCGACGGCGAGAAAGGGGGTCGTTGGTGACAGGGTGATCATTTTCTGTTATGGCTATTTTGAAGAGAGCGCTTTAACGGATTTCAGCCCCAGGATAGTCCGTCTCGATTCGAATAATACAATTATAAGGCCGTAATATGTGATGCGTAAGAGTGATCTGATAACTAACAACTGACAATTTCTCTCCTCATTACGCATCACGGTTTTTATCATGGACGAAATAGGCATTGTAAAGAGCATCCATGGCGTTATTGCGACGGTATCGGTGGAAAGAAAATCTGCCTGCGAACAGTGCGCGGTCGGGTGCAAGGTCACCGACTCGGGAGCAGAGATCGAGGCCGTTAACCGCGTAAAAGCAAAGATAGGACAGAAAGTACGGGTCGAACTGAAACCCTATTCGTATTTGAAAGGATCGATCATTGTTTACGGGCTGCCGGCCCTCGCATTAGTTATCGGGGCGGTGGTCGGAAAGGAGTTTTTCAGCGGTCTCTTCCGTACCATGGACGCCGATATCGTTTCTGCCATTTTCGGGTTCGGCGCATTCATTATCGCCTTCATACTTATAAGATTCTGGAGCATGCGTTTTGAAAAGAAATCAGAATATAAGCCTGTTATCGAGGAAATCCTAGAAGAATAATTTCATTCCATCTGAGAGGGGGAGTTCTATGGCTAATTTTGAGGTGAGCAGAATTCGCAACATCGCGGTGGTTGCACACGGAGGAGCAGGCAAGACTTCTCTGACCGAAGCGCTGTTATTCGCTTCCGGTTCCATCGACAGGCTGGGCTCTGTTGACAGCGGAACATCCACCACGGATTTCGAACCTGAAGAGATAGCGCGAAAAATAACGATCACTTCATCCCTGTGCTTTTGCAGCTGGAACAACCACAGGATCAATCTTATCGACACGCCGGGCTTTATCAACTTCATTGAAGACACCCGGGGGTGCCTGAAGGCTGCTGATGGGGCGGTGGTGATCGTAAGCGCGATCTCGGGCGTCAAGGCCGAAACCGAAAAGATATGGAAATATGCTTGCGAATACGAGATACCGAGGATAGTATTCATAAACAAGATGGACAAGGAAAATGCGGATTTCTCCATGGCCGTTTCCGAGGTGGAGAAGTCCTTCGATGCAGAGGCGGTTCCCCTCCAGATGCCCATAGGGGCGGGAGAGACATTTTTAGGGATTATCGATCTTGTCACCATGAAGGCGATAACGTATAAGAGCGGTAAGGCCGCTGATGCAGCAATCCCCTCCGAACTTCTCATAGAAGCTCAGGGATATCGGAAAAAGCTTGTGGAAAAGATCGCGGAGTCGGATGATGCGCTCCTTGAGAGATACCTGGAAGGGGGAGAGTTAACCCCTGACGAGATTATCAAGGGCATTAAGGAGGGATCTTTGACCCGGAGGTTTATCCCTGTTGCGTGCGGTTCCGCAGCAAAGAACATCGGCATACCGCAGCTTCTGGATACTCTTGTCCTTTGCCTGCCCTCACCAGCGGAAATGGTTCGGATATCTCCGGTGAGGGGGAAGAATCCAAAGGATGGCAAGGAAGTCGAGAGAAAGGTGGATGAAAAAGAGCCTTTCTCAGCGTATGTATTTAAGACCATCGCAGACCCCTACGCAGGAAAGCTCTCCCTCTTCAGGGTCTATTCGGGAACCCTGAAGGCAGACTCCTCTGTGTTGAACAGCGCCTCGGGAACAAAGGAAAGGATCGGCCAGGTATTCTACCTCCAGGGGAAAAAACAGGTTCCGGCTCAGGTTCTCGGCCCTGGTGAGATCGGAGTCGTGGCGAAGCTGAAGGACACCGATACAGGGGATACCCTTTCCGATGAGTCTCATCCCATTATTTTCGAGAAGGTCAAGTTTGCTGAGCCGATCATTTCTTACGCCATCGCCCCAAAAAGCAAGGGGGACGAGGAAAAAGTCAGCTCGGGCCTCCAGAGGATGCTGGAGGAAGACCCCACCCTGAGATTTCACAGGGACGAGGAGACGAAGGAGATGCTCCTGTCAGGTATGGGGCAGGTTCACCTCGAGGTGACCCTCGAAAGGCTGAAGAGGAAGTTCGGGGTTGAGGTCGTGATGAAAACCCCTAAAATACCATACCGTGAGACCATCAAGTCTCCTGCCCCAAGGCTCAGGGCAGGTACAAAAAACAGTCCGGCGGAAGGGGACAGTATGGAGACTGCTGGATAGAGATAGAACCGCTGCCCAGAAGCGGGGGATATGAATTTGCTGACAAGATCGTGGGGGGGGTGATACCGCAGCAGTACAGGCCGGCAGTGGAAAAGGGGATTGTGGAAACTATGAAGGAAGGCATCATTGCAGGGTATCCGGTCATCGATATGCGCGTTACCTTATATGACGGGTCTTATCATTCCGTGGATTCTTCAGAAATGGCTTTCAAGATAGCGGGCTCCATGGCACTAAAGAAGGCCTTCCTGGGGGCAAGACCCGTTCTCCTTGAGCCCATTATGAAAGTGGAAGTCACTACTCCTGACGATACCCTTGGCGCAGTCATCGGAGACCTGAATTCCAGGAGAGGAAAGGTCCAGGGCGTGGAACCTCAGGCAGGAGGGAACCAGAAGATCGGCGCAGTGGTGCCCATGTCCGAGATGCTGACTTATGCGAATCAACTCCAGAGCATCACCTCGGGAAGGGGCCTGTATTCCATGGAATTCTCTCATTATGAGGAAGTGCCGGGACATTTGGCTCAAAAGATCATTGCAGAAAAAGAGGCGAAAAAGACAGAAGAAAATGCTTGACAGTCTCATGGAATGAGACTATAATTTTTTTAAATAATTCTATGTGGCTCCTAAATATTAATCTTCATATTTGCGAATCCGGAAACCACACTATCCCTATAAAAAAGGAAAAAACCTTATCCAAAGACATTGAGAGATGGCATAAACCGCCGAATTGCATGTAGTGCATTTTTTGTTGCAGTGGTGAACCAATAAAGAGGAGGGGCTTATGAATGTATCTCGTCGTAATTTTCTGAAGCTCTCGGGAGGAACATTGGCGCTGGGGTCTTTAGGGGTAAACCTGGACCCTGTCAAGGCATATGCGCAGACATTGCGCATCAAGAACGCGAAAGAGACCCTCACTATCTGTCCGTACTGTTCTGTCGGCTGCGGGATTATTGTGCATACCGCTAACGGAAAGGTCATCAACACAGAGGGTGACCCGGACCATCCCATCAACGAGGGGACGCTTTGCTCAAAAGGGGCGTCTCTCTATCAGATCATAAACAATCCAACACGCCTCACCAGGCCAAGGTATCGTGCTCCTGGCGCCGCAGAGTGGAAGGAAGTGGAATGGGATTGGGCTCTGGATGAGATCGCAAAGAGGATTAAGCAGGCCCGCGACAAGACATTCAAGGCTACATCCAAGTTTAAAGTGAAAGAAAAGGGCCCTGACGGCAAAGAGGTTGAGGTCGAAAAGGACTTTGTTGTCAACAGGACAGACGGTATAGCCCATGTTGGAAGCGCAAACATCGATAATGAAGAATGTTACATGCTCCAGAAACTCCTCCGCTCCTGGGGGCTTGTCTATATTGAGCACCAGGCCCGAATATGACACTCTCCAACTGTAGCGGCTCTGGCAGAGTCGTTCGGTCGCGGTGCAATGACAAACCACTGGATTGATTTTAAAAATGCAGATGTTATCCTCGTAATGGGAGGGAACCCTGCAGAGAATCACCCCATATCCATGAAATGGGTAATGAGGGCAAAGGAAAATGGCGCAAAACTCGTCGTTGTTGACCCCCGTTTCACCCGGACAGCAGCGAAGGCTGACATTTATGCCCCTCTCCGCTCAGGCACTGACATTGCGTTCCTCGGAGGAATGATAAAGTACATCATCGATAACAAACGCTACTTCAGGGATTATGTCCTCGATTACACCAACGCCACATTCCTCGTAAATCCTGAATTCAAAGGCCCTGGTCAACTGGACGG
>JAMCQB010000112.1 GCA_023382175.1 Nitrospirota bacterium | reverse complement strand
ATCACTTGGCCCGGAGGGACTCTTACCATGTCTATGAATGCCAATTCTGCCGTCAAACATAAACTATTACTTTATCTTGATCGTCTTCAACGTGCAGCATGATCGGTTTTTTATGCAACGTTAAGGTCTACTTGCTTTAGGAATGATTGGGCTATAGAGCTTTCTTCTTCAATATTTGATATGAAGGATGCTTGAGGTGTTTTATCGGTAACTGTTTTGTTCCTGCTGATAATTGATAGCTCATCAAGAATAGAGACCCAGTGATGTTTAGAAAGTTCGAGGGGAAGTTTTCGCAAATAATCTACAACTGCTTTATAGAGAGTGGAGGAATAATCTATATCTATGGAATAGCAAACTTCCTTCAGTCCACTGAAACTACTCTTTGATAAATTCATGCTACCAATCAAAAGCCGTGCTTGTTCTTTCCCCTTTAGAAGCGTCAACTTCGAATGAAAGCATGTTTCATTAGTCAGTAAGCGAGAATAATAAGGGATACATAGGACTCTGTTTTTCCACGTTTCGTCCAAGGAGATGCCTTGGCTATAATCGTGCAGAATAATAGTACGTCCAGTAGAGTTCTCTCTAATTTTGTTGATAACATCTTTATCAAGAGTAAAAGTCAAATATATCCCAAGCTTGTGGTCGAATTCCCTAATGTGGATGAAGTAATCTTTAGCTTGCATGTGGGTCAAGCTCCTTCAACAAGTTACCCAATGCATCTGTCCTAAATGTATAAAGCTCATGGTCTTCTTTATCAGTTTTTCTGACTAATGCATCCCATCCAGAATCGCTAAAATTGGAGGACTTCTCATACTTATCACCGACCCTGCTAAACCAGCATTTTATCCTTGTATGTTTCTTGCTGTCTTCTGTCGGTCTCTGTACCGTTCCATGATTATCGCTAAGTTTTTGGTAGTTTCTGTCAGCACTGTTCCAAAGGGATTTTGACTGCTCTCCTCTGATATCAGAATCAACTGCAAGTATGAAGCTGGCAAACCAGTGATTCAGTGATTTGAAGGGATAATCTTCACTATGAAGTACATGCTTCAAAACTGTGGGTGCCTTAGACGGAGAAACAAATAACTTTTTTATAAGTGCTTTGTCCTTTCCAAATCCCTTCTGTCTGATAATATCTTTCAGTTCCCTGAAAAGGGCATCTCTAAATCTTCTTGATAATAGGAGATTGCCTGAAAACATGCTCGTTTTCTTTTTTCTCAGTTGCTTTATCTGACTATCCAAAAATCGTTTGTTAGCATCAAGAGTTCCTGTTCTCTTCAAGAAATCATTCAGCAGTTTTATCTGTTCGAGATGTCTTACGTGATAATCCTCTATTACTTCATCGGGAACGAGAACCCTGGCTGATTCATCATATATCTTGTAACAGTTCTGAATAACCCAGTTCCCATCATTTCCTTTGAAAGGGTTAATGTTTCTAAATGTGCTGCCAATAATAAATCTGTGTGAAGTGTTAGAAAGAGTCAGGCATTTAACTAAGAGTTTTTCTAACCGCAATCTGATATCCTCGTTGTTCGTACTACCCTTGAGGAGCTTATTCCTTATCAACCAATTTACGTAGGCTACAAATAGAAGATAAAGCGGTTTCCTGATAGTTCCAGAGAATGGTATATACTTGTCAGCAATTAAACCTGAGTAATAATCAAATCCAAATGGGTCTTCTTTCCCGTGCTCAAATTCGACTGGCTTTATAATGAAGAGTTGCCCCATGCCCCCTCTATAAGACCAAAGTTAATGTTCACAAATCTCCTTCCTGTAAAACCCGTCCCATACCATTTGACTCCAAATACCAATATGTAAAATGCTTCGACAGCCAGCTTGCAGCTTTTTCCTCTGCTAATGCCTGATGCTGAGAAGTATAAACCACGGGTATTCCGAATTTTGCCTCCAATGCATCAAGTGTTCCTGAAACGGCATTGGGATGAGCCATTGTATAGTCACCATAGTAAGACTTTATGTCTTCATACGTTGCCTCTACAAACAGTGCTCTCCATCGGTAATTGGTCATCTTCTCGCATAACCTGAAGAATCTTGGTCTGTTTTGCATCAGGGTAGTTATCAGGTCGCTCAGTGACTTACGCTCAAATACAAGAATATCTTCCATGCCCTGAACGCTATAGTCGCCTACGGTAAGCTTCTGTCTCTTCTGTTCAGCTATCCAATTAGGGAATCGGCTGAAATCAAGAGGGGTCTGTTCACGTGTATCAATCAGGACAATAGGTTTGGGAATCTGTCGGGTGATGCTACTACCGTTGCGTTTTACGATTAATCTTTTGGATGGGGGCGGGACAAAATAGCGTTCATTTTCGTACACATCAGCATCAGTTTCATCGGTAATATTCTGGTCTAAACCTGATGAATATTGCATGAATTATTTTACCATTTTAGGGCAAATTTATCTTAAAAATTAAATGGGTTATACATGTTTTCGAAGGAGCAAAATAGGCAACAAACTCGCTGATAAAACTTCCGAAATTATGCTTTTTAGAGGGCTGCGTAAGAAATCATTTCTAAGGGCATTGCAAGAACAGGGAATACAAAGATATTGCCATTCGTTTCCATGACCCTTCTGGGCTTTGTGGGACGCTTAAAATGCCAAAATAAGGCAGGTGGTCAGACCCATCAGACAGGGCTAAACTGACCTCACCCTTGGTCTTGCCACTTCCACCCCTGTCAGAAGCTCCTGCAACATCTCAATGGGGTGGAGGTGTCGGCTGCCTCTCATCAGGCTTCTGTTGATGTCCTTGTTCACCTTTAAAATCCTTCCCCCGTCCATACCCTCATACCTTTGGATGATAAAATATTCAGCTTCAAAGGTTATCTGAGTCATAGCCCCCAAGACCGTCTTACTTGCAGTCTTAGCAAACCCCATCTCCTGACACTCCTGCAAGACCCTGTTGATGACCTCAAGTCTGAATCCCTCTGCCTGAAGATTCATATTCAGATGGAAAAGGAACTCATCGAAAATATTTTGTAGGTTCTCTTTCTTCACCTTGGGGATGAGAAAGCTGTAAAGGGTTTTCTCATTTGTGAACAGGATGCACTTTCTCCGGTCAATGCGTAGGAGGTTGGCGTACCAATTTCCGAGACCTTCAGGGTTAGGTGTGTCAGGACTCTGAAGGGGAGGGTCTCCGAGTTCTTTTAGGAGTTTGGCTGTGCAGTGGATAAGGGTCATATAGCTATAATATCCGTTTTCTTTTCATGATTCCTGACATTGCAACTGCATCCCTTCTCTCGTAGAATTTCTCTCTGCCTTTCTACAGGGTCAACAAAAGAGGTTTGAACACTACTTCCTTTTGCCAACGTCTTATCCAAAGGACTCTTATGATTATAGCCCCTTGCAAGCATCTCCTGAACAATTTCCTCATGAACCCTGAACAGTGCCTTTAGCTTTCCCTTCCACCTCTTAGTCTCAGGATGATTTGAATATCCTATCTTTCCCTGTGTCAGGATATTCCACATGGCATGGAGTTCATTATACTCACCGAGCAGATGATTACGACACAGTTTATCAGGAGAGATGTCCCATATTCTCATATCGTTTATAATACCCCTATGGGCAAGATATTTATAAATGATAATCAGATTCAGGAATGGGTTCAGGCTGCTGAGGGGATTACTGAGGACTTCGGCATTGAAAAGGGTCTTGGATACCTGATAGGGGAGAAGTTCTATAACCTTGTTGCCCTCCTTCATGATGCCCGAAAGACAGTAAGGGAAATTGACGAAAGACGGAAACAGCCTGACTATAACCCTATACGGGTAACAAAGTACAAGGATAAGGAATTTACAACCAACTTTGATGAGATGTATGACAGGGATAAGGAAAGAATCCCTGAAGCTGAAAAGCTTCTGTCCGAGTTTGTAATATTAATCAGGGAATCCTTTGACCCCCATGAGATACAGGGATACTTGCAATCCCATCCCCGATTAGGAGTTCATGGGCATATCGCCACAGAAGAACAACATGAGTTTATGGTTCAGCATGGGGCTATTGAACACTCCATAGATACCGAGATTCAGGATGCTCTGATATTCGGGGATATGCTGAAGTATTTTGGAATGACTCCTGATAATCTCTCCTGAAAAGGTTGAATCCCCCCTGCCCAAATTTGCCTCTACGCCCTGAACCCATTCAGACGGGGGTTAGACGGTCTTTGCCTCTGAAAGCGGCTCCAGAGGCTATTCTGATGCTCAGGGGAGGCTTTGTAGTAGGTCGCATGGATAACTGTATCACCCTGTCAAGCAGTTTTTAAAGTTATTCTTGAGCGATTTTTGGGCTATGTGGCTGTTGACGGTCTGTTGACGGTTTTTAAAAGGGGCGCCCTTTACTCACAAATGGCGTAAATAAAGGATTCCCCCAATTTTTCAATGGCGGAGGGGGTGAGATTCGAACTCACGGTAGAGTCACCCCTACAACGATTTTCAAGACCGTCGCCTTCAACCGCTCGGCCACCCCTCCAATGACGACAGGCTCATAGCTCATGGCAGCAAACACAGTAAGGCGTAAGGTGTGAAGCGTGCGGAGCTCAAAAAACGCAATAAGTCTAAAAAACGTGAGGCTTGAGACCTTTCAACATCTTACGCCTAACACCTGACTCCTTACGGTCTTCAACGGAGAGCCATGAGCCATGAACGATTTATCATCGACTATGTTATTATAGCAAAGAGTCCTGATGATTAGAAACAATCCCTCGTCGTATTGAAATCAACGGTTTTTTTGTAGTATCATCCAGTATGCCGAAGTGGTGGAACCTGGTAGACACGCACGTTTGAGGGGCGTGTGGGGTAACCCGTGCGGGTTCAAATCCCGCCTTCGGCACCATTTCCCTCCAGGACATTGAATCCTTTCTCCATACCGCAACTTGATTCTTTTTTCCCCTTGCCGTTGCATTCTGATTTTTGTCTGATACAATGAAATTAAAAGATCATATATTCCCCCGAGGAGGAGATGACAATGGCGAAGTGGATTATTGACCCGGACCACTCCGTGGCAGCGTTTACCGTGAGACACATGATGATTACCAGTGTGCGCGGCCAGTTCAACAGGATTGCAGGCTCCATCCAGTTTGATCCTGCCGACGTCGCGCATTCATCAGTGGAAGCAGAAATAGAGGTCGAAGGCATCTGGACCGGGATTCAAAAACGCGACGAGCACCTCCGCAGCCCGGATTTCTTTGACGTGGCAAAGTATCCTAGGATTTTTTTCAGGAGTACCAAGGTCGAAGACAGCGGGGGCAGCCGTTTCAGAATCATGGGAGAACTGACTATTCGGGGGGTCACGCGCACGGTAACACTGGAAGCAGAGTATTTCGGTCCGGTGAAGGGCACGGATGAAGAAACGAGCGTTGGCTTCGCCGCATCAGCCAGGATCAGCCGCGAAGATTATGGGATTACGTGGAATGTGTCCCTGTCAGACGGTGGTGTGGTGGTGGGCAGAGAAATCCAGATTACCCTGGACATCGAAGGGGATCTCGCGGCATAATGCGATCTTTTTGGTTTGTCGAGGTTGTCTCGGTGTCTGGCCGGATACAGTTATTAAGTTATTCGTTGTTATTGGTGGTTAATTCTTCAACCAAATATACCCAATAACTGAATAGATTTTAGTAACCGTTCTTTTATCCCGGAGGCCAGTGCATGGCTCTCCCGCCCAGCACGTGAAGGTGGATATGATAGACGGTCTGGCCGCTTTCCGGGTTGCAGTTGGTCACGATCCTGAATCCTCTTTCCGCAATGCCTTTATCCCGTGCAATCTTGTTCGCAACCTTCACTAAATGGGCGATGAGGGGGTTGTCTTCTTCTGTAATATCAAGAAGAGTGGGGATGTGCTTCTTGGGAATCACGAGGGCATGCACCGGCGCCTGGGGATTTATGTCCTCAAAGACCAAGGAATGCTCGTCTTCATATACCACCTTTGAAGGTATTTTCTTTTCGATGATCTTACAAAATATGCAATCGCTCATAAAACCTCCGGTTTGGTTCATAGCTCATGCTCATACTTCAAGTCGTAACTCGTAACGAGTAACGGGTCACGGATTCTCTATTTTTCTAAAGAAGCATGTCCTGTTCCCCGTATGGCATGCGCCTGCGCCATGCTGTTTGACCTTGATCAAGAGCGTGTCCGAGTCGCAATCATAGAATATCTCCCTCACCTCCTGAACACAGCCCGAGGTTTCGCCCTTCTTCCAGAATTTCTGCCGCGAACGGGACCAGAAGTGGGTGAATCCTGTTTCCAGGGTCATCCTGAGGGACGACTCATTCATATGAGCCATCATCAGGACATCGCCGTTGTCGATATCCTGAACAATGGCGGGGATAAGCCCCTTTTCATCGTACTTTAATTCGGGTATCATATGGCTCCTCTGTTTCACAATATTATACAAAATTAGCGTCTTTAAAAATCGCAATTTATTTTGTTACCCCATACTGTTTGTGGCAATTATTCCCGGAGAAGGCAAAGAAAGTATATTATAGTGTAGGGCTATGAAGATTCTTGAATATAACGATCTTGACACATCGAAGGTGTCCCGGCAGTACCAGAAGGTGATCGGATATCTTCAGGCTGATGATTTCCATTCCGCCGAGGTCAAGAAATTGGCCGAGCATAATCTTTACAGGGCAAAGCTTGACGACGGCAACCGGCTGATTTTAAAGTTGATGACGTACGGAGGGGAATGCTATGCATTGGCGCTTGAGGTCGTGCATAATCACGCCTACGACAGGTCGAAGTTCTTGAGAGGCGCACGGATAGACGAATCGAAGATCCTGCCCTTTGAAAAAGCTCAGCTCGAAAAAGAGACTCTTCCTTCCCTTGTCTATATAAATCCTGCGAACACGCGCTTTCATCTTCTCGACAAGATAATCTCCTTCGATACCGAACAGGAGGAGATATACCGGCTTGCGGCGCCGCTTATAGTCATCGGCCCGGCGGGGAGCGGAAAGACCGCCCTTATCCTCGAAAAGATGAAGAGGTCGTATGGTCAGGTTCTTTACGTTACACTGTCGCCGTATCTTGCTGACAACTCAAGAAATCTCTATTATTCCCACCATTATGAGAACGAAGATCAGGAGATATCGTTTTTTTCCTTCAGGGAATTTCTCGAGACAATGCGGGTACCCGAAGGTAGGGAGATCAAATACAATGTCTTCGCCAAATGGCTGCTCCGGTTCCCAAGGCAGCAGCGGGTTGCCGATGCCCACCGCCTGTACGAGGAATTCCGCGGGGTCATAACCGGATCGATACTCGATAAGCCATGGCTGAGCCGCGAGGATTATCTGGGCCTCGGAGTGAGACAATCCATCTATCTCAATGAGGAACGTGAACTTGTGTACACGCTGTTCGAAAAATATCTCTCATTTCTTCGAGAAAACAACTATTACGACCCCAACGTCCTGGCGCACGGCTATCTGAAACATGTGCAGCCCGCGTACGATCTGGTTGTTGTCGATGAGGTGCAGGACATAACGAACATCCAGCTTCAGCTTATCCTGAGGAGTTTGAAGGAACCCGACAATTTTATTCTCTGCGGCGATTCCAACCAGATAGTCCATCCCAACTTTTTCTCTTGGAGCAGTCTGAAATCCATGCTATACAATGCCGGGTCGCTGGAATTGAAAAAGGTGATGCGTATCCTGTATTCCAACTTCCGTAATTCAGAGATGGTGACGTACCTTGCGAACAAACTCTTAAGGGTCAAGCGGAAGCGCTTTGGGTCTGTCGACCGGGAGAGCAACTACCTCATGAGGAGCCTCTCTGAGAAGACAGGTGAGGTCGTTTTTATGAAGGATACGGACAAGGTCAAACGGGAGCTGAACCAGAAGACCCGGAGGTCCGCCAAATTCGCCGTCCTGGTTATGCGGGAGGAGGAAAAGGCTGCGGTTCGGCAATATTTTGATACGCCGCTGCTCTTCAGCATCCAGGAGGCAAAGGGGCTCGAGTACGAAAACGTCATACTGGTGAACTTCATCTCCGGTGAACGCGCCACTTTCCAGGAGATAATAAACGGGGTCAGCCATGAGGACCTGGAGGGTGATTTCGAGTACATGAGGGAGCGCGATAAGACGGATAAGTCCCTTGAGGTTTATAAATTCTTTGTCAATTCCTTATATGTCGCGGTCACCCGGGCGGTGCAGCGACTTTACTTGATAGAGAACGACATCGGACATCCATTGATCCGCATGTTGGGGATTCACAACGCGCAGGATAAGGTGACTGTCGAAGCGAAACAGTCGACTATCGAGGAGTGGCAGGCCGAGGCGCGCCAGCTTGAGCTCCAGGGCAGACAGGAGCAGGCCGATGAAATCAGGCGCGATATCCTGAAGACCCAGTCCGTCCCCTGGGAGGTTTGCAGCTCTGGGAAAGTTATGGAGCTTCTTGCCCGCGCACGCGACGAAAAAGAGATTTCGCAGAAACCGAAAAAAGCTTTATTCGAGTATGGTCTTTTTTATGACGAACGAAGGCTTATTCGGTCGCTTAGTATGCACGGCTTCGACAGGGCAAAGCAGATTTATTTCCACCGGGACGGAAAACTGCTCTTTAACCGTTCTCTGTATGACCAGCAGAGAGCAAACCTCGCGATAAAATATCTCCAGGGATATACCGGCAAATTCTATAAAGATATCCTAAGACAGTGCGAGCTTTACGGAGTAGACCATCGCACTGTCTTCAATAAGACGCCGCTCATGCTGGCGGCGGGCGCGGGCAATGCTGCGCCTGTTCAGGAGTTGACGGCTGCGGGCGCCGATGCCGAATTGACCGATAATTACGGCCTGACGGCGTGGCAGGGCGCCCTCCAAAGGGCAGCGTATGACAAGAAGTTTGCCTCTGAACTGTTTCCCGATGTGCATGAGATACTCGCGCCATCGAGCGTCAGCCTGAAGGTCGATGACCGGCTGATCAAGATCGACGGCAGCCAGGGGGAATTCTTGCTCTTTCACATCTTCTTTGCCGTCCTGCGCCTGAGGATCGACCATGACGTATTCGATGATGTCCCGCTTACCGCGCCCTTGCTGGCCGAAATAATGACGCCGCTTCCGGACAGCGTAATTCACGATTACCGGAAAAAGCGGGCTTACATATCTGCGCTGCTCTCCAAGAACGAAGTCGGTAGCGCCAACCCCTATAACAGAAAACTCTTCATACGAAAAAAGACCGGTCGTTATATTTTAAATCCCAAACTTGCGATAAGGCAGAAAGAGGAATGGATCGATATTTATCGTCACGCCAATATCGAGCTTATTTCGGCAGCAGGCTTGGAAAGCGGCAAGGACTTTCTTTCAAGCATTGAGTCTTTGATTTCCGACAAAGACGCGAATGAAAGGACAGTTGCCCGGCGGAGACGCGTTTCAGAGCCGGAGCGGAAAGATAATGATATAAAGACACGCCCGGCCCCAGTCCGGCCTGAAATCAAGGAAGAAAAATTGAGCCTTTTCCCGGAGGATAAGCATAGGGGTGATTAATAATTAAGGCGAATATTGAATGCACAAACCCAAGCCAGACCCCATTTCCACTTTTCAAAGCTAGTTAATATCAATTTTAATTTGCTTTAATGGATGGTCTTTTACAGAAAGCAAGTGCTTTTTTGTTACCACAGAACTGCTGCATGGTATATCGAACTTTGCGAGAATAGCACAATTCAAGTGCAACTCCCGTGCAATATCAGAAACAGTAAGGCCGCGATGTTGTTTAAGCAAATCAAGTGCCGTAGGCAGAATTTCGACAGGCTCAGATGCGGGCTCTGTTTTCGGTGGCTCACCTCGTTTCCAACCTTTTCGGCTAATATACACATAAGCATTACGATATTGCACTGCCGTAATCAACCCAAGGTCATAGGCACGTTTTATAATTGCCTGTATGCTTACACCCCAACGTTTTTTCAATTGGAAAACTTTAATCCAGTCAAGTCGCTCAGTCTTTGGAAACTCTTTGACAAAAGCAATGCGTGGTAACAAAAAAGCACTTGCAAATTGGTTTGCTTGGTCTTCTAAAGCAAAGTCACCGACCTCGAGATTAGAATGCATTAGCAAATGTCCACATTCATGAGCCAAATCAAATCTCAGCCGAGAGGTGCTTTTCTTGGCCGTATTTCGCACAATAATCGGCCTTGCGCGAAAATAGGAAAAAGCGTCGATCTCTTCTGACACGCCCTTAAAGGTCGTTACGACACACCCAGCACGCTCAAGAGTTCGAGTCATATTGTGAATTGGTGCATCTAAGTGAAGACCCCAGACACGTCTGCTTCTTTCAGCCGCCTGTTCGACATCCTCACGATTTTTAATTTGAACTAAAGGAATATTAACCTTTGGAAGTTCGAGTTTCTGTTCGAGGTGAGAAACGAGCGCATAAAAGATTGTGCCATAAGAAAGTGCACGAACACGCATGTTTAATGGTGTGGTCTGAAGTTTGCGAAAATGACATTCTTCTTCTCTAACTTCTCCAACCACTGGTTCAAAAAAGAATGATGGCTTAACGCTCAGTATCTCAGCAAGGGCATCGAGCATCTCTTTGCTGGGTGATGCGTCTGGATCGCTTTCAAGGCGCTGAATGTACTGCCTGCTGACAGAAACGCGTTCCCCAAGTTCGGCTAATGTCAGGCCATGAAAAGTACGTGCAAGGTGTAGCCTTGCACCCTGAAATAAGTACTTATCGCTACTCATTTTGGTCAACTCCAACAGTCTTTTCTTCTTTCGACTTCACAACGGGCCTATCGAGAACAATACTTTCACGAACTGCGTCGAGAGACGGGGTTTCTACTTTTACTGGTTCAGTAATAGGAATGTCCCAAGGGTTTTTCGAATCGCCCGATTCGGTATACTGCACCATCACTATGCGGAGGATTTCCCCGTCAGCATCGGTTTCCGCAACAAGGCGCCAAAACCATTCGGGCTCATAAAACGAGAAAGTACATTGCTGCGCTTCAAGTTCAGGAAATTTTCTGCGGAGAGACCGTGTATTGGGATTATCAACATCTCCCCTGTAAAATCGTATTGGAACTCCTTCAACAAGAAGAACGAAATACAGTCCATCTCTGATTGTGTCAAGCCAAGATAGTTTTCCTTTTTCATGATCAATTGTATTGATCGTACGTTCATAAATTCTGCAACCAAGACTCCAAACCCCATCGCCATTATTCGGATCGTATAACCCGAGAGTTTTATGTCTCACATCGCGAATGATGTTGGCAATGTAGCAGAGCCTTTCCTCTGTTAATGCTGGATGTACTTCCCATGGTTTTCGGTCCATCTTGATACCTCCTAATAATCCAAGCTGAAATCATGCTAACAAATAAAATTGTATTTGTCAACCAAAAAAATTATTGTCAACAACAGCTTAAATTGTCAACTACATTCACATGGGAATGAAGGGACGTTGTGAGTTTCTTGCAAGATGTACGTATTGTGCGACGAATCGGGAGGCGTGAGGTGGAAAGCCAGCAATTCTTGAATCGCCTCTGAACACGCTGGGTGAATTCGGGGACACCGTATCTAAACCCTTTTAGTTGTAAAAACAGTAGAATCTATTAACCATCCTTTATATAAACCAAGAACTATTCGCCTGTTGTAAAAATCATCGCCTTTCCGGATAATACGAGGCAGTTATGCCACTTGAGCTTGTCATCGCCACCAGGAACAGAAAAAAGATCGAGGAGATAAAGAGGATACTGCAGGGAGTGCCCGTGGCACTTTTCGCCCTTGATGATGTTCCCGGCTGTCCCGAGGTGGAAGAGGACGCAGATACCTTTGAAGGGAATGCGGTGAAAAAGGCCCTGGCAGTGGCCCGTTACTCCGGAAAGCCTGCTATTGCCGATGATTCGGGACTTGAGGTATATGCCTTGAACGGGGCGCCAGGGGTCTGGTCGGCGCGCTATGCTGGTGCCGATGCGGATGACAGAAAGAATCTGGAGAAACTGCTCTCTGAGTTGCGGGGCGTTGAAGAGGAGAAGAGGGGCGCACGTTTCGTCTGCTGTGTTGCCCTGGCATTCCCCGACGGCAGGGTCGAGACCTTCCCTGGTTTTGTGGGAGGCAGAATAGGCACGGAACCGAAAGGTTTCAGCGGCTTTGGCTATGACCCTGTATTTTATCCGAAGGGCCATGACAAAACCTTTGCAGAGATGAGCGCTGATGAAAAGGATGCCTTGAGCCATAGAGGCGTGGCATTGAGAAAATTGAGAATCTATCTCTCTTCTTTCATTGTAGGGTAACAGTGTGGGGTGCTTCACCGGGATTATCAAATTATAAGAAGATAAAAGAAATTAATCTTTAAAGTGCGTCTTTTTTCTTGAAAAAAGTTTAAAGGTTGTCATAAAGTAACTGTCATTCCGAGAATACCTTAATCTTAACCTAATAAAGGAGGCACAATGAGGCTTGTATTACTTGGCGCACCAGGGGCTGGGAAGGGAACTCAGGCAAAAAAACTCATCGAGAAATACGGAATTCCTCAAATCTCCACAGGCGACCTTCTTCGGGCAGCAGTTGCGGCTGGAACTTCCCTCGGCAAAGAGGCGAAATCTTTTATGGACAAGGGAGAGCTTGTTCCCGACAGGGTAGTGCTCGGTATGGTCGAGGAAAGGCTGAAACAGGATGACTGTAAAAAGGGGTATATCCTTGATGGTTTCCCAAGAAACACGGCGCAGGCCGAAGCCCTCGACAAGATGCTTGACACCCTGAAGGTGCCCTTGACCGCTGCATTGAGCGTTGACGTGCCCTTTGACGACCTTATGAAGAGACTCACCGGCAGAAGGACCTGCAAGGGATGCGGCCAGATGTACAACGTCTTCTTTAACGCCCCGAAGAAGGATGGGAAATGCGACAAGTGCGGCGGGGAATTGTTCCAGAGGGACGACGACAAGGAAGAGACCATAAAGAAGCGGCTCGATGTGTACAGCTCGCAGACGGCTCCCCTCTTCGATTACTACAAGAAGAAGGGCATATTAAGTTCTGTCAACGGAACCGGCAGTATTGATGAGATCTTTAAGGCGGTCTGTAATTCCCTGGGGCTGAAATAGTTTTCTAGGGACAGGGATGTCTGCCTATCGACTTCAGGACTCTCGCCACCTCCCCTCATTAATTAAGGGGAAGGTGGCCTGTCTACAGAGCTCATAAATCTTCATTTCTACTCTCTTTTTGAGGTTTCCAAAATAATATAAAGAAAACTAATTCAATAATTACAATTTTAAAATTGAATTAAATCTGAACTTTGATTAAGTTATATTGCCCGTTTGAATAATCCTTTGAGATAATCTCGCGAAAGAGTATTCCTTAGAAGGTACATTAGGGCAGAAAAGGCACGGGGTCAGAAGTGCTTGAACAATGTGGGGACTGTTAAGGGAGTTACCGAGCGCTTAAGAGTTTTGAAAACTACACTAAGGAGGAAAAGCTATGGCTTTAGTTAATCCGCATGGTAAGGCAAAGAAATTAATGCCCCTCTTGCTCGAGGGAAAAGAGCTTATCGAAGAAAAGAAAAAGGCGAAGACCCTTACAGAGGTCCGGGTAACATCCAGGGAAGCAGGCGACCTGATAATGATGGGGATAGGGGGATTCACTCCCCTCAAAGGCTTCATGGGCCATGATGACTGGAAAGGTGTCTGCGATCACTACAAAATGGCTGACGGCACATTCTGGCCGATCCCGGTGACGCTTTCCACATCGGAAGGAAATGCCAACAGCATCAAGAAGAACCAGGAGATCGCCCTGATCGATGAAGAATCGGGTGAGCTCATGGCCACAATGAAGGTTACCGATAAATACAAGATCGACAAGGCCCACGAATGCAAGCAGGTCTTCAAGACGACGGATATGGAGCATCCGGGAGTGGCAAAGGTCATGGGCCAGGAAGAGGTCAACCTTGAAGGGCCGGTAAAAGTATTGAGCGAGGGAATGTTCCCCAAGCAGTTTGCAGGGATATACATGAGGCCTGCCGAGACCAGAAGGATCTTCGAAGAAAAGGGCTGGAGCACTGTGGCATGCCTCCAGTTGAGGAACCCGATGCACAGGTCCCATGAATATCTGGCAAAGATCGCCATCGAGACCTGCGACGGCGTGCTGATCCATCAGCTCCTCGGGAAACTGAAATCAGGGGATATCCCGGCGGACGTAAGGGTGAAGGCGATCAATAAACTCACGGAGCTGTACTTTGTGAAGGACACGAGCATCCAGGCAGGCTATCCCCTTGATATGAGGTATGCCGGACCGCGTGAGGCATTGCTTCATGCGCTCTTCAGGCAGAACTACGGATGCAGCCACCAGATCATCGGCCGTGACCATGCAGGGGTCGGCGAGTACTATGGGCCCTTCGATGCACAGAAGATCTTTGATGAGATCCCTAAGGATGCCCTCGAGACAAAGCCTTTGAAGATCGACTGGACCTTCTACTGCACCAAGTGCGACGGCATGGCATCCATGAGGACATGTCCCCACGGCAAGGAAGACAGGCTTCTCCTCAGCGGAACGAAACTGAGAAAGATGCTTTCGGAGAACGAGCAGGTCCCGGATCACTTCAGCCGTCCCGAAGTGCTCGAAATCCTGAGAGAGTACTATGCCGGTCTGACTGAAAAGGTCGAGATAAAGACCCATAAATACGCAGAAGGCGCATAACTTTGAAAAATATGAAGCGGGGAATTGGGGAAAGGGGGACGCGGTGACAGGAACCTTCTGTTTCACCGTTTCTCCCCGTCTCCGTTTCGCCGTGTCCTAACGAGAGGGGGTGGAGACTTAAGAGTTCAGCAGTTTTGAGAGTTCAGGAAACATTGCCTTAGGTGTTAAGGCTGATATTGAGAAAAACGTAAAGGAGGTTAAGGAACATGCCAAGTTTTGTGATTACCGAGAAGTGTGATGGCTGCAAGGCTCAGGATAAGACAGCATGCCAGTATATCTGTCCTCATGATTTGATGACCCTCAACAGAGAAACGATGAAGGCATACAATCAGGAGCCCGAGCAGTGCTGGGAGTGCTTTAATTGTGTAAAGATCTGCCCACAGCAGGCAATCGAGGTCAGGGGTTATTCGGACTTCGTTCCCCTGGGGTCCAGCACTATCCCTCTGAGAGGTACTGACTCCATTATGTGGACGATCAGGTTCAGGAACGGAATACTCAAGAGGTTTAAGTTCCCCATCAGGACAACGGTAGAGGGTTCGGTGGAGCCGTATGCAGGGAAACCGGAGCCTGATTTTGCAACACTTAAACAGCCGGGTTTGTTTACCGGTGCGGCAAGAAAAGAATAATACAGAGGAGGTGAATATAAATGGAAAAAGAAACGTGTACATTTTCTTATTGTCAGAAGCCCGAAGTAACCGAAGTTGAAACTGATCTCCTGATCATGGGTGGCGGTATGGCGGGATGCGGCGCTGCATTCGAAGCATGCCGCTGGGCAAATGCAAAGGGACTGAAGGTTGTACTGGTTGATAAATCAGCAACAGACAGAAGCGGCGCGGTCGCAATGGGTCTGTCCGCCATTAATACCTATGTCGGCGAAAACAAGGTTGCCGACTACGTGAAATATGTCAGAAACGACCTGATGGGTATTATCAGGGAAGACCTTGTGTTTGACCTCGGCAGGCATGTTGACGATTCTGTCCAGTTATTTGAAGAATGGGGTCTCCCGATCTGGAAGAAGGGTGATGACGGGTTCTCCCTCGATGGATTCCAGGCAAAAGAAGCCGGCAAGGCATCGCTCAAGGACGGCGGGACACCGGTAAGATCTGGCAAATGGCAGATCATGATCAATGGCGAGTCATATAAGGTTGTCGTTGCAGAGGCTGCAAAGAAGGCCCTCCAGACCAACAGGGAAAAAACCGGCATGGCGCAGAACCATTTTGAAAGGGTATTCATTGTGAAGGCGGTAATGGATACAAACGGGAAAAACGTAGCAGCAGCCATCGGGTTCAGTACCAGAGAGAACAAGATTTATTCCTTTAAAGCAAAGGCGATGATCTGTGCAACTGCCGGAGCAGTGAATTGCTTCAGGCCGAGGTCGGTCGGCGAAGGTATGGGAAGGACCTGGTACCCGGTGTTTAGCGCTGGTTCAGGGTATGCATTCGGGATGCAAGCCGGCGCCGAGATGACCTTGATGGAGAACAGGTTTGTGCCCGCAAGATTTAAAGATGGATATGGTCCTGTCGGGGCATGGTTCCTGTTCTTTAAGGCAAAGGCAGTGGACAGCTATGGCGAGGACTATTGCGCTAATAAGGAGTACTTTGATGACGCGGTAGCCAGATACGGAGACTATGCAAAAGGTCTCGGTACGGCTATCAGGAACCATCTCATGATGAGGGCTATGAAGGACGGCAAAGGTCCGATCCTTATGCAGACCCCTGATGCTATGGCGGCCTTAGGGAAAGCCTTCAAAGAGAAACTTGGAGATAAAGAAGGCGCCAAAAAGATGAAACACCTCGAAGCAGAGGCATGGGAAGACTTCCTTGACATGGCTATTGGACAGGCATCCCTCTGGGCGGCAACTAATATTGAGCCCGATAAGAGCCCATCCGAGATTATGCCATCAGAGCCGTATCTCCTTGGTTCACACGCAGGCTGCGCAGGGTTCTGGGTAAGCGGCCCCGGTGATATTCCCGGCACACCGGAGCATTACAGTTGGGGATATAACAGGATGTCTACCGTGCCCGGTCTCTTCATGGCAGGCGACGTTGTCGGCGCATCAGGCCACAAATTCTCATCCGGTTCTCATGCAGAGGGCAGGCTCGCGGCCAAGGCTGCAATAGCTTACATCCTCGACCATGCAGACTACAAGCCGACACCCAAAATGTCCCTTGAGGAGATTGCGGCTGAACTCTATCTGCCGTTCGAGATGTATGAGAAATACAAGACATATTCGACAGATCCTACGATTAACCCCAATTACATCGGCCCGAAGGCGCTTCAGTTGAGGCTCCAGAAGATCGCCGACGAGTACTTTGGCGGAGTAGCAACCTGGTACATGACCTCAAAGACCATGCTTGAAGAAGGCCTCAAGAAACTTGAGATGCTTAAAGAGGATGCCGGCAAGATGGCGGCAAAAGACCTCCATGAGCTCTTAAGGTGCTTTGAAAACTACCATAGAATTCTGTCGGTCGAGGCACATGCACGGCATATCCTCTTCAGAGAGGAGTCCAGGTATCCCGGTTACTACTACAGGGGCGATCATAACAAGATCGATGATACAAACTGGAAGTGCTTCACCAATTCGAAGTACAACGACGCGACTCATACATGGGAATTCAAGAAGGTTCCCTATGTCCAGATGTATCAGTAACTGATTGAGATGGGGGAGGACTTTGCCCTCCCCCATCATAATGCAAAGCGTAAAAAGGAAAGCGTAAAATCTGAATAACCGCGGAGGACGCCGAGGGCGCAGAGCTATAAATTTGAAAATGAAATGCATTCTCTGTGATCTCTGTGGTGAATAATCTGTTCGATTGATTTTGCATTTTTCATTTTGCACCTTGAATTTCGAGTTGACTTGCTGCCTTAAGGAGGAAAGAAATGGCAGAGAATAAGACAGTTCTCGTTATAGGAGGAGGTTTCAGCGGACTTACCGCTGCGGTGGAAATCGCCGAGGCGGGCAATGATGTTGTTATCGTCGAAAAAAACCCCTATCTGGGGGGGAGGGTGGCGCAGCTCAATAAGTACTTCTGGAAACTCTGTCCCCCGGTCTGCGGTCTCGAGATAAATTTCAAAAGGATAAAGAACAACTCACAGATCACGTTCTACACCCTTGCAGAAGTGGAGGATATCAAGGGTGAAGAGGGCAACTTTGATGTGACCGTGAAGGTGAAGCCCCGCTACGTGAATGACAAATGTGTGGGCTGTGACGCCTGCGCCCAGGCATGTCCCTCGTACCGGACCAATGAATTCAATTTCGGTATGGACAAGACAAAGGCTGCCTATCTTCCCTTCAACCAAGCATTTCCCTTCAAATATGTGATCGACGCTTCTGCCTGCTCCAAGGACTGCCAGAAGGCATGTAAAGATGCATGTAAATATGATGCCATCGACCTTGATATGAAGCCCGAGACCATAAACCTCAAGGTGGGGGCCGTGGTGATGGCCACAGGATGGAACCTCTATGACGCAACGAGGATGGATAACCTCGGCTTCGGCAAGGTTCCGAATGTGATCACGAATATGATGATGGAAAGGCTCTCGGCGCCCAACGGACCCACGGCCGGCAAGATCCTCCGTCCCTCTGACGGCAAAGAGGTGAAGAACATCGCCTTTGTTCAGTGCGCGGGATCCAGGGATGAAAACCACCTTCCCTACTGCTCCTACATATGCTGTCTCGCTTCATTAAAGCAGTCCATGTATGTCAGGGAGCAATACCCGGATTCAAAGGCCCAGATATTCTATATCGACCTCAGGACCCCGGGGCTTTACGAGAACCGGTTCTTATGGAAGGCGAAGAGCGACCCCGGCGTTACCCTCACCAAGGGCAAGGTGGCGGGCATTACCGGGGACCCGGCAACGGGAGATGTCATTGTGGAGGTGGAGGATATCTTTGGCGGAAGCAAGATCAAGGCGTCCTTTGATATGGTGGTTCTTGCCGCGGGAATGGTTCCCGGGACAAAGGATACGAAAATGGTGAAGGATATCTCTTATACCCCTGATGGGTTTGTGGACGCATCAACCGCAAAAAAGGGGATCTACGCTGTGGGAACACTGAAAAGCCCTGTTGATGTTGCGCGGTCTGTGCAGGACGCTACGGGTGTTGCGATAAAGAGCATCCAGAGTTTGAGGAGGAGGTAGGGATGGAAAAGAAGTTTGGTGTATATATCTGCAAAGGCTGCGGCATAAGCGATGCCGTTGATATAGAAAAGCTTTCCAATGTTGCCGTAAAGGACATGAAGATCGCGAACTGCAAGACCCACGATATTCTCTGCAGCCCTGCCGGCCTGCAGGTGATCAAGGATGATATCAGGGATGGGGTGAACACCATTGTGATCGCTGCATGCTCTCCCCGCGTGAAGTATGAAGAATTCGGTTTCCCCGGCGCCATAACCGAAAGGGTGAATATCAGGGAGTTCGTTGCGTGGAGCCAGCCTCCGAAGACTGAAGAGACGCAGAGCATGGCAAACGACTATCTCACCATGGGGATCATCAAAACCCAGAAAGGCGATCTGCCCGAGCCGAATATCCTCGAAGATCTGAGCAGCACGATCCTTGTGATCGGCGGCGGGGTCACAGGTATGACTGCTGCCCTTGAGGCGGCCAATGCCGGACAGAAGGTTGTGCTGGTGGAAAAAGAGCCCCAGCTGGGGGGCTTTGCAAACAAACTCTACAAGAAGATACCCACAGGTGTATTTTTCAGGGAACCTCTGATTGTCGATACCGAAATAGAGAAGATGATAAAGGAGGTCGAAAGCCATCCTGACATCAAAGTCTACAAGGCGGCAAAGGTGGAAAAGACCGAGGGCCAGCCGGGCTTGTATGACGTGACCATAGCGTCAAACGGCAGCTCCGAGACACTGAAGATCGGAGCCATCGTGATGGCCACGGGCTGGAAACCGTACGATGCCACAAA
>JAMCQB010000118.1 GCA_023382175.1 Nitrospirota bacterium | reverse complement strand
GCTCTCTTTGCCAAAATAACGGACCCTGCTTATCGTATAACTCAAAGGATACTGCCCTTTGCAAAGGGAGGCTGGGTGCCTTTTTTTACGATTGTATTGATCATCATCATTCGTCTCGCCATTATCATCATTTTCCAACCGGGGACGAGACGTTGACCGCACCCGTCAGAATCATATATATTGAATTCCGTGCTTTTTTGGTATGTATTCATAAGGTCTGCAAAACTGATCGCAGCAGACATACCATAAGGAGGGGGATAAGAAAACCATGGAATCCAACGCTTCCATAGAAATGGCAAAGCACGTGCTCCTTGCCTTCGGCATCATCCTCGCCACAGGCGCCGTTTCAGGAATCCTTGCCCAGAAGCTCAGAGTTCCAGACGTGGTGATATTTCTTCTGGCAGGCATCCTCCTGGGACCGGAAGTGGCAGGACTTGTGAATGTCAGGGCGGAATCGGCCCTGAACCAGATCATCCTCATCTTCGGGTCGTGCTATATACTTTTTGACGGAGGCGCGTCCCTGAGGTTCAAGGTCCTCAAGGAAGTCTGGATCACCATAGTAGTAATCGCCACTGTCGGCGTTCTGATCATGACGGCCATCACCGGCATCACCGCCTACTACGTCCTGGGCGTGCCCTTCATCGTGGCCTTGCTCCTGGGCGCCACCATCGCCTCCACTGACCCGGCCACCCTCGTCCCCATCTTCAAACAGGTAAAGATAAAGGACAGGGTTGCCCAGACCGTGATGTCCGAATCAGCCTTTAATGACGCCATGGGCGCCATCATCACCTTCGGCATCCTGACCGTCGCCATGGGAAATGCAGAGTTTTCCGTCCAGGCCGCCCTGTGGGACCTGATCAAAAAATTGGTCCTCGGTATTCTGGCCGGCGGTATTCTGGGGTATCTCGCAGCCATGCTCATCGCCCATGAAAAATACGCCTTTCTGGCGGAATATGCTCCTGTCGTAACCCTTATGGCGGTGATAGGCGCCTATCTCGGGGCAGAGGGACTCCAGGCCAGCGGCTTCATGGGAGTATTCGTGTTCGGCATCGTCCTTGAGAACAAGGATTCCTTCGGCTTCCAGATGGAGAACGGTGAACAGGAGAAACTGGAAGAGTACGTCCTCACCACATCCTTTATCATGCGGATGTTCATATTCATTCTGCTGGGCTCCCAGGTGAACTTCAGCCTGATGAATACGTATCTTATAGGGGGAATTATTGTTGTCACCGTCTTCATGCTGGTGGCCAGACCGGTCACGGTCTTTCTCTGTGCGGCTCCTGACCGGCGCGCAAAGTGGAGCCTCAAAGAGATGCTCTTCATGTGCTGGACCAGGGAGACCGGGGTCATCCCTGCTGCCCTTGCCGGCCTGCTGGTGGGCATGAAGGCCCCCGGCTCCCAGATGATCGCGTCGGTGACGTTCATCGCTATCCTCATGACGATCCTTATTCAGGCGACCACGACGAAGTGGCTTGCGAGGAAGCTGGGGCTGCTGGTCGAGACCTAAGGAAAAGTTTGGCATTGACCATCCTATGCGCGGCCAGGATGTTTCATAAAGAGGCAGATAACGGTTTTTTTGAACCATTCTAAAAGAAAAGGAGGAAGAGCGATGTCAAACGAAAGCATCAAGGTATTGATGGAGGAAAGCAGGACATTTCCGCCCTCAAAGGGATTCAGCACAAAGGCACATATCAAAAGCATGGCGGAGTACGAGAAGCTCTACAAGAGGTCTGTGGAGGACCCTGAAGGGTTCTGGGGAGAGATGGCTGAAAAACAGCTCACGTGGTACAAGAAATGGAACAAAGTCCTTGACTATGACTTTGTGAAACCCGAGATCAGGTGGTTCAGCGGCGGAAAGCTGAACGTCTCCTATAACTGCCTGGACCGGTTTGTGAACACCCCTATCCGGAACAAGGCAGCCATCATCTGGGAGGCTGACGACGGCAGCTACAAGACCTACACCTATCAGCAGCTTTACTATGAAGTAAACAAGTTCGCCAATGTCCTGAAGAAAAGTGGTGTCAGGAAGGGCGACAGGGTCACCATATATCTGCCGATGATACCCGAGCTTGCGATATCAATGCTTGCGTGTTCGAGAATAGGCGCGATCCACAGCATCGTATTCGGCGGTTTCAGCGCCACAGCCCTGAGGGACAGGATACAGGACTGCAAGGCGAGCCACCTCATCACCGCGGACGAGGGCGTAAGGGCCGGGAAATTCGTGGCCCTCAAATCCAATGCCGACGAGGCCCTCAACGAGTGCCCCACTGTGCAGAAGGTGATCGTCGTGCAGAGGACAAAGAGCGGCGAGATAAACATGTCCAACGGCAGGGACTCGTGGTGGCATGCCGAGATGGCGGCCCCCGATGTGCAGGGCTACTGCGAGCCGGAGCATATGGATGCCGAAGACCCGCTCTTCATTCTTTACACATCAGGCTCCACCGGAAAACCCAAAGGCGTGCTGCACACCACCGGCGGTTATCTCCTTTATACCAATCTCACCTTCAAGTGGATATTCGATTACCAGGAGGAAGACATCCACTTCTGCACCGCAGACATAGGGTGGGTAACAGGCCACAGCTATATTGTGTACGGACCCCTCTCCCTGGGCGCCACAAGCCTCATGTTCGAAGGCGTCCCCACCTATCCGAATGCGGGCAGGTTCTGGGACATCGTGGACAAGCATCAGGTGAATATCTTCTATACGGCTCCGACGGCAATCAGGGCGCTGATGAAGGAAGGGGAAAGCTGGGTCAACAAGCATGACCTGTCGTCCCTGAGGCTGCTCGGGACCGTGGGTGAGCCGATAAACCCTGAGGCATGGATGTGGTATCACACCCATGTGGGCAAAACCAAACTGCCCATCGTGGACACATGGTGGCAGACAGAGACAGGGGGAATCCTGATCACACCCCTTCCAGGGGCCATGACGTTAAAACCCGGCTCGGCGAACAGGCCGTTTCCAGGGGTCGTGCCGAAGGTTCTGAAGGAAGACGGCTCTGCCGCCGGTACAGACGAAGGCGGCTACCTTGTGATAGAAAGACCATGGCCCGGCATGCTGAGAGGCACTTACGGAGATCCCGAGAACAAGCGCATAAAGGAGGTCTATTTCTCGAGGTTCACCGGCAAATACTTGACCGGTGATGGCGCGAGGGTCGATGCTGACGGCGATTACTGGCTCATGGGAAGGATCGATGACGTCATCAATATCTCGGGCCACAGGCTCGGCACCGCTGAAGTGGAATCGGCGCTCGTCAGCCACGAGGCTGTTGCAGAGGCTGCGGTGGTTGGGTATCCACATGAAATCAAGGGTGAGGGCATCTATGTCTATGTCACCCTCAAGGAAGGCTTTGCTGCAACTGATGAACTGAAGAAGATCCTCGTGGGTCATGTCAGGACTGTGATCGGTCCGATCGCCACACCGGACAAACTTCAGTTCGCCCCGGGTCTTCCGAAGACCAGAAGCGGCAAGATCATGAGAAGGATACTGAGAAAGATCGCCCACGGACAGGTCGAAGAGCTCGGCGATACCTCGACCCTTGCAGACCCCTCTGTGGTCGACAATCTGGTGAAGGGCAGACTGTGACCTTTCTGAAGATTGAGCGCTAAGGCGTTGTAAAAGGAGAGGGCAATCTCAGAGTGTGAGATTGTCCTCTCCTTTTACCTCTGACTGTGGAAGGACATAAAAAGCATTGATTTCCTGACCTTCTTATGATAGAAAAGAGGGGGAAAACGGTTCTGCATGAAAGCCGAGTTAACAAAGCTAGAGGTAATTCTCATCTGCGTAATTATGTACGGCCGTTTTCTGATCTTCTCTTCACTGCTTCATCTCCTTGCCTCTCACGGAAAAGAGAAGATCAGCGAGAAGTATCTGCAGTGGTTCTTCCCTCTCCATTCCGGTCTCTCTCCGCCGTTTCGTGGACCATGTGCCTGAGAAAAAGAAAACTTCATTGATTCAGAAGGAGGAACTATGGGGCTTTTTGGAAAACTCTTCGGTGGTGGAGAGAAGGAGTATCCCGCGCTTGACCCCGGATCTGCCGGGGCTCAATGCCTCGAGAAATTTCGTCCGCAACTGGAGGCTTTAGTAAAGAAAATCAACGACAGGTACGAGGCGGTTCCCGGTCAGGGCGCAATTTATGTCTTCCTCGGCAATCCCCCCGGAATGTTCGGGATAGCCTGGTTCGTTGAAGGGGACGTAGAAGAACACAACTTCAAGAAATTGATACAGAAGAAAAGCCTTTCCCAGAAGAAAACCGATGTCCTGATGCAAAAACTGCGCACCGCCTACACCGAGAAGGAGATCGAGCCCCGCTATTCCGTTCAGGTAGCCGGGAAAAAGGTGATCGTCGTTCCTTCCGACAGCTTTGCGGCCAGCCTTTACAACATTCTGCACTTTATGGACGAATGACCCGCTTATGTCCTCTGCCGGCGTGCATCTCTTGGCCGGCAGAGGATGCCTTAAGGAGGCGACCGTGGACGATAAATTTTTTCTCAGCAAAGAGGATGCAGTTCTTGTGGTCGTTGACATCCAGGAGAGACTGGCGGTTGTGATGAGCGAGAGGGAGAAGGTCGTGGGCAATTGCATCAACCTCATCGAAGCGGCAAAGCTGATGAGCATTCCGGTTGTCCTCACGGAGCAATATCCGAAGGGACTTGGTCCCACGGTGAATGAGATAAAGGAAGCCCTGCCTTCCTATGAGCCGGTGGAGAAGCTGTCCTTCAGCTGCTGTGGTGAGCCTTCATTTATGACAGCCCTTGCCTCAAAGGGAAGGAAAAGGGTGATCCTCTGCGGCATGGAGACCCATGTCTGCGTGCTTCAGACGTGCATCGGTTGTCTCAGGGAAGGATATGCCGTTCATGCAGTCCGCGACGCCATCTGTTCACGCTCAAAAGAGAACTTCAATATAGGAATAGATTTCATGAGGGATGCCGGTGCTGTCATAACTGGCACAGAAACGGTTTTGTTCCAGTTGCTCGAAAAAGCAGGGACAGAGGAGTTTAAGGCAATAGTGAAGAGGATAAAATAAAACTTAGGGAGCAAGAACGTCCGGTCCCTCTTGCAAGCCGGGAAATGTAAGGGGTTACGGACAAATCCGTAACCCCTTCTCGTCTGACCGTCTCGTGAATTGTACGGCAGGGCGTGTTACTTCGTCTCTACCGCTGACCACACAGTAACGCCCATATCATTTATGCTTGAAGAAAGCTTATAGGCAACAACCTCTTTTTTCGCGCTGCCATCCGGAGAACCGACCGAATATTCAACCTTGACAGACCAGTCACCAGATGGTAACTGCATGCCTTTTTCCACAATCACTATCGGCGACTTTAGCGTATAACCCTTCGTACCACCTTCAATCGTTGCCTGAATAGCCTTGATGGCATCTGCATCTGCAGGACCTTTTTGCTTCGAACAGCCGAACATGGTCACCGCAACCGCGCTTAGCAATAATACCACCAAAAAGATTGAAACGACGTTTACTCTACTTCTCATTTCCCACTCCTTATGAGATTAATTTAAATTTAGAACTACTAATAATAGTATAAATGGTCTTTATTTGTCAACGGTCAGGTTGGCGAGTGTCAAGTTGGTGATGGGGTGCACGACGATCTTATTGGCATGGTTTAGGCGCATGCGCGATAGTCCCACAAGTCTTCCCATCGATTGCCCGAAAAAGCAGGGACGGAAGAGTTCAGAGCGATATCAAAAAGGATGAAATAGAGGTGCGTTTCCAGCGAATCAGTGCTGATGTTCTTTGCAGTATAAACTTCCCTTTAATTTGAGCATAAATCCGATAGGCTTGCCGCACGACAGGCAGAATCCTTTTCGTCCGACGAGTTCTCCTTCAGCCATGTTTCCCTGTTGTCTGAGGTCCCAGAGGCGCAGTGTGTTATCCCATCCTCCGGAAGCGACCATCCGGCCGCCAGGACTGAAGGCAACGCAATCCACGGGACTGTTATACTTCCTTGCCTTCATTGGAGCACCCGTCAGGGCATCCCAGATCCGGACCGTCCAGTCGTAACACCCCGAGGCAATGAGCTTGCCGTCAGGGCTGAAGACAACACTCTTGACATCGCCGGTATGTCCTCTGCCGTCAAAACCTTCCACAGGTTTGCCTGTAACGGCATCCCAGAGTCTCAGTGTGGAATCGAAACTTCCCGAGGCAATGAACCTCCCGTCAGGGCTGAAGGCAACGCTGTTTACCGGACGATGATGTCTCTTGCCGTCGAAGTTATCCGCGGGTTGACCGGTACGAGCATCCCAGAGCTTCACGGTGAGGTCATGACTCCCTGAAACGATGAACCGTCCGTCAGGACTAAAGGCAACACTGTTCACTGAGCCGCCATGTCCCCTGCCGTCAAAATCTTTAATGGGCTTACCGCTCGGGGCGTCCCAGAGCCTCACCAGCCAGTCAAAACCTGCCGACACGATGAAACGTCCATCCGGACTGAAGGCGATACTGTCTATGGATCCTCCGCGGTTCCGGAAGGTGAATCCATCAACTTTTTTCCCCGTGCGGGCGTCCCAGAGCATTATGGTTTCATCGTGGCTTCCTGAGGCAATAAAGCGGCCATCAGGACTGAAAACAACGCTGCTCACAAGCTCTCTATGGCCTTTGCAGTGAAAACCTTCTGCTGGTCTGCCGGTGCGCACATCCCAGAGCCGTACGGTCTTATCACGGCTTCCTGATGCGATGAAGCGACCGTCAGGGCTGAAAACAACGCTTTTCATTTTCCGGTAAGCTCCTCTCTGGATGTCTCCCCGACCTTCCTGTAGTTCAGTACTATCATAGCATATGGCCCCTGGAGAATATCTCCGTTCAACGGAAGAGACCCCCTGCTGATGAAGGGCCGGATCATAGCAGGATTTTCTGATAAGGCCCTCCTGGTATTGTTTTCTGGTTATGCAATATAATAGAAATATGAAGAGGATGTTAAGTATTGTCATCGTTCTGTTTGCGCCAATTTTCTTCGCCGTACCTGACAGCACCCACGCTGCCGGAAAGACGTTACGGACTGAAGAGGCAACAGTTTCCGAAGTGACAGGCACTTTTAACCTGATACTCTATGGCAGCAGACACTCCAATGACATCGAGACTGTAGCCATTCTTGATCTTGAGGGGGACCGGTATACCTTTGAGCCCTACGCACCTGAATTCGACTACAGGGTAGAGAAAGGCATTTCAGCCAGGAAAGCCCTTGATAAGGCAGAAAGGTTTGTGAGCTGGCATCGCGATTTCTGGCATTCCCGATTAAGCAGGATTATCGATGGCAAGGGTAATACCATTGGATATGAACTGAGGCCATTATATTATCCCCTTACCTTTGGTGTCTCTGATGTCCTTGACGTTGACTATAGGCTCAAGGATGGCAAGGTAAAGGTGACGGTGAGGCTCATACCATCAGTGGAAAGAATGCTCCGTGACGGAGATGGATTGAAGGATAGGACGGACTGAGTCTTCTGTCTCACTGTCTTAAGACCTCCGAAATCGTGGTCAGGAGGGTTTTCTGGGAAACAGGTTTCTGCATAAATGCCTTTGCCCCTGATTCTAACAGCCTGTTTATGCCCGATTGTTCTTCACTGTATCCTGATGAAAATATAACCTTTACTGCCGGGTTTAATCCCTTCAGTATCTGAAAGACCTCCCTTCCATTCAGCCTTGGCATGACAAGGTCTAATATCACCAAATCGATCCCGGAATTTTCCTTAAATATACTCACCCCTGCCATGGCATCTGTTGCCCTGAACACCTTATATCCGGCCTTTGTGAGGACATCGTTATAGAGGTCACAGATGTAGGCCTCATCATCGATTACCAGGACTATCTCTCCTTTAGCATCTGGAATCACTTCCTCTTCCACAGACCATTCAGCCGCTGAGAGATGCGCAGGAAAATAAACATTAAACCTCGTGCCCTTACCAGGCTCGCTATAGAGGTTGATATACCCGCCATGGTTCGTGACGATGGAGTGCACGATGTAGAGTCCAAGGCCGGTGCCCTTGCCAGGCTCTTTGGTGGTAAAGAAGGGGTCGAATACCTTACTCTGGTACTCGTTAGAGATACCTGTGCCTGTATCCTCTACAGTCAACCTGACGAAGTTCATACCATTTTCGGGTTTAAGGCCATTTGCGGCACCGTTCTCGCTTCCCACCAGGCTTGTTGCTATAAAAAGCCTTCCACCCCGGGGCATGGCGTCCTTGGCATTTATCGCAAGATTCAGTATGACCTGGCTGATCTGGGAATAGTCGGCCTTTATATCTGGAAGACCTTCTCTGAGCCTTATATCGAGATCTATCTCCTTTGGTATGGTACTTCCGAGGAGTTCCACAGTCTCCCTTACAGCGGAATTCAGATTCATAGACTTGAACTCGAGGCGCTCCTTCCTTGTAATGCTCATTATCTTCTTTGAGAGGTCTGCGCCCCTGATAGCGGATTTCTCTATGATATCGGCATACCGGTAAAGCTCATCATCAGGAGGTATAGAGGTTTTCAGAAGTTCTGCATAACCGAAGACGCTCGAAAGGATATTATTAAAGTCATGGGCGATCCCACTGGCGAGGATTCCTATAGCCTCCATCTTCTGCGCCCTCAGTAACTGCTCGTAAAGTTTCTTTTCTTCGGTTATGTCCCTCTGAATGGAGACAACGTGGGTTATAGAACCATCCGGCGAAGTAACGGGAAAGATAATCGTGGAGAGCACGAATAACTCTCCGTCTTTGCGTCGGTCTACGAATTCACCTTTCCAGGGTGATCCCTTTGATATCTTCTCCCACAACTCTTTATAAAATTCTATCTCATGAAATCCACTACCGGGGATATCGAGCTTTTTTCCAATCACCTCATTTCTTTTATAACCCGTCACAGTCTCGAAGGCCTGATTCACATAGATTATATCGCCTTCCCTCTCTGTCACAGTAATGGCATCAAAGGCGCCATCAATAATCCTCTTGAACCGTTCCAGCTCTTCGATGTATAACCCTCTCTCAATAACGACCGCAGCATCTGCCGCTATCGCCTTAAGGAGGGTTTCATCCTCTTCTGTAAAATCACCCCCAAGCTTATTTGCGAGACATAAAGAACCGATGGGTTTACCTTTACTTGAGAACAAGGGGAAACCTAAAAAGTTTTTAATCTCTGGGTGGCTATCAGGAAATTCATCAGAAAAAGCAGGATGGGTCCTTATATCAGATATCCTCACGGGTGTTAAGGAATACTGCATGAATCTTAAAATATCCCTGTCTTCTAAAAGGCCCTTATCCGGCGCCGTCTCTATACCCCTTGTTATAAGCTTCTTGACCTTTCCTGCATCATCATAGAGTGCAATAGCTGAGACCTCTGCCTTTAGTACATCTCTTGGAAAACAGAGTATCATATTGAGGATCTCGCCGATATCCATCGTCCTGTTCAGTTCGACCGCTATTTGGTGGAGCATCTCGAAACGCTCTTTCTCCGAGATAATGGCCTTCTCTGTAGAATGTAATTTTTGTGAGGCATAATTAAGGGCATTGCCGAGGTCTTCGAGCTCTATGAAACTGCTTTCTACAGGAATTGTATCACCCTTTCTTTCATCAAGCCTCCTCGCAAAATCGGCAATCCTCTTTATCGAATTGACCGGCGGCCTGAGGACAATCAGAAGGGCTATAAAACTAATAATGATCCCTAAGATGCCGACGAGCAGACTGTTTTTCAGGATGATCCCCTGTGTCTTCCTGATCGTATCCAGACTGTAGGCAACCCTGACCCAGCCGAGGAGACTTCCGGCAACTATCGGCTGCAGGACGACCATCCTGTCTTCTTCGATCTTGATAGATGTCTGTGGCGAAGGGGGAAGATCAATTGGCGGTGAACCAAAAATGACAGTGGGCCATGGCACTGAACCCGGAGCATGAACAATATCGGTTAGGATATTTCCATCCTTATCAGAGACCTGGACCCTCCTGACATCCGGGAGCGCTGCGGATTGCGTGAGGAGCAGCTCCATTGCCGCATAGTCTGAAGTGATGAGATAATTTGCACAACTGATGGCGAGGTTATTTGCCATAACCCTCGCACTTGATTCTATCGCCTTCAGGTGGATCTCTGAGTTTTTCTGGCCGGTAAACCAGCCATAGGCAATAATGGTAAAAGCCAGTATTAATGAGACGAGCAGTGTGAGCTTCCAGTATAGCCGTCTCGGTATCAGGGCCATCTTATTCGCCCTTCACCACATATCTTTCGAGTCCAAGCCTCTCCAGTGGCAGATAGTCCTTCCGGTAGTCTGCTCGAGATGGCCCGGACATCCTTATGCCCCTGAGCATAGACGGGCCTTCCTTATCGCCGGCAAACCTGAGTATGGCTTCTGTCACTGCCTCTCTCAAGCTTTCAGAAACCCTGGGATGGGCAACCAGGGGGAAGGCTGGTAGATCCGGCGTCTTATGGATTATCCTGAGCTGTGACCTCACCTCTTGAGACTCCCGGTTTAGTGCAGCAATGGAAGAGCCTCCGGCAGATTCCTTGCCGAGGATAACGTGCCGGAAGACGTTGCTGTGTGTTCCCACATCCAGAAACCGAGGCCTATCCTGTTTCTGTTCCTTCAGTTGTGCACGCACAACGAGCGCCCCTGTTCAGGAGTTCGGGGCAGGGAATACAACCCCCCCTCCCTTCAGATCCTTTATAGAATTGATGGGGCTGTCCTTGCGGACAACAATGATACCCACAAGTCTCTCTTCACCCTTCACCAGAGGAATATATCCCTGTGCCTTCCTTGCCACGACCGCCTGATAGGGGTTCAGAAAGGCAAAATCTACAACACCATTCACTATGTCATCTTCAAATTGCGCCATTGTCCGGTATACCTTCAGCCGGATATCTGTCCCCGATTCCTTTGAAAGCCTCTCCACAAAGGGTATCCATTGTTTGTGAACCTCCAGAGGTGGAAATTGGGGCAAAACAGCGAGGACATAGGCGGGTTTTTCAGCAAGTTCAGGCATATTCTGTCCCTTCAGAGGAGAAGCCAGGAATAAACCCGTCAATAGAAAGACAGGGAGGAGGGCCTTTTTTATGAATCTGGATTTTCCTCTAATGGTTACCTCCCACTTTTGACAGGGGTTTTAAAAAAATTATATCATAACAAGAGATTTTGCATATATCTGATGCAACCCCACACAATCATCAACCTCCACAATTTTTCTGGGTATGTTATTACTGCGAATCCGCCCCAGACGGAAGGAATTCAATATTAAGGTGGTATGCTCCCCGCTTTTGCGGGGACAAGTTTACCCCTGCGGAAGCAGGGGCAGGGACGGCGTCTGGATTCCCGCCTGCGCGGAAATGACAGAATATTTTATCTAATAGCACGAAATTGGAGATACTTCCATGGTAAAATGAGACATGAAGATTGTCTGCCAGAATAAAAAGGCTTTCCATGACTATAGCATCGAGGAGACCATGGAGGCGGGGATTCAGCTTCTGGGAACGGAAGTGAAATCCCTGCGGGATGGCAAGGCAAATCTGAAAGACAGCTATGTCCTCGTAAAAGACTCGGAGGCATTTCTCTTCAATTGCCACATCAGTCCTTACTCTCACGGCAACATCATGAACCATGACCCCCTGAGGACACGAAAGCTGCTTCTCCACCGAAAGGAGATAGAGAGGCTGCGGGGGAAGATCCAGCAGAAGGGCTATACGCTGCTGCCGCTGAAGATATATTTTAAGGCTTCCCATGCAAAGGTAGAGATAGGGCTTGCCCGGGGCAAGAAGCTTTATGAGAAAAGAGAGACCATAAAGGAGAGGGAAGCGAAGAGGACCATCGAAAGGGCGATGAAAAGCCGTAATGCGTGATGCGTAACACGTGATAAGTGAAAAATGTTATAATAAATAAAACTGCTATCTCAATTACGCATTACGCGTAACGTATAACGGTTTTTCGTCGGGGGCGAAAGGGCTCGACGGGGGTTATGAGGCTCAGGTGGCATGTCGTGGCTCCATCGCCACGTAAAAAGATGGAAACAAACACAAAAGCCAACAACGAACTGGCACTCGCTGCTTAACTAAAGCAGCACGCTACTCTGAGATTGCCTGTGTTTTGGGGATAGCGTCGGACAGCAGGCTGGCCTCAGGTAGGTCCCCTGGATCTGAGGTGAGATAAAGGGGGATGGGATGATGAAAAGCCTGTCTACCGGCGTTTTATCTTCCGAGATTGAAAAGATAGAATACACATGTAGAAGCCTGAGAGTAGTGCTTTCGGACGCGGGTTCAATTCCCGCCGCCTCCACCAAAAAATGGCTATGAGACGCCTTCGACCATGAGACGCCTGCTACTTCACCTCTGCCAAGAACCTTCAGAAATGCCCCCACGACTTCAGGATCAAGTTGTAAGCCTGAATACTTTTTGACAGCGTATTCAATGCCGGGGAAGGGTACGGCCTGTCTGCCGTAATTGTGTCAAAAATATCAGCCACATGGAGTATCCTGTCACCCGGTTCTTTTGTTATCCTTTCATCCGTTCATATATTTCCTCAAATTGAGAGGCTGTATCCCTGAATGCCTTTAGCAAGTGTGGATCAAAATGATGAGGCATCGTCCTTCCATCGCCCTCGGTGATTATTCTGTAAGTTGTTTCATGGTCGAAGGCAGGCTTGTAAACTCTTTTGTTTCTCAAAGCATCATATACATCAACAATGTTTAATATTCTTCCTTCGATAGGGATCTGTTCTTCTTTCAACCCGAAAGGATACCCGCTTCCGTCCCATCTTTCATGGTGTGCGATCGCTATCGTTCTCGCCAGGGTAAATCTCACATGGTCACCGAGTATCTTCGTACCGTATTCAGGGTGTTTTTTTACCATCTCAAATTCCTCGGCCGTCAGCTTGCCGGGCTTTTTCAGTATCTCGGGAGAGATGTGGATTTTTCCGACATCATGCATCTGAGACTGCAGACGGATTATATTTATGAACTTTTCCGACATACCGAGCTGTTTTGAAATCAGAGCGCAATATTCGCCCACCCTTAAGATGTGATTGCCGGTATCCTCATCATTCACTTCTGCTGCCCTTGCAAGCGCGTGAACCGTGTATGCAAAGGCATCCTCGGTCTCTCTGATCTGACCGGCGATTGATTTTAAAAAGACCCCCTGAATAACGAGGCTGTTGAGAACCGCTGCGTCATATTTTGTGACATCCCTCCCGTAATTTAATGTGATGATGCAGAGGTCTTTACTCAAATAACACACTTTATTTGAGACTGCTATACCCATGGATTCGAGTTCTTTTGTGAAGGGGTAATATTCCGGTTTTTCCGGGTCGTCTGCATTGCTGAAAACGATCTTTGCACTGTCCCCTCCGTGCAGGTCAAGAACGCCGCTTACATCGGACCTGACTGATGACCTGTTTAAAGTCCCCAGGGCTGCTTCATATTTATACCAGATCCATTTATTCCTTTCATCGGTTAGACCGACCAGTATTATCGCAGGTCTTTCTATTGCATCGGTATTCTTCCTGATGATCATATCCATTATGCTGTCTATCTTCGATATGAAGTCAAAATTCAAGGGATCGAATCTCTTTATAATCTCCTCGCCAAAATACATCATATCGTTGATGTTGGCATATGCATAATTGAGCCTGTCGTTAAGGTCTTTCACCTCCAGGAGCACCTTTATTCTTGCAAGAACCTCGCCCTGATCAAAGGGCTTTGATATGAAGTCCTCCGCACCTGCCTCTATCGCCCTGATCCTGTCCTCTTTTGATCGCAGGGCTGTAATCATAACGATGGGGATATTCCTGAATCGTTCGTCCTCTTTTATCCTTTTGCACACCTCAAAACCGTTCATCCCGGGCATCATCACATCGAGAAGTACAAGATCTGCATTCTGTTCACTGATCCGCTTCAGAGCTTCTGTGCCGTTCTCTGCCTTAATAACCTCATACCCCCGCGGCACAAGGAAAGCCTCAAGGAGCTTAAGATTTGCCGGTTCATCGTCAACACAGAGAATTCTTGGTTTCGGTGTAGTCATGAAATCTCCAAATTGTTTTGCTGTATCGGTATCACAAAACTGAACCTGCTCCCCTTGCCCCACTCGCTTTCGGCCCATATTTTTCCACCAAGAAGTTCCACCAATCTCTTTGTCAATATCAGACCAACCCCTGTTCCGCTGTATCTCTTGGTATAGGGAGATTCCAGTTGTGTAAATTCCTGAAAGAGTTTCGGGATGTCTTCGGGTTTTATGCCGATACCCGTGTCGGCGACAGAAACCTCGATGGACGACGGATGATCACTCACTTCGTTCGTTAGGACGATAGACGCTTTTTCGTCCTTCGTCTCTCGTCCCTCGTCCCTCGTCAATCGTGCTTGCACGCGCACGCTGCCGCCGTCCGGCGTAAATTTCACCGCATTGCTCAAAAGATTAAACATGATCTGATTGAGCTTTCCCGAATCTGTCTCTACCTCTATGTCAGCGTCAGGCTCTATCTCAATGCCTAATTTCAAATTATGTTTTAGCGCCTCTTCGGTGAACATTGTCATTGATGACTTCAAAAGATCCTTCAGAAGAAATTTGCTCATTCTAAGCTCCATGCCTCCTGATTCTGCTTTTGTAAGGTCGAGCATATCAGTAATAAGGCCGAGCAAATGTATGCCGCTGGTGAGAATGATAGAGAAGATAAACGAATGCTTTTTATTAAGTCCCCCGTACAAGCCATCCTGAAGGATCTGTAAAAACCCGATTATGGAATTGAGAGGTGTGGTTAATTCGTGGCTCATATTCGCAAGGAACTCTAATTTCGCTCTGTTTGCGGCTTCCGCCAGAAGCCTTGCTTCTTCAAGTTCACCGATGCGGCGTTTCAGATCTTCGTTCAGTTCCCTGATCTCTTCTTCTGCCTTTAAGCGTTCCTCTTCCACACCGATAGACAAGGCTATGATCTCCATCACTCTTTCTTCAGACTTATTAATGACGAAATCACTTTGAAAAACAGCGCAGAGGGAACCTATGGGGATGCCGCGGCATTTCACCGCTTTGCCGATATAGGTTTGCAAGTTATATTTCATTACATTGGGGTCTGTCTGCGCATAAGGTGTCTGCTGGAGGTTGCGCACTACCATGATCCTGTCTCCGCAGGATCGGATCACATCATAACAGAGGTGTCCTTCGGGCTTGTCCACAGGGTTATAGTCAGCAGGGGCATTCCATTGTCCCAGGGATAAGAGCATTCCCCTCTCCAGACGATTGTACAGGGCGCAGGTTGCTCCAAGGAGTTCACCGCAAAGAGCTGTAAGACGGTTGATGTTTTCATTCGAGTCAGAACTGAAGCTTAAAAAGCATTCGTTTATCTTCTCTATGGTTTTTTCCATACGCTTTCGATCAGTGATATCCATCCAGGAGCCGATAATCTCCAGCGGTTTGCCCTCTTTGTCCCGTATTAGGGTCAGCTTATCATACATCCACCGGTATGTCCCGTCCTTGCGGAGAAACCGATATTCGTGGGTATAATACCCTTCTTCAAATAGCCTTGGAAGATCCTCAAAAACATGCGGCGCGTCATCAGGGTGGATATGGTTAGCCCAGAACCCGGAATCCTCAATAAACTCGCTTGCATCATAGCCTGTCTGCGCCTTGAAGTTCTCGCTGATGAACGTAGCGCCGTAGGGAGGCTCCGCATCGCAGGTGTAAATAACCGCAGGGGTCTCTTTCAGAAGGAAACTCAAACGCTCCTTGCTTTCCCGCAATTCCCTTTCTGCTTTTTCTATCCGGACTATTGCCTGAATACGGGCCAGGAGTTCATGGTTTGAAATGGGACGCGCAATATATCCGTCAGCCCCTGCCTCGAGCCCTTCAGCTTGCATGTCAGAGGAAATCACTGTCCCTGAGATCAGAACCACATAGGTACCCGCTAATCCGGGATCTGCCTTGATGCGCCTGCAGAGATCAAGCCCGTTTAGATCGGGAAGATTGACATCAAGCAGAATCAGGTCCGGATGTTCTTTTTTGGTTATGCTGAGGCATTCACTCCCCGAGGAAGCTTTGATGACCTCATAGCCGGCCGCGCGTAATATTTCTGAAGTAATGGAGAGCAATTCCGGCTCGTCATCGACACAGAGAATTCTTGGTGGTTTTTTATCCATCGCGTCTATCCGTCCTCAAGATACTGTTTCACTATCAAAGGCAGCTTTCTTGTATCAATGGGCTTTGATATGTAGTCATCGAATCCTGCACCGAGAATCCTCTCCTTATCGCCGATCATGGCGAAGGAGGTGAGAGCGATCACCTTGATGTTCCTCGTTTCGGGTATGTTTTTCATGATCTTGAGTGCCGCGAAGCCGTCCATGACCGGCATCTGGATATCGAGGAAAATGAGGTCGGGGAGATGTTCTCTTGCCTTTTTCACCCCTTCGGCGCCGTTGTCGGCCTCAATGGCTTCATAGCCGTAATAGCGGAGAACGTCCCGCAAAAGTATCCTATTTCTTTCATTGTCTTCAACGACGAGTATCCTCTTCGACATTACATGACCTCGCTTCCTTAGCCGATTATTCTTTTAATTTCGGCAGTAAAGCCGTCTTTTGTGAGCATCCCTTTTTCAGCTATATGCCCTACCTTCTCTCCGAGCCTCTTTCTTTCCCCTGTGGAAAGGTCCATAGCTGTGAGTATGATGAGGGGAATCTCTGATGTCCTTTCATCTGATTTTAATATGTCTGCCACCTCAAAACCGCTCATCCCCGGCATCGCCAGGTCGAGTACGACGAGATCAGGCAGTTCTCTCAACGCGGCCTCGATGCCCTCTTTACCGTTGGATGCCTTGAGCACTTTATACCCTTCGGCGGAGAGTGCGCTTTCGACGATGTCGATTGTCTTAAGGTCATCGTCAATGACGAGTGCGCGCTTGCTGCCAGATGCCGTACCTTTGTATTTTTTCACTGCTGCAGGGACGGCGAGTTCCGATTTTCCGGGCTGCTTCACCGGCAATGTGAATGTGAACGTGCTGCCTTTGCCGAATTCGCTCTCAACCCGGATTTTTCCTCCATGAAGTTCAACAAGCCTCTTTGTAAGTGCAAGGCCAAGGCCTGCTCCCTCGCTTTGCTTTGTATATGGCGACTCAAGCTGCGCAAATTCCTTGAAGAGCTTCGGAATATCCTCGGGTTTAATACCGATACCCGTGTCGGCAACGGAGATTTCAACGAAATCACCGTCCCGTTCAACGTTCAATGTTCCGGGTTCTGTGTTCTCGTCTTTATAACTTTGAACTTTGAACTCAGAACTTTGAACTCGTCGCGCAGCGACGCGCACTGAGCCACCGTCCGGCGTGAACTTCACCGCATTGCTCAAGAGATTGAACATTATCTGTTTGAATTTCCTTTCGCCAGCTTCTATCTCCAGATCGGCAGCAGGCTGTATTTCAAGGCTCAGGTTTATACTGTGTTTTATTGCCTTCTCTTTAAGCATTGTCATTGATGTATCAAGAGCATCTCTCAGGAGAAATCTGCTCAGTTCAAGCTCCATCTTGCCTGATTCCACTTTCGAGAGATCCAGAATGTCGTTGATAAGATTCAATAAGTGTTTGCCGCTGCCCAGGATGTCATCTACGTATTCCTTCTGCTTTTCATTTAAGTTGCCATAGAGACCATCCTGCAAAATCTCTGAAAAACCTATTATGGAGTTGAGCGGAGTCCTCAGTTCATGGGACATATTCGCGAGGAAATCGGACTTTGCCCTTGAAACCTCTGCGAGCCTTACATTGGCCTCTGAAAGTTCCTTTTGCTGGCTCTCGAGCTCCTCATTCATCACCTGAAGCTCCTCGTTTGCATCCTCAAGTTCTCTTGTCCTCTCCTGAACCTTATTTTCAAGTCCCCTGTATAACTCATTTAATTCCTCTGCCATCTTAAAAAAGGACTGATTCAATCCGCTGACTTCAGATATACTGCCTGAGTATCTTTCTTCCGGAACCTGCAGATTTCCCGATGCAAACTGCTCTGAATGCCTTTTAATTGCCTCCACAGGCTTTGACACGGCAACACTCAGGACATATGCGATTGCAAGAGCAAGAAGCAGCGCCAAGATCCCCCAGAATACAGCAGGATAAAATGAACTCATTATGGCCTTATTTATATCTCCGATGTCCCGCGCTATCCATATCTTCCAGCCGTTTTCGAGATTATAAAAGGCCCCGATCTTTTTTCTGTTGTCAATCATTGATATATAGTCAGCCACGCCTTTTTTATTTTTCTCTGCCTCTTTAAAGATAGCCGTTGATGATACATCCTTCATCACATCTTCAGGCGCAAGTTCAGAAAATGCAACTACCCTCCCATACTCGTCTGTGAGCGTTATCAGGCCTATGCCATAGGGTTTCATGCTCCTTACAATCCTTTGTATATTTTCGGTGCTGAATGCGCCAACTACAAAGCCTTTGAACTCACCTTTTTTATCGAGGATTGGCGCTGCGAGGGGGATTATGGGCTCTTTAGCCGCCCTCCCCACAATGATTCCGCCGATAACAGGTCTTTTAAGCTCCTTTACCTTTTTATAGTAATCCCTGTCGCTGTAGTCTCTTCCTGTGTTTTTCTTGCCTTCCTTATCATAAAGCGGAGAGAATGCCGCAGCCTTTCCTTTCACATCCCCGATCCAGAATGTCTTAAAATCAGGATTTCTGTAATGGACGCTTTCCACAATCCTCTGTGCCTTTTCCGTATTTATGCCTGCCTCTGATACTTCTTCGGATACCTGTTTAAGTAAGGAGAGTCTTGCAGTAAAGATGGTCTCTATAATCGTGCCCAAGGACTCTGCAACAGGGAGATAATCCTGCTCAACCCTATCTCTCTCATGCTTGTGGAGCCAGAAATAACGCTGGACAAGTCCAAAGGTTATTGTAATAAGGGTTACAAACAGGAACGAGAAGACCAGTATTTTTCTGATAGAAAATTTCATATATTTCGCAGAGCTGCCCCGTACTTAATACGGATAAGTCTGGATTCCCGCTTTCGCGGGAATGACAGAAAACTTATTTTCCCTCCAAGAGTTTGGAGACTTACTTTCATATGCAGATATTCGCTCATTTCCTTTTAAATATTTTTGTCCCGCGCATGATCCCTTCATAGTCCTTCGTCAGTTGAGGCATGAAGGACTCTGCCTCACCCAATACCAGATAGCCGTTTCTGAGAAGAAAACCGGAAAAACCTCTTAAAACCCTTTCACTGAGCTCTCTGTTGAAATAGATAAGGACATTCCTGCAGAGTATGAGATGGTAGTCTGAGAATATGCCTTCCTTCGTCGTTGTAAGCGTCGTAACATCGTGATATGCGAATGTCACCAGGGACGTTATTTCCTCTTTCAGATGGTAAAAGCCGTCCTTGACATCAAAATACCTGTCGAGATAGCATTTTTTGATCTCTAAAACCGAGTCGGCTTTATATGCAGCTTTTTTTGCATTTTCAAGCGCCGCTCTGTCTATATCGGTTCCGATGATAAAGACCTTTGCGGGCAAAGCCTCTTTCGTGACGATTTCTCTGACAAGTATGGCAGCGGAATATGCCTCCTCACCCCTCGCGCACCCTGCGCACCATATCCTCAGGATATCGTTCCTGCCTTTCTCGATCACCAGATTGTGCGCCAGG
>JAMCQB010000019.1 GCA_023382175.1 Nitrospirota bacterium | reverse complement strand
CAAACAAAGGTGCTCCCGGTATTGATGATATCACCATCGAGGAGTTTCCCGAGTATGCCCATGAGAACTGGAAAGGAATCAAAGCTTCTTTACTGGATGGGTCGTATAATCCTTGTCCGGTTAAGAGGGTTGAGATTCCCAAAGACAGCGGAGGAACTCGTAATCTCGGTATCCCCGTTGTCATGGATCGCGTGATTCAACAGGCGATCTCTCAGGTTCTCACTCCTGTCTTCGATCCCCATTTCTCCGAATCCAGTTTCGGATTCAGGCCAAGCCGTTCGGCGCATCAGGCCGTGAAGAAGGCGCTGAAGGATATTCACAGAGGATACCGCTACGCCGTGGACATCGACCTTGAGAAGTTCTTCGATACGGTTGACCACGATATACTGATGAACCGGGTCTCCCGGAAGGTCAGGGATAAAGGTCTCCTCAGTCTTATCGGGAAGTACCTTCGGGCCGGTGTGATCGTAAACGGAAGACTGAACAAAACCTCCAAAGGTGTTCCCCAAGGAGGGCCTCTTTCACCCTTCTTGAGTAATATCCTTCTGGATGACCTCGACAAGGAGCTGGAGAGAAGGGGACATCGGTTCGCCCGTTATGCCGATGACCTTATCATCCTTGTGAAGTCAAAGCGTGCCGGAGAGCGAGTGATGGAAAGTATCAGCCGTTTCCTTGAACGAAAGCTCAAGGTGACGGTCAACAGGGACAAGAGCAAGGTGGTGAAGGCGGAGGAGAGTTCCTTCCTCGGCTTTACCTTCACCAGAAAGAGGCTCACCGTCTCTGAGAAATCCACCAAACGTTTTAAGTCCGAATTGCGCCGCCTTACCGGACGCAGTTGGGGTGTCTCTATGGGACGCCGGTATGGAGAAGTCCGTACCTATCTTCAGGGATGGATGAACTACTTCGGTATCGCTTTGAAGTATAACGATGCCGTCGAGGTAGACCATTGGCTGCGTCGTCGCATCCGTATGTGCTACTGGAAACAGTGGCGCAAAGCGAGGAAACGCATCGGGGAACTGATAAAACTTGGTGCGCCCAGGCATCATGCGATTCTGACAGGGTTGAGCAGGAAGGGCTATTGGCATCTTGCAAAGACCTTATCGACCAATTGCGGCTTGGGCAACGAGTTTCTCCAAAGGCAGGGGCTTACGTCTTTACGGTCATTGTGGATTGGGATTCACTATCCGTCCGCCTGAGGCGGACCGATAATTTCCGCGAAACGCCCCGTGCAGACCCGCATGCGGGGTGTTGTGGGGAGGGACGGTTAATTACCGTCCCTTACCCGATTGTACGCTGCCTTTTTATTAAATTATTTTGTAATGTCTCATCGCCTGTTCAATTAAAGGACGAGCCCATGATGGACACTGATGTTGCCGTTGTTTGCCCGGAAAGCGGCTTGGAGCACGACGAGGCTTTAGTCCATTTTTTTCCTTAACGTCGGCAATCCAACATGTATGAATCCATTTGCCATGACGCTTGAGCACATATTGAAGTATATCTTGATATGTTCCCATAATATTAGCCCCTTCTAATTTTTGTTTTCGATTTATTTTTTATAGTACGTGAAATATACCATACTACTAAAAATGCTATTACCAACGGAACAATAAGACTAATAGTACGAACAGGCGATGAGACATTACAAGTGTATACTTCTGCCAGCATCTTTCATTCCTACGTCCCATAATGCACTTTTATCACGGTCAATATTAGCATTAAGTTGTTCAATTTCAGAAACGCGAGCTAAATCTGTATCAGATAAAAAAATCGCTGACAACAAAGCCTTTGTTGGGTAATATAAAAGCCAAGTGATAGTGATGAATGCAATTATTTTTAAACATATTTGAGAACCCTTTTTTCTTGCTTCTTCATTGTTCTGTTTTTCTTTTTGTTTTTCTTCTTCCTTGATTTTTGCCAAAGCCTCACGCCTTGCCTTTTCTTCCGCGTAAATTCTATTCTTTTCTTCGGGTGTTAGTTCCATAATTGCCCTCCAATTTTTAAGAATGAGACCTTCATCAAAATTTAATCCTTTTTAATTTCATCTTCTATCGACGTACAACAATTAATATACCAAGTTGCCCGTTTTCTCCGAAGCTGTTGAAAATATATCATAGGCGAGGCGATACATCAACAAAAAAGATTTGCATAACAATAGGACAGATTTTGCTAAGTTCATATAATATGGTATTATTGGCAAAAAAGGATATTGATATAGCATGGTAACTTCTTCCGAAAAAGGGCGTGATATACTTCCCGAGTTCCAGAAATTCCTCCTCGACAAGAAGCTCACGCCCGAGAACAAGACGTCTTTCTTTGCCTACTGGGTGCAGCGCTATCTGTCCTTTGCCCGAAGACAAAAGGCATCGACAGATGACTATGAGGAACATTCAGTCACAAGTTTTCTGGAGGAACTGCGGACAGACCCGCGCATCAAGGATTGGCAGCCCCGGCAGGCCGAAGACGCCCTGAGACTCTACTATTTCCATTACCTCGGCAAAGCCAGGCCGGAGGCGGGCGGGCCTGCGATAGCAGACACCTCCGGGGCACTGGGAGCGTTGAGCCGTCTTATCAGGCTGAAACATTACTCCTACAGCACCGAGCGCACATATATTCAGTGGGCGGACCGTTTTTTCGACTATGTAATGGAAAGCAACAATAAAGCGCTTGCCGATCTCTCCTCGGAGGATATCAAGAACTTTCTCACCCACCTTGCGATCAAGCAGCGAGTCTCTTCATCTACGCAGAATCAGGCGTTCAATGCAGTTCTTTTCTTGTTCCGCAATGTACTTTGTAAAGAAGTGGATAATCTCGACACTACGGTCAGGGCAAAGCGCGGACCCAAGCTGCCTGTGGTGCTCTCGGTCGATGAGATCAAACGGCTTCTCGAACAGATGAGCGGTCTGAGCCGTCTTATGGCCGAAATACTGTACGGCGCAGGGCTGAGGTTGATGGAGCTTGCGCGACTGAGGGTGCAGGACATTGATTTTGATATGAACACTATCTTTGTCCGGGGCGGAAAGGGAGACAAAGACCGCGCCACCATGCTTCCCCTGCAAGTGAAGGACCGGCTTGCGGAGCATCTCAAAAAGGTCAAGAGATTACATGAAAAAGACCTTGCTGCCGGTTACGGCGCAGTGTTTCTGCCTGATGCCTTGGAGCGAAAGTATCCGAATGCCCCTAAGGAATGGGGCTGGCAGTATGTCTTTCCTTCATCAACACTCTCAGTGGAGCCCCGCGCCGGTGTTGTCCGGCGCTACCATATCAGCGACACGGCGGTTCAGAGCGCAGTCAAGAACGCGGTACGAAAGGCCGGCATCGCCAAGCACGCGACGGTTCACACCCTCAGGCACAGTTTTGCGACCCACCTTCTCATGAATGGTGTCAATATCAGGGAGGTGCAAAATCTCCTCGGACATAAGAACGTTGAGACGACTATGATTTACACCCATGTGGTCAGAGACATAAGCAAGGCGCCGAAAAGCCCCCATGATGCCCTTACGAATGACGGCACTTGAAGGGTCAGTCTGCTGTTGCCAGACAAGCTACCGCCGGTTGCTGCGCCTGCCGCAGCGAAAAGATATGATTTGCCACGGGAATCTCTTCGCCATATCCGCCATTTTACGACCTAGGACAGTCCCTATTCTACGACTCCGCTTCGCTCTGTCCGTAAATAGGGGCAGTCCCCTTATGCGAAAGGGTACCAGCGAGAGCAGTCTGATAAGAACGCCGGTCTCTGTAAAAGGCACTTCCCGACAGGAGTTCCTGACCTATCTGAACTCCACCGCCGACTGTCTTGAAACGCGTGGGGGAGGCGAAGGTATTCTCGAAGGATATCCCACGGGCACGATGGCTATAGGTCGCAAATTATGGGGCATATCCAGGATCTCGAACACTCTGTCTTCCCTGAACGCGCCCACCCAGACACTGCCAAGCCCGTTCTCGTGGGCCACGAGCATCATCCCCATGATGCTGGCCGCCACATCCTCTATGGAGTAAAGGTTTACTCCCCTGTCGCCGTATTTCCCGGAGATCATGTTGTCCGTGCAGGCCACGATCACCAGGGGCGCTTCTG
>JAMCQB010000017.1 GCA_023382175.1 Nitrospirota bacterium | reverse complement strand
CTCCTTTGCCTCGCTTTTGAAAGCGGAATAACGGTAGTAAGGGATCCCGAACTCAATGCCCACATATCCGGCCAGCAGAAGAATGACGATGGTTAAAAGCGGTTTTATGAAACCGTCCCTGCTCCGTAAATGTCTCATTTCACCAACCTCCCTATCCTTTCCAGTCGTGGCCAATGTTTCTTGCCGTCCCATGACCAGTAAATGATGAGGGCTTCCCCCCTGATCTCTTTCATATCCACGTACCCCCAGTATCTGCTGTCGTAGCTCTGGTCACGGTTATCTCCCATCATGAATAACTTTTCTTTCGGAACGATATAAGGCCCGAAATTGTCCCTGGGCTCTATGCCCCTCGGCTTGAGCGTAGTGTCCGTATGCTGCGTGTAAGGCTCGTTCACGGGATTGCCGTTCACATAGATCACCTTGTTTCTCGATTCTATGACATCCCCTTCCACAGCTATCACCCGCTTGATAAAATCCCTGCTGGGGTCTTCGGGATACTTGAAGACTATTATATCACCTCTCCGGGGCTTCCTGAACACCAGGACCCTGTTGTCGGAGAAGGGGATCTTTGTTCCGTAGATGAATTTATTCACAAGGATGTGGTCTCCTATCTGCAGGGTCGGTATCATGGAGCCCGAAGGGATCTTGAATGCCTGGATAAAATAGGCCCTGATAAAGAGGGCGAGTATGAGGGCGGTAATAACGGCCTTTGTATATTCCCAGAGAATCTGTTTCTTTGTCTTTTTCACTCTTTGAGTTTCCTCCTCATCAAAGAAAGGTTAAGGTCGAGGTAAAGGTTAAGCAACAAGGAAGAATCTTGGTCCCTGTCTCAACCTTAGCCTTAGCCTTTTTCATCTTACTTTACTTTCAACACCGACAGGAATGCCTCCTGGGGGACCTCTATCCTTCCCACCTGTTTCATCCTCCTTTTTCCTTCCTTCTGCTTTTCCAGAAGCTTTCTCTTCCTCGTAATATCGCCGCCATAGCACTTTGCAAGGACGTCTTTTCTCAGGGCCTTGACGCTCTCTCTGGCGATGATCTTGCTTCCTATGGCCGCCTGTATCACCACTTCATAGAGCTGCCTCGGGATGACTTCCCGCAGTTTTTCCGCGATCTGCCTGCCCTTATAATACGCCTTATCCCTGTGAACTATCAAGGAAAGGGCGTCCACAGGCTCTCCGTTCAGCAGGATATCAAGTCTGATGAGGTCCGATTCAATGTATCCAACAAACTCATAATCCATGGAGGCATACCCCTTTGAAAGGGATTTCAGCCGGTCATAGAAATCCCAGAGTATCTCGTTGAGGGGTATTTCATAGACGACCATGAGCCTGTCCTTGCCGACATAGGCGAATTCCTTCTGGGTCCCCCGCTTTTCCTGACAGAGGTCCAGGATAGAGCCGATATAGGACTGGGGCACAAATATCGTCACCTTCACAAAAGGCTCCTCGATCATAAGAAACCCTGCAGGCAGGGTGGTGGGGTTGTCCACAAATATGACGTTTCCCTTTGCATCCGTCACACGGTATATTACGGTGGGCGCGGTGCTGATAAGGGAGAGGCCGAACTCCCGCTCAAGCCTCTCCTTAATGATCTCCATATGGAGAAGTCCAAGGAATCCGCACCTGAACCCGAACCCCAGGGCAGTGGACGTTTCCGGTTCATGGGAGAAGGAAGAATCATTGAGGCGCAATTTTTCGAGGGCATCCTTCAACCCCTCATACTGATGGGTTTCTGTGGGGTAGAGCCCGCTGAATACCATGGGCTTTATCTCTTTGTACCCTGGACAGGGTTCGGCGGCAGGGCGGTGTGCATCAGTGATGGTATCCCCTATCTTGGTGTCGCTGACGCTCTTTATCCCTCCGATGATATAGCCGACCTCTCCGGCGGAAAGCTCTTCCACAGGCTGCATCTTCGGCGTGAAGATCCCCACCTGGGAGACGTCAAAGTCCTTTCCCGAACTCATGATCCGTATTTTCATCCCTGAACTGACCGTGCCGTCAAAGACCCTCACAAGGACAATGACTCCCTGATAGTTGTCAAACCAGGAGTCGAAGAGCAGGGCCTTGAGAGGGTTGGCCGCATCTCCCCCGGGTGGCGGGATCTTCCTTACGATGGCCTCCAGGATCTCCCTCGTGCCGATCCCCTCCTTTGCGCTGGCAAGGATGGCATCCGAACTCTCTATGCCCACAATATCCTCTATCTGCTCTTTGACCCTTTCGGGTTCAGAGGCCGGAAGGTCGATCTTGTTTATTACGGGGATGATCTCAAGGTTGTGTTCCATGGCGAGATAGGTGTTCGCCACGGTCTGGGCTTCAACCCCCTGGGTGGCGTCCACAATAAGAAGCGCGCCTTCGCATGAGGCAAGGCTCCTGGAAACCTCGTAGGAGAAGTCCACGTGGCCCGGCGTATCGATGAGGTTCAGCACATACTCCTGACCGTCCTCGGCAGCATAATTAAGCCTGACGGCGTGGGCCTTTATGGTGATCCCCCTTTCCCGCTCCAGGTCCATGGAGTCAAGGACCTGCTCCATCATCTCCCGGGAACTGAGGGCTCCCGTATATTCCAGAAGCCTGTCAGCGAGGGTCGATTTGCCGTGGTCGATATGGGCGATTATGGAAAAATTTCTTATGTTTTTTGGCATGTAAAGACGAGATACGAGGACCCGAGGATGCCGGCGTCGTCGCCCAGGGATGAGGGGAGGATCTTCACCCTGTCAAACAAGGGTTTGAAGGTGCGTCGTGAAGCCTCTTTTATCGCCTCCTTGATATAGATGTTCCAGGCCCCGATAAGGCCCCCTGCGAGTATTACGGCGTCCGGACCGAATATATTGATCATGGCGGATATGCCCACTCCAAGGTATCTTCCCGCCTCCCGTAACACCTCCCTTGCGAGGGTGTCTCCGTCAAGGGCGGTCAGGTAAATGTCTTCCGGCGTCAGCTTATAAATATTCCCCTTGCAGCATTCCCTCAGCATGCTTTCTGCGCCGTTATCCAGGGCTGTTATGGCATGGGCGAGCATCGCCTTTGCAGAAGCATGCATTTCCAGACACCCGTTATTTCCGCAGGAACACTTTTCTCCGCCGGCGTTTATGCTCATGTGCCCTATCTCTGCAGGGACGTTCATCAGTGCGTGGTTATGGATGATACCGCCGCCGATGCCGGTCCCGAGGGTGACGAGGACAAAGCTTCTGAAGGCCTTCCCTTCGCCCCTCCATTTCTCTCCAAGGGCGGCAACATTGGCATCGTTTTCCACATATACGGGGACATCGAAAGTTGTTCTCACCATTTCCGGGATGTTCAGACCTTCAATGGCCGGGAGATTGGGTGATTCCATCACCAGCCCTTTTTCGCTGTCGATGAGTCCTGCCACGCCGAAACCTATCCCCGCCACATCGTCGGTAAAGATATCGCCGATGGATCTCAGAAGTGATTCCCTGATGTTGTCGGAGGAGGGGACCTTGATCTTTTTTACGATCTCTCCCTCTTCCGACACCAGGGCCACCCTCAGACTCGTGCCCCCCAGGTCTATTCCGATTGCATAGTGTTTTTTCATACTGTTTCGCAGGATTACTGAAAGAAGATTTATAATTATACCATAAAGATGAAGAAGAGCGTGAGGAAACTCGGGGTTCATACTTCCATTGCCGGAGGCATCCATCTCTCCCTTGAAAGGGCGGGGGAACTGGGGTGCACTACTGTCCAGCTCTTCTCCCATAATCCGAGGTCGTGGCGGGTTGCCCCCATACCTGAGGACGGAATTGCGAAGTTCAGGGAACTGAAAACCGCCCTCGATATTCACCCTGTTTTCATCCACACATCGTATCTCATCAACCTCGCTTCTTCAAGGCGTGATGTCCTTGAGAAATCAAGAGAACTCCTCATTCAGGAAATGGATATTGCAAATTTGCTGGATGCCGATTATGTTGTCCTCCACACCGGCAGCGCGTCACAGGACGATGCAGAGACCGGACGGAGAAGGGCGGTGGAAACCCTCAGGGCAGTCTCCCGGAAGAATATCTGGAGGTCAAGGCTCCTGCTGGAAAATACCGCAGGGGAAAGGGGTGACATATCATCCCGTGTCATTGATCTTGCAGAGATCATGGATAAGACGGAGAGTGCGCTCATA
>JAMCQB010000158.1 GCA_023382175.1 Nitrospirota bacterium | reverse complement strand
CTAGTTCACCTCTGAGTCTTTTAGTCAAGTATTTAATCTAAAAAAATAATTATATAATGGTCAACCCTGATTTTGCAAGAAAAAACTTATATTATCAAAAGAATTCTTAAAATTTCTTGTTTTTTATAGCTCTCTGTCTCAAAATCTCAAAAAGAGCTACCCCTGCAGCCACCGAGGCGTTCAGGGAATTGATCTTCCCCCTCATGGGGATATTTACAATAATATCACAATTTTCCTTTACCGTCTTCCTTGTCCCCTTCCCTTCGGAGCCGATGACGAGGGCAAGGGGGACAGTAAGGTCTGCTTCCCATAATGCCGGGTAGTCACCCGCTTCCGAACCGATTACTATTATTCCTTTTTCCTTCATCTCCCGCATGGCATGCTTGATGTTCGGAACCATGGAAACAGGGATATACTCAACAGCCCCTGCAGAGGTTTTTGCCACTTCAGGGCCGAGGCTCGCTGACCTGTGGGACTGGATAACGACACCGTGAACGCCTGCCGCATCCGATGATCTCAGTATGGCGCCGAAATTCCGCGGGTCCTCTATACCATCAAGGATAACAAACAATGCCGGTTCGTTCCTTTTCGCGGGGATGGCGAGGAGTTCATCAAGACTGATATATCCCCTCTGTACCACCCTGGCAGCCACCCCCTGATGTCCCTTGGGGAACCTGCTCTCAAAAAAGGTGAAATCAGGGGTCTCTACAGGAATCCTTCTCTTCTCCGCCTCTTGCCTTACCTGCCCCACCCTTTCACGCCTGCCGGATGAAATATACACTGTCTTTATATTCCTTCCCGCTCTGAGGGCTTCGAGAACAGGGTTAAGGCCGTAAATCCATTCTTCGGAATGCATGGTTATTAATTCTTTTCCTTCCTGAGATTTCCTTGGCTTGCCGGACAAAGGCGGTATAAGCTTCCCTCCAGATGTGTTAACATCTTATCAAATAAAGAAAAATTTGTCAACAGAGGCAGGGCAATTTGTTCATTTTCCTCATGTCAGCTATAATTTCCAGACAAAATTTGGTGCGTGTTTTGTCTGCCTGAATATGGAGAGGAAAAGTTGTATTTAAAGACATGCCCGCGCCGGACAGATGACAACACATTGGCGCTCCCGCCTGCTCGATCTGGAGATATTTGAAAAATAGCGAGACGGGGTTGCTCCTCACCCTTTTTCCCTTCTCTCTATCTCATCGTGCTTCCTCACCGCCTCGAAAATGAGATGACCCGTGTCGAGGAAAACAGGACCGCTGGTAACAATATCCGGCAGCCCCTCACTGAACTCGAAGCACCCGTCTTCCCAGTCCAGAAGGTCGGAGAAGATCACCGCGGCAAGCTCGCCTATGGCAACGATGAGGAATTCCCTGGGCACGATCTTTTTCTCGGTCAGGTAATGGGTGAACGGAACACCTTCTGCCTTACTCTGAAACAGTGCTTCTTTCATCCTCTCTTCATCAATATGGCCGTTTCGGGAGAGAAACTCACCGAGCTTTTCGCCTTCCTTCCTGGAAGAGACGAATATGATCTTCCCCCCCTTAAAGCAGATGCACTTCTCCACTTCTCTTTCGTGATGGGTAAGGGTAAGGACCCCTGTTTTTTTGTTCATTTCGAGCCACTGAAACAGGTCAGGGGCCGGCATTGATTTCAATTCACCCTTTATCGACATGGTCTCTTAGACTGCATGACCTCCTCACTGAATAACCTCAATTTAAAGAAATCCCGCGGGTATGTCAAGGCTTCCCGTCCCCCTTCATTTTTCCTATTTACATAGTTCCCCATGGAAGGCTATACTAACACGCTATTTTTTCTTTATTTACGCACGAAAAATTTCTCCGTGGATCATAAAGGGAGGGACACATGGTAAGGTTGTGGGCAGCAATGCTGATGTATCTTGCAACTCTCTTAATAGGAGGCGGCTTCGCCCTCGCTCAGGAACAGCTCCCCCTCGTGAACTCCATTGAAGTAAAGGGGCTGAAGAGGATTGAAGAGGTCGCCGTGAAAGCCAAGATCACTCAGAAGATCGGTGAGCAGCTCTCCAATGAGAAGATCTCCGAGGACATCAAAAATATCTTCAAGATGGGATACTTCGACGACGTGAAAACAGAGATCGAGACACTGGAAGGCGGCATAAAGGTGATCTATATCGTTAAAGAAAAACCCACGGTCATCCGCGTCGAATTCCAGGGCAATAATGAGATAAAGGACGATAAACTGAAGGAGAAGACCACGATAACCGTAGGTGCCATTGCAGATACCACGCTCATTCAGGACAATGCCGGCAAGCTCCAGCTTTTTTACGAGGAAGAGGGTTACTGGCTCGCAAAGATCGTCCCGGTGATCAACAAGGTGAGCGAAAGCGAGGTTTACCTCACCTATCAGATTGATGAAGGAAAAAAAGTAAAGATAAGGAACATAAGCATAGTCGGCAACAAGGTGATCTCAGCGGGAAAGATCAGAGGCGCCATGAAGACAAGCGCCTGGAAGATCTACTCATTCATTACGTCATCAGGATACTACAAAAAAGATACGATGAATGCCGATCTCGAAGCAATAAAGGACCTTTACTTCAACAACGGGTTTATCAAGGCCGTAGTCTCGGACCCTGAGATACAGCTCACTCCTGATAAAAAAGGCATGAGCATAACCATTCATGTGTCAGAGGGAGACCAGTACAAGATCTCAGCGGTGAACCTGACCGGAAATAAGGCATTCCCCGAGAAAGAATTGAGAAAGCTGATATCCTCCGCTCCCGGCAAGGTGTTCAGCAAAGAGGTGTTACGGAAGGACATCGCCGCCGTGACAGACCTCTACACACAGAACGGATATGCGCTGGCAAATGTCTTCCCCGAGATCGTTCCCGAGGATGCCAAAAAACAGCTCGCTCTGACCTACAAGGTGGAGGAAGGGGATATTTACCGTGTCGGCAGGATCGAGATATCCGGTAACACGAAGACGCGTGACAAGGTCATACGACGCGAAGTGCGCATGGATGAGGGTGATATCTTCAACAGCGCCCTTCTTAAGAGGAGTTACGAGAGGATCAATAACCTCAACTTCTTTGACGCGGTGGACATGGCCCCAAAACCGAGATATGAAGAAAAGCGTCTGGATATTGACATCAAGGTGAAAGAAAAGGCCACCGGGTTTCTGAGCGTCGGCGGTGGTTACAGCTCAGTGGACAAGCTCATCGGTATGGTGGATATCACCCAGGGGAACCTCTTCGGACGGGGCCAGTACCTCAAACTGAGGGGCGAACTGGGCGGCAGGACATCCTTTTATCAGCTGTCCTTCAAAGACCCGTGGTTCATGGACAAACCCATTTCCTTCACTACAGATATTTACAGGACAACAAAGTATTACATCGATTACAGCAAGAAAGCAATCGGTTTCGGCTTCGGCTTCGGAAAGGAACTGAGCGAATACTGGGGTGCGACCCTGTCCTACAACATCGAAAAAGCGACCATCTACAATGTGAGCGATACCGCCTCCAGCATCATAACAGAGCAGCTAGGCACCAAGGTGACCAGCAGTGTCTCCCCCTCCATAACAAGGGATTCCCGGGATAATTATCTCGACCCTTCACGGGGGTCAAGAAACTCGGTATATTTCACCTTTGCTGGCCTTGGCGGCGATAATGCCTTTATCAAGGGCCTTGCTGACTCAGCATGGTTTTTCCCTGTGGGGAGCACCACCATCGCGCTGAGGGGGCGGTTGGGATATGCAAAGGGGGTATTCAACAAAGCCCTTCCGCTGTACGAAAGATTCTGTGTGGGAGGAATTTACACGGTGCGGGGACTCGGCTACTGCCAGGCCGGACCGAAGGACGACAAGGGAGAACTGATCGGGGGCACAAAGGAACTCATATTCAACGCAGAGTATATATTCCCCATATTCTCCGAGCTGAGGCTCAAAGGGGTGGTATTCGCCGATGCAGGGAATGCGTATGACGCGGCCGAACCCATTGGTAAGCTCCGATACACCACCGGCGGAGGGTTCCGGTGGATTTCCCCCCTGGGTCCCATAAGGATTGAATGGGGGTATAATATCAGGAAAAAAGAGGGAGAGAGCTCGAGCAAGATCGAATTCACCTTCGGCAGTTTCTTCTAAGCAAGCGAAGAATGAGGGGTAG
>JAMCQB010000059.1 GCA_023382175.1 Nitrospirota bacterium | reverse complement strand
GAGATGATCCCCATTTGTGCACCATGATTCCTCAAATGCCTCGTCAATGCCCTTGTGTCGATGCCCTGAATGCCGGCGATGTTATATTCTTTCAGGTAATCTCCTAATGATTTTATCACCTTGCACCTTGCACCTTGCACCTTGCACCTTCCAGAGCGCCAGTTGGAAGGAAAATCGCATGCCTCTTTCACGATAAAGCCCTCTGCCTTGATCCCTCCTGCGGACTCGATATCCTCTTCATTCACCCCATAATTGCCGATCTCAGTATAGGTCATGGTGACGATCTGGCCTTTGTATGACGGGTCTGTGAGGATCTCCTGGTATCCCGTCATGGAGGTATTGAAGACGACTTCTCCGATAGCCTCTCCCTCTGCACCGAAGGATGTGCCTTCGAAGACCACGCCATCCGACAGCACAAGCAGCGCCTTATTCATATAGCTTCCCTTTGCATATGGTCATCACAGGCATTCCTTTCAGTGCCCAGCCATGGAAGGGCGTATTCTTTCCCTTGGAAGCAAACCTCTCAGGGTCAATCTTCCATTCTCTCTTTGCATCAACAATCACCACATCCGCTTCGGAGCCCGCTTTCAATGTGCCCCTTCTTAATCCCATTATTCGCGCAGGGTTCAGCGTCATTTTTTCCACAAGCTGCCGCATAGTCAGGACGCCGTCATGAAGGAGTCTCAGGCTCAAGGACAGCGCCGTCTCAAGCCCTGATATGCCGGAGGGCGCCTTATCGAATTCCCTGAGTTTCTCGTCCCTGTGATGGGGGGCGTGGTCTGTGGCGATGACATCAAGAGTGCCGTCTCCCAGCCCCTCCTTTATCGCTTCGACATCCCTCTCTGTCCTCAAGGGAGGATTCACCTTCGCATTGGTATTGTACTCCTTCACCGCTTCCTCTGTAATACTGAAATAATGAGGACAGGTCTCAGCGGTGACACGTATCCCCCTCTCCTTCGCCTGCCTGATAAGCCTCACCGAGCCTTCTGTAGAGACATGGGCGATATGGAGCCTTCCGCCGGTCAGTTCCGCAAGGATAATGTCCCTTGCCACCATCACCTCTTCAGCAGCTGCGGGCATTCTGCTTAATCCGAGAAATGTAGAAACCGTTCCTTCATTCATCACCCCGCCGTCCGAAAGGTTGAGGTCTTCACAGTGGGAGATGATCGGGACATGAAAAACCTTTGAATACTCCAGGGCCCGTCTCATCAGGAGGCTGTTCATCACGGGATGGCCGTCATCGGAAAAAGCCACGCACCCTGCCTCGTACATCATCCCCATTTCGGCAAGTTCTTCGCCCTTCTGACCCTTCGAGATCGCGCCTATGGGGAAGACATAGCATGCTCCCTCGGCGTAGGTCTTTCGCAGGATGAACTCTGTAACGGTCTCATTATCATTCACCGGGTCAGTGTTCGGCATGCAGCAGACAGAGGTGAATCCTCCTCTCACTGCAGCCATGGTCCCCGAACTGATAGTCTCCTTGCCTTCGAAACCGGGTTCCCTCAGATGGGTATGCATGTCCACAAGACCGGGGAGTACGTATAATCCCGTTGCGTCAATGATTCTGAGTTTTGCGTTTTGGGTTTTGAGTTTCTGCTCTTTCTCCTGACTCCTGACTCCTGACCCCTCACGCTTTACGGATTTTATCTTCCCGTCCTTGATCAGGATGTCCCCAACACCGTCAAGCCCCTGGGAAGCGTCGATGATATGACCGTTCTTGATAAGTATGGTGTTATCCATTTTCCCCTTCCCTGCTCAGGAGATACATCACTGCCATCCTCACCGCTATGCCGTTGGTCACCTGATCCAGGATCGCCGACTGGGAAGAGTCCGCCACCTCAGAGGATATCTCGATACCCCTGTTCATGGGGCCGGGATGCATCACAAGGGCATCCTTCTTCGCACGTTTAAGCCTCTTCATGTCCAGTCCCCAGTAGCGAAAGTATTCCTGGGTGGTCGGAAAAAATCCCCTCCCCTGCCTTTCCATCTGAATCCTGAGCATCATGACCACGTCTGCGTCCTTGAGCCCCTCATCCATGTCAGACAATACTTCAACGTTGTACCCCTTCATCTCCGGAACCAGGGTCGGCGGTCCGATGAGTCTGATACGGGCATCAAATCTGGAGAGAAGATATACATTGGATTTCGCCACCCTGCTGTGAAAGACATCTCCCACGATGGCTATGGTAAGCCCCTGGAGACTTCCCTTCTTTTCAATAATAGTGAAGGCATCAAGCAATGCCTGGGTAGGGTGCTCATTGATCCCGTCACCCGCATTGATGACCGATGCGTTCACATTCCTGGCAATAAAATGGGGCGCCCCGCTGGAAGAATGTCGTATCACAATGAAATCCACACCGTAGGCTTCGATGGTCTTTACCGTATCATAAAGACTCTCGCCTTTCACCACACTGCTCGTTGGCACCGAGAAGTTCAGCACATCGGTGCTCAATCTCTTTTCTGCCAGTTCAAAGGAGGTCTTTGTCCTCGTGGAAGGCTCAAAGAAGAGGTTTACGGTCGTCTTTCCCCTGAGGGTAGGAACCTTCTTGATATCCCTCTTCAGCACGTCCTTGAAGGAAGAGGCGGTGCTGAGGATGAGTTCAATATCCTCCTTGGAACTTTCCTTTATGCCGACCAGGTCCTTAAGCATCTTCACCCGACAATACCAAATATACGCCGTCTTCCCGGCCGTCCTCTTCAAGTTGCACTTCTATGTTCTCTCCCCTCGACGTAGGGATATTCTTTCCCACATAATCCGCTCTTATGGGCAGCTCCCTGTGTCCCCTGTCGAGAAGCACCGCAAGCTGTATCTGGGACGGTCTTCCAAAGTCCATGAGTGCATCCATTGCCGCCCGTATGGAACGCCCGGTGAAGAGCACATCGTCCACCAGGACGATCTTCTTGTCCGTGAGATCCCATGGGATATTCGTTCTTCTCACCACAGGATGCTCCTTCCTCATGCCAAGGTCGTCCCGGTAAAGAGATATGTCAAGGGAGCCGACAGGGGTATCAACGCCTTCGATAGCTTTGATTCGCGTGCAAATCCTTTTCGCAAGGTGTACCCCGCCCCTCTGGATACCGACAATATAGAGATTTTCTGTTCCCTTATTCTTCTCGATGATCTCATGGGCCATGCGCGAGAGTATCCTCTCGATATCTTTTTTGTTGAGAAGTTCCTTTGTCATTCCAGGCATAAAAAAACCCTCCCCATCAATCATGGGAAAGGTTAATTTGGTATTGTTTCAGCAGCTTGGGCTCCTTTGCCTTCACAGCCTCACCGGGCTGTTCTTAAAGGCAGTCTTATTAAACCATATCGAAGTGAATGCTGTCAACTTGTGCGGGGTTTACCAGGCGGCCTTCAGGCGCAATGCGCTCAATGCCTTCACGAATTGAGGAACGTTATCTGGATGTCCATGACATTCGTTCCTGTAGGGCCGGTAATGAAGAGACCGCCGGCCTTCTCAAAGAAATGGTAGGAATCGTTGTTTTCGAGATACTCTTCAGGGCTCATACCCAGGACTCTTGCCTTTGGAACCGTTTCACCGTCCACAACAGCACCCGCTGCATCAGTCGGCCCGTCCGTGCCGTCTGTCCCCGCCGAGAGAAAGGTAATGCCGCTCGTTCCTTCTATCTCCATGGCAAAAGAGAGGGCAAGCTCCATGTTCCTGCCTCCTTTCCCGTTGCCCTTCACCGTAACCGTGGTCTCTCCCCCCGAAATAAGGCATATCTTATCATCTGAAAGCCGGGAAGCTTTCAGCTCCATAGCCTTTTTTGCGAGCCATTTTCCGATAAAGCGTGCTTCCCCCTGAATTTCGGTCGAGACGACACTGGTCTCAAAACCAAGGGTAACCGCCCTTTCCCTCGCTGCCGCAATGGCCTTTTTGTTGCTTCCCACAATAATGTTTTCGACCCTCTGGAAAACAGGGCTGGACTCCTTGGGCGTTTCAGGGACAAGACCCCTGATTCCTCCGGCAAGCGTATCCATGATACTCCATGGCATTGCATCCCTCAGCCTATACCGCTCGATTATCCTCAGGGCATCCCGATAGCTCGTTTTGTCGGGAGCTGTGGGCCCGGACGCAATGACATCCAGCCTGTCACCGATGACGTCAGAGAGGATAAGGGATATTACCCATGCCGGATAGGCAATTTCAGCAAGCCTTCCCCCCTTCACTTCCGAGATATGTTTTCGCACGGCATTGAGTTCAAAGATATCCGCTCCTGCCTTGAGGAGAAGCTCTGTGGCCTTCTGTTTTTCCTGGAGGGTTATCCCGCCATAAGGAGAGACGAGAAGGGCGGACCCTCCCCCGGAGATGAGACAGAGCACAAGGGTGTTCCTGTCTGCCTCCTTAAGGAGGTTTATGACCTCCTCTGTGCCCCTCACTCCGTTTTCATCGGGCAGGGGATGCCCTGCCTCATAGACTTTTATGATATCGCTCTCATACGTTTGGTCCGCATGCCCGTATTTTGTTATGATAATCCCTTCTTTCACCCTCTCTCCGAGATCGTCCATTGTCGCCTTCAGCATGGGAGATGCAGCTTTGCCTAAACCGATGACAACGAGTCTCTGAAAGCCTTCCTCTTCATAAACAGAGAGAATCTTACCGGTATGGTGGCGCACCGCCTCATAGGGATCGGCAGCATGCAATGCTGCATGGAACAGTTCAGTGATCTGATCTCTGCGAGAGTTCGATTCCATATGCTCCTTACGAAAGGCGGCGTTAATCCGTTCCTGTGCCCTTTGAGTAATCGGTGAATCTTATGCCTGAGAAGGACCTTCGCTGGTAAAAAAAGGTTTCTACACCTCTATAGGTTTTATGATCAGCGCTATTGCCATGACCACAAAGACCATGGTCTCTGCTGCAGGGCCCCAATATCTCCCCGTTATCGCCATGACCAGACCCAGGACAAAGGCGGAAATGAACGTTCCCCTCAGGTTGCCGAGCCCACCAACAATAACCACGGCAAAACTGATGAGGAGTATCATGAAGCCCATATAAGGGTGTATGGACGTGATGGGGGCATAGAGCACTCCGCCCAGGGCTGCAAGGCAGCTTCCCAGCATAAAAACATAGGCGAAATATCTGTCCACGTTTATCCCCAGACTCCTCACCGCATCCTTGTCCTCAAGGGCAGCCACCACGATCTTTCCCACCACGGTTTTTTTGAAAAAGAGCCGGAGGGCAGTGGAGAGGAGTATGGAAACGAGAATGATGACAATACGGTAAAGGGGCAGTGTCACAAGACCGAGGGAGACGTCCTTCCCTATGGGGTCTGCCAATGGTATGGGGGTTGCGCCCCATATCCACTTTATAAGGTCAACTCCGATCAACACCACGGCATAGGTAGCGATGATGGCATAATCGATGGATACCCCGTAGAGCCTCCGTATAATAAACCGCTCGATGACATAGCTTATGGGGATAACAGCGATGACCGCGACCAGGGCGCTCAGAAAGAAGTTTTCTCTTGCGAAGGGCAGAAGAGTGATCAGGAGATAAGCGCCGATGGTATAGATAAACCCATGGGCGAAATTGACGATTCTCATGGTTCCGAAGGTAAGGGAGAGTCCGACACTGACGATGTACAGGATCGCCCCGATGGTCAGGCCGTAAGCGATGGTGCTTATCATGGTTTCCCCTTCATGCTGTTTCTGCTCTCAGTTTCAGTTTGTCACTGATATATCCCCAGACACCCTTCCTGAACCTGAAGACGACGATCAGGAGGGCGATTCCGAGGAACATCTCCCACCTGGGGATATAAGAAGCAAGGTAGTTGCTGATCACCATATAGAGAACGCCGCCGATGAGGGCGCCGTAAAGGTTCCCGGGTCCGCCGATGAGAGTCGCGAAGATCACTTCCACGTTCCTCGTGGGATCAATGAAACTGGGGGTAACATATCCGTAATTGAGGATGGACAGCGCCCCTGCAAAGGCCGCAATGGAAGTGGAGAGGATGAAGGTAATCCATTTGTAAATAAAGGTATTGTATCCCAGGAATTTCACCCTGGTTTCATTCTCCTTGATGGATTTGATGAGCAGTCCGAAAGGAGATGTGGTGAATTTCTTCAGGAGATAATAGGTGAGGAGAGAGGTTTACTGGGTAAAGCCGAAGATAACCGGCTTCTTTACGAAGTTCATAAAACCGATCTTTGCGAATGCCGCGGACATGCCGTCCTCTCCGCCGGTATATTTGGAGAACGCCACAAGGACAAGGAAATACCCTATCTGATTGAATGCGAGATTGATAAGGGCGAAGCATGCTCCTGTCGTCCTCACGATGATCGGTCCAAGGACAAACCCTATAAAAGCCCCTGCGAGAACCCCGGCAGGGATTGCGAGAAAGGGATTCTGGGAGACGTGCTCGGTGAAAAGGGTGACAGCATAGGCGCCTGTTCCCAGATAGAGCATGTGGCCGAAGGAGAGCCTTCCCATGTACCCGTAAAGGAGATTAAAACCGAGGACGTAGATACAAAAAATAATGAAATCCGGCGTACGGTATATTCCAATGACAGCGGACAACAGAAAAAAGGCGGCCACGATCACCGCAAGTTCAAGGAATGTTCTTCCGGTCCCCTTCTGCATTCCTTTGCTTTTTCCCTCTTCCATTGCTTTTCCCGCATTCCCAGCCCACCCCGCCCTGCTGAGCAGGACGGGGTGGGCCGTTTTTTTGTTCCCCTTATATCAGGCTCTTCAGGAACTCCTGATGGTTCATCACAACACCGATCTTGGGGAAGATATACTTCTCTGCATAGTCTTGTTCTTCCTGGGTGTCCGTGCCGGTGCAGTCACCGATGACAATGACCCTGTATCCCTTGTCATATGCAGAACGGGCCGTGGACTCGACACACCAGTTGGTATGGAATCCCACCATGGCCACCCACTCGACCATGTTCGTCCTGAGGGTGTAATCCAGGGAGGTGGACCAGAAGGCATCCAGGGTCTTTTTCCCCCTCACGATGAGGTCTCCCTTCTTCGGCGTCAGTTCCGGGATGATCTCAGGACCCGGCGTTCCCTTTACCCATGCCCCGCTCACCGGCTTTCCGTGGATCTTCCAGCCTGTGGGCATGTCGATCTCGAGACCGCGGAGACCGCACATCCCCGGCCCCTGCCGGTCGATTTCAGGGAATCCCGGTTCAAAGGCCTCAAAGGGAACATAGACGATCTTCTTCACCTTCTTCCTTGCCTTGTTCACCAGGTTCACAAGGTTCGGGATGACCTTCCGTTTCTCCAGCTGTTTCGCGATGAACTGATACATCGAGCCGCCGGGCTTGAGGAAATCATACTGGGGCTCGATGAGCACGATAGCGGTTTTGCTCGCTTCAATCTTCTGTTTCTTCATAGCGTCCTCCTGGTATGCGGCTTTCATAAGCCTACAGATATTTCTCCAACTGTTCCTTGTTTTTCATCTCCTCCTTATCAGCCACCTCCTTGATAATCTTTCCCTCCTGCATGATATATATCCTGTCCGAGAGCATCCCGACCACAGACAGGTTCTGCTCCACGATGAGCATAGAGACGTTCCCCTTCATGCAGTTCAGGACATTGAGGATGTCGTTGATAGTGCCCGCAGCCAGCCCTTCGGTGGGCTCATCGATCAGCAGAAGCTTTGGTTTTCCAATGAGGGCCCTCCCGATGAGGAGTATCTGGCGCTGCCCTCCGCTCAACCCTCCTGCAGGAGCATCGAGAAACTTTTCGATCCTGGGATAGATTTCGACCACTCTTTTGATGGCATCGGAGATCTTCTCCTTCACCGGATATGCTGCAAGCTCAAGGTTCTCCCTTACGGTAAGTGTCGTGAACACCCTTTTATCCTGAAATACATACCGTATGCCTGAAAGGGCGATCTTCTCGGGGGGCAGTCCCACGATCGTCTGGTTGTCGAATATAATGGACCCCTTCTTCGGTTTCAGAAAACCTGCAATGGACTTCAGCAGGGTGGTCTTCCCTGCACCGTTCCGCCCCGCAATGAATACGATTTCACCTGACTGCACGTTCAGGGAAATATCATGCAAGACCATGGCATGCCCGTAGGCAACATCGATACTCTCTACACCGAGCATACCAGTCCTTCTTCCTTTCCCCAGTAAACCTCCCTTACAAGGGCGTCGCAGAGCACTTCCTTCGGTTTCCCTTCCGCAATGAGCCTGCCCTCATGCATTACGCTCAACCGCCCCACAAGATCAACGATCCTCGATATCTTGTGTTCGATGATGATCAGGGTCAATGTTTCCTTCACCCTGTTGATGAGATCCAGTACTTCGGCGATCTCCCCATCGCTCAATCCGGCAAAGGGCTCGTCCAGGAGGAGGAGTTTCGGCCTCAGGGAGAGGGCGATGGCTATCTCGAGCTTGCGTTTGTCGCCGTAGGAAAGCTCTGAGGTCATGGTTTCTGCCTTGTTCGCTATTCCCATGGTCCTCAATGCCTCTGTGCATGAAGCCAGGATCTCCTGCTGGCGGTAGCTGCTTAAGAAAAACCTCATGCCTGATCTCTGCCTGCTGAATTTCACATGGGAGAGCACGAGATTGTCGATGGCCTTCAGGGAATCAAAGACCGAAACAAGCTGAAAGGTCCTCACGATCCCCATCATGACCCTCTTATAGGGCGGCGCTTTGGTGATCTCTTTCCCCGAAAGATAGATCCTTCCCTCGGTGGGAGGGAAAAGACCGGTAAGGAGATTAAAGAAGGTCGTCTTTCCTGCTCCATTGGGTCCGATAATGCCCACTGCCTCTCCTTCATCGATCCTGAAGGTGACGTTATCCACCGCAGTGAGACTGCCGAACCGCTTCGAAACCCCCTTGGTTTCTATGAGCGTTCTTTCGGCCATGTTCTCCTTACCTTACCCTCTCCCCTGCTGTTGTGTTCTCCCTAATAACCGAGATCCTTGAGTGCAGGGAGATAATCTTCACCCGTATACGCGCCAATGATCTTCACCAGATCCCACTTCTTGTCCTTCCTCTCCTTCTCTCCCTTGCCGATTACCACAAACGCCCCGTACTTGAAGAGGGGTTCGTGATCTGCTCTCCACGTTCCGGGACCCTTCATGGAATCGAACTTGGGACTGCCCATGATCGCCTTCGCAATTGCATGGGGATTAGTGGACTGCGCAAGCTCGATTCCCCTTATGGCTTCCTTTGTTCCGATATAGGCCATGGCAGCATAGGGATCGGGCGGATTTTTGTACTCAGCCATATACTTCTTGGCAAAGCTCTCCGCAGCCTTCACTATCGCAGCATCTTCAAAGCCCTTCATATCCCAGTACCAGGACATCAGGGAATACACGCCTTCCAGTGCCTCAGGGGGCACACCGCTTCCGAACACGTTCGTCATCCAGTCGAACCATATCTTCGTCTTTTTCTTCAGGCCCGTTTCATATGTCTGCTTGAGAACATTGATGGCGTCCACTCCCCAGTGGGCCATCATGACGATGTCGGGCTTCATCTCTGCGATCTTCAGAAGATAGGAGGTGTAATCGCTCGTTCCCACAGGGGATTCGATATATTCCGCCTTGATCCCCCGCTTCTCAAAGGCAGCCTTGGCTCCTGCCCACTGGTCCCGCCCGAAAGCATATGCCGGGGCGAAGAAGACCACATGCTTCAGCTTCAACTTATCGGCAACATACGAGGCGCCGGCATACCCTATGGAATATGCAGCACCGTGGATCGCAAAGGTCGTCTCTGCCATCTCATTTTTCTCAAACATCGTAATGGCCACCACATTCACCGGGAAATAGGCGATGGGGGTCTTTTTCACCTCTTTATTGATGGCTGCCGAAATGGGCGCGAAGGTCTGCCCGATGAGAATATCCACCTTGTCCTCGTTCATGAGCTCTCTGAACCTCCGGATGGCGATGTCCGGTTTGGTCTCATCGTCTTTTACAACAAATTCCACAGGGACCTTTTTCCCCCCGATCTTCACCCCGCCCGCTGCATTCACTTCCTTAATGGCGAGTTTTGCGCCTTCAAGCTGAACCGGTCCGATGGGCGAGGCCGCCCCGGTCAGACCGAACATCAATCCCATCTTGATCTTCTTCGGCGCTTCTGCACCGTAAGCTCCGAACGGAATAATGAGACTTGCCACGATCAAACACACGACCATGAAACCGAAAAGACTCCTGATACTTCTCACCATCACTTCCTCCTTCCACACGATTGATGCTGTTTTTGATGGTTAACTGAGGCCTGGAAAGGCTCGTCTGCGCTAAGCCGACTTACCTTTTCTCTGACAATGCCCCCACCCTTTTGCCCTTTAACTCAGCCTTTTCCCCATGGGTGTTTTTCCATGTATCGCCGTCCGCACTTGCTTTTATCTGCTCTATGATGTGGCGGTTGTGGGCACGGAATGCCCGTTCCGCCTTCTGTGCATCGCGCTCTGCAAGGGCCTCAAGAATCTGGAGATGCTCCTCATATAACTGGGGAAGTACGAGGTCGATATGCATTGCGATGGGACGCATCTTGCCCTTGATCGTCTCGAGCATTTCCTGGAGGATGCTGTTTCCGCAGGCCTCATACACCATGGCGTGAAAGTCGAAGTCCAGGCGGGAATATCCGACCAGGTCCTTTCTTCGAACGACCTTGTACTGCTCATCGAGACATTTCTTCATCTTCCTGATAACCTTGTCATCGATATTCTGGACGGCAAGACGCGCCGCCAACCCTTCCAGCACCTCTCTGACAGTGTAGAGTTCCAGCGCGGTCCGGGGGGTAAGCTCGACCATGAAGACCCCCCGGTTAGGGATATTGGTGAGCAACCCTTCCTGAATGAGACGATGTACCGCTTCCCAAACAGGAGTGCGGCTTGTTCCCAGCTCCTTGGTCAGTTGTTCGATATTGATGCGGGCGCCGGGTTTGAAGCGGTGATTGGCGATCATCTCCTTGAGAATTGAGTACACCTGATTGCTCAGCCGCTCTTTGCTAACTTTCAGCATTCCTGTCCTCAGAAAAAATATATAAACCTAATATAGTCATATCAAAATATTTCATATTTCATGTTGCATAAAGGTTACTGAACCTTATGCAAAGTAATACTGTGGTAACAAAAGTTATCCCAAACGTCCCTCTCGATAGGCATGAATGTACTCCAAACAATACTCGTCCTGACCCAATATGATTAACGCCGCTTTAAGCGCTGAATAGAGTTCCTTATCAGAAGGGTCCAAAATAGCTGAGTCCAGACCCCTTGCCAGAGCTGTTATCAAGAAAGTGCGGTTCACCAGCTTCCTGTTGGGCAAACCATGGGAAACATTTGTCAGACCACAAATGGTATGAACACCCGGGAACTCTTTCCTGATTCTTTCTATGGCTTCCAGAGAGGCCAAAGCCGAGCGGCTATTCGTCGCTAAAGGGAATATCAGAGGATCAATATAAAGGTCATCGAGGGGTATCCCTCTGGCAGTAACCTTTTCAACTAATCCGGCGGCAATATCTATCTTTGCGTCAGTGGTGGCAGCCATAATGCTCTCGGATTCGCAAAGGGCGATTACCTTTGCCTTGTAATCAACCACTAACGGAAGGATGGGCTCAAGGCGAGAGGGCTTTAAATTAATAGAATTGATCATAGGAGGTTTCTTGACAACAGGTATAACACGGCTAAGTGCATCGGGATTTGCACTATCCAGACAAAGAGGTATATCAGTAACATCCTGAACTACGTCCACCAACCACTTCAAGCATTCAGCTTCATCCCTGAAACTGCCTGCGTTTACGTCTATATAGTCACTACCAGCTTTAGCCTGAACCAGTGCTTCAGTTTGGATAAAGGATGCATCACGTTCGGAAATGGCATTAGCAATCCGTTTGCGGGATGAGTTTATACGTTCAGCTACAATAAGCATAATCTGTCATCCAAAAGCCTAATGAGATAAGATCCTTTATTTCCCCTCAATTATCTTCGTACAAGACAGAAAACTCTTTGGTTTTAAGAACGCCTTCGACCGCGTCTTTACAATAGCTGTCTGCACCAGTCTCTTTTGCTATGTGAAAACTGGTGGCTACCCCGCCTATCAGAATCTTGACTTTATCGCGTAGCCCTTTTTCTTCAATGGCTTTGATAGCTTTACCGATGTTCGGCAAGACAGTAGTCAAAATTGCAGAAATTCCGATTATCCTGTTCCCACGTTCAATTGCTTCAATGAAGCGCTCAGGGGGGCAGTCCACACCTAAATCTTCCACCTCGAATCCTGCACCCTGCATCATCGAAATAACAATGTCTTTACCTATATCATGTAAGTCGTCCTTGATTGTCCCTATGGCAAACTTGCCTCGTGTTTTTACGTGACCCGAAGAAAGAATCGGTTTTAACACATCAAGGGCCATCTGCATCATTTTGGCAGAAACCATCATTTCAGGGAGAAAAATTTCAGATGCGGAGAAACGCCTTCCCACTTCCTCCATTGCAGGAACCAGTGCATTATCCAATATGTCCTGAGCAGACGCTCCCCTATCAAGAGCGGCCCTGACAAGTGCCTGAATTTCCCTAAACTTGCCGGAAATAACAGCTTCTTTTAGAGCTTCACAATCCATGGCTCCTCCTATTGTTTCCCATACTTTTCAGTAGCTTCGATCATCGCCTCAATGTTAGTCTCAGGGGTTCCCTCATCTAAGTAACCGCCTGCTGCAACTATGAGTCCTCCACGCTTTGATGCTCTTTCAATAATATCTTTGACGGACCGGTATACATCTTCCGGCGTACCATTCCTAAGCACTGTAAGTGGAGGAACGTTACCCATAAGACAAACCTTCTTGCCGATTTTATCCTTTGCATAGCCGATATCCACCTCATATCCGAAATGGAAGCATTGCACAGCTGCCTCAGCTATCCCTTCCAAGATATTAGTGGCATTCGCATCATTGTGATACCAACGCTCGCACCTGGGGAAAGAACCATATATCTCCTCATAGACAGGAAGAATGAACTCCCGGAATTGTTTCAGACTGACAAAAGATGCCAGATCATCCCATATAAGTATCCGACGGAATGTGCCAGGCGGTGCTGACTTCTCCATTGTCCTGAGCCAGAGAAGGGATAAGTCTGTAGTTTTGCGCAACAATTTACGGACTAAGTCAGGATTCATGATTACGTCAGCAAGGAAATCACTGGTCCCTCGCATTAAGGCGGCAACTCCCCAGGGGGAATGTGTCGTACCAAAGACAACAGGAATCTCGTGGCCTACTTTTTCGAACATATATCTATAAGTATGGAGAGATTTAGTCATATAACCGGCGTTCTCCACATCCGGGATCTCAAGCCTTTCCACATCCTCTTCGCCCTTTATAAATGGTATGACCCACGGCGTTCCGTCTGCTGACCATTTGATCTCTGCTCCAAGGGCCGAAGGCTCAGGTGCAATACTTAGGTCCGGCATAACCGGCGTCAAACCGTTAAATCTTTGACGAAGGGCAAGTTGTGCATTCAGCATAATCTCAGGAGAGTGATAGTATTCCTTAAGCTCCACTTTTGCAAAACCAGCTATGTACGGCCCGTTGACATTCAGGAAAAATGGCACCTGGTCCGGTTCCTCGAAAGCCAGGGCTGTGTTAATCCTTTTCCAGTTTTTTGGAGCAATATCTTTTTCCATCAATCCCTCCTGTCCGGGCTCTGAGTCTATCTCAACTCACACCCAAGTAGCGCAATCTTATTCCGGGGTTGTCCCTTACCTCCCGGGAACTGCCCTCATAACGTATGACACCCTTTTCGATGAAATAAATCCTCTGACAAATATCTAGGGCAAGCTTTATGTTATTCTCGACTATCAAGATGGCAACATTGTGCTCCTTCATTGCCAATAAGGTTTGACGAATTCTTTCTACGTACTCCGGGGATAGTCCCTCCATAGGCTCATCAATCATGAGCAGTTTTGGCTTTGAACCCAATGCCCTTGCCATGGAAAGCATCTGCTGCTCGCCTCCGCTCAACTTTTTACCAGGGTTTTTCAGTCGCTCTTTTAGTCGAGGGAAGAGTCCAAAAACATATTTCTGGTATTCATCAAAGCTCCAGATATTCTTTCCAGCCAGGTAGCCAATTTTCAAATTTTCCAGGACTGTCAGGTTGTGGAAAATACCTCTATCTTCAGGTACCAGCCCTACCCCGGTATGGAGAATTGCTGAAGGTTTGAGTCCGGCCATCTCAATCCCGTTAAAATTGATGGAGCCCGTTCGTTGTTGCAGCAGGCCCATAATGGTGTTAAGAGTGGTGCTTTTACCTGCGCCATTGCGGCCAAGCAGACCCACAGTCTCACCGTCACCTACAGTCAGGGATACATCATGAAGTATTTGGCTAAGCCCGTAAAAGGAGTTCACGTTTTTCAGCGTAAGCATATCTCTTCCCTTAGATAAACACGCTGTACCTCTTGGTTACACCTGATCTCAGAGGGAGTTCCTTCAGCGAGAATGGCGCCATTATGCATGACGGTTATGGAATCTGAAATTCCCATAACAACTTCCATGTCATGCTCGACCAGCATGACGGTGAGTTTACCGGACAGTTCCTTGATAAATTCTGCTGCCTGCATGCTCTCCACAGGACTCATTCCAGCAGTAGGCTCGTCCAACAGGAGTATCTCAGGGTCTGTGGCCAGGCTGATACCTATCTCAAGATATCTCTGCTGGCCGTATGAGAGTGTGCCTGCCATGCTATCTTTCTCTTCTTCAAGTCTAATCAGCCTGAGTAATTCCTCAGCCTTTTCGTTGAGGTCATGATGACGTTTCCAATTGCCCCAAAGATCATATGTTACCTTGCGTGATTGTGCAGCTATTCGTATGTTTTCAAAAGTTGTCAGCCGCGGAAAAATGTTAGTTCTCTGAAAAGAGCGGCTGATTCCCATGTGAGACCGCTTGTGGACCGGCAAATCTGATATGTCTTTACCTTTAAAGATTATTTGACCTTCTGTAGGTTTTAAATGGCCTGATATCAAATTAAAAAATGTGGTTTTTCCAGCCCCATTGGGGCCTATAATAGAACGCAATTCTCCTTCGCGGACACTCAGATTGATATTATTAACTGCTTTAAGACCGACGAAGTCCTTTGTGAGACCCTTGATGTCTATTATCACATTATCCATGACTATCCCTGAAAGCTCATGCCTCTTTCTTAGGCAACCGCCTTAAAACTCTGTTGCTGAAGAAAGTAACAATAGAGCCTAAAATGCCTTCGGGCAAGAATAGGACAACTGCTACAAATAAGGTCCCTGTAAGTATCTGCCAATATTCGAAATAGTGACTAAAGGAATCCTTCATCAGCAAGAAAAGCAGAGCTCCGACAAAAGGCCCCAGAAAAACCTCTGTCCCCCCGAAAAGGGTTATGATTAATACTGCACCTGACATAGTCCAGTAGATGTTTTCAATGCCAAAAAATTCCTGGGAAATCAGGTAAAGGCTCCCGGCCAAGCCGGAAAAAGCCCCGGAGATTATAAAGGCTACATATTTGACGCGTTTAGTATTATAGCCACAGGTATTGGCACGTTCTTCATTTTCCCGAACGGCCTGCATCACCTTGCCAAACGAGGAGTTGACCATTCGCCATAGCATATAAACAGATATCCCAGCAACTGAAGCTACAAACCAGTACTGACCCTTTGGGTTATTGGTCAACTCTACCCATTGTCCCAAGCCTAGGCGTGGTATGCCTGCCATACCTTCATGCCCGCCGGTAACACCTATCCACATTTGAGCAACGTAGTAGAGCATTTGAGATATGGCCAGTGTAACTAAAGTAAAGTAAACACCGGTTTTTCGAAGGCAGATGAAACCAAAAACAACACCCAATATGGAGCTGGCAACAAGCGCAAGCATAAGACTTAGTATCACAGGCAGGCCGAAGAATTTAAGCATAGCGCCTGTAAAATAACCCCCAAAACCAAAGAATGCAGCGTGACCAAGTGAAATCAGTCCAGTGTAACCCAATGCCATGTTGTAGGCTATGCCAAAAAGGGAAAATATGATGATTTCTGTGGCCAGAGATGTGAATATAGGTGTATATTGTGCAAACAGAGGCCAGGCAAAAAGTATTATCAGGCCCACTGCAAAAGCAAATAACGATTTAACCGAAGACGGATTGGGGGTCTGCTTTAGAGCAGTACTACCTGACATAACTACTCACCCACTCCTTCCTCACCGAAAAGCCCCCTTGGCCTGACGAGAAGCACAAAGGCCATCAGCAGGTATATAACCACATCAGCAAGTTGCTGCAGATGAGGCAGCAAAGGGAAAAGGGTAAGGACCTGCCCTACTATTAAGGCGCTTATTACGGCCCCTATCAAACTTCCGAGGCCACCGATTATTACCACAATAAAGCTCTGTATAATGATCATATCTCCCATTGTTGGCTGTACAGCAAAAATAGGACCCACTAAAACTCCGGCCAGCGCAGCCAACGCTGTTCCTAAACCAAAAGTCGCAGTCCAAACATTGCGGATTTCAATGCCCAGCACTTCCACCATCCTGGAATTGCTAATGCCTGCACGGATGATCAAACCTAAATTAGTTTTCTTCAGCAGCAACCACATTAACAATATCAGACTGAAGGCAGAGCCTATAAGAAACAGTCGGTAGCGGCTGAAATTTGTTGCAGCTATAGAAAAAGCGGTACCATCCAATAAGGCAGGGGTAACATAAGGTAATCCGGTTTTGCCGAAAAAAAATCGCATTACGTCAGGTCCCAAAAATGATAAGCCAAACGTAATTAGAATACCCAAATACACGCTCTCCCTTTTATTGTAAACTCGCCTGAGCATTGTAAGCTCAATGCCTGCACCCAACAGGCCGGTTAGGATAGGGGCTACTATCAAGGCGATCCAGAAATTCCCTGTCAGCCGCAGGGTAAGCCATCCCAAATAAGCACCGGTCATATAAAAGGTGCCGTGGGCAAAATTAACGATCCCCATAAGGCCGAAAATAATCGTCAGTCCCAAAGCCAGAAGTATTAATACTGAACCATTCACAAGCCCAAGATATACCTGAGTAATCCAGGTGTTCGCTGGTATTTCCGCTAATCGGCCAAAAAATTCAATAATCGCTTCCATGGCTGCTTGATTTTTCTACAGCCTGACCTATGAAAGGTCAGGCTGTTTATCAGAAATCATCACTTATAAACCCTTTTCACCGCAGGGCATGGCCGCATCCTCACCGGATACGGAGTAGACCAAGTCATAATGGTCAAAATTATTAGCCATCTTATTGGCTGGTTTGCCCTTCACAATGAAGAACTCGCCGATATAATCATGATCACAAGGACGTACCCATGTTTCGCCTTTCAGATATTTGAACTTGTGCCCTTCGAGCGCCTTGCTCAATTTAGCATGGTCTAAGCTCTTGATTTCTTTTGCTGTGTCCAGAGTCATACGGGTCAGCTCATATGACGCACAACCGTATGCTGCGGAATACCGCTTTTGTTTTGCAAAGAACTTCTTGTTGAACTCCTTGGTAGCCGGGTATTTCTTCTCAAGCCCCCAGAACCACAACATACCGGCATGGATATCGCTGAATTTACCGGGGCCGGCAGCAACAGCCCATGGCAGGTCGCTGACTGCAAATAAAACCTTTATATCTTTTGCAACTCCAAACTCCTGAAGCTGCTTAATCAGGTTAATGTGTCCGGAACCCCAGCAAACACAAAAGAGAACATCAGGTTTAACTGCCTGTACCTTGGGGATATAGCTGGAATAATCCGTGCTTGGAAATGGAGCCCAGGTAACGCCGGTCCAATCTGCTCCTCGCTGTTTAGCTATTCGCTCATATACTGGCACGAACATTTTTGGCCATGAATAATTATCTGCAAGCAAATGCCATCGCTTGCCCTTTATGTTTTCCGCAGCCCAGATAGCACCAGCTGCTGCCGACTGAAATGGGGTTACATTAGCTGTGAAAGTGTACTTGTGGAATGTATCTTTCGAATCCACCATATACTGAGTATAGCAGCCATAAAAAATGTTATTCTTTTTAGCCAGGTCATTGAGCGCCAATTCTTCCGGACCACTGAGAGCCCCTGCCAAAAGGTCAATCTTTTCCTTTTCCATAAGCTCTACGGCCTTGCGGCGGGCCACTTCACCTGAGAACTCTGTGTCACGGAAAACGCCCACAACCGGACGGCCCATTACACCTCCGGCAGCGTTTATGTCCTCAATTGCGATCTCAACTGCCAGCTTCTGGTCTGCAGCCATTTCAGCGAGTCCACCTGTCAGAGGATGGAGTGAACCCCATTTAATCGGCTGTTCGCCTAAACCATATTTAAGGAATGCCGGCGAAACGTTAAACGCTGCTGCCCCACTCAAGATAGCTGCACCCTTCAGAAACTTTCTTCGGCTTATACCCTTCATGTCACTACCTCCTTTGATTGAATGTCGCTTCTTGACTTTTCATTAAAGCAAGAAGAACTCTATGACACAAAAATTAAACTGCTTTTCTCGTCCCTTATCATTCCCCTTTTCATAGAATTGAGCACACCTGCTTGCTCAGTCTCTCCCTGCTGACGATCATACTCATCTTAAACAAATTATATATACAGAAAAAGAGCTTGTCAAGTTATTTCATTTTTTATTTTTCATATTTCATGAAATAATGCCGGCAGGGTAAAGAAGAGGCTTATTTTAAGATGCAGTGCGCAGTACCTCCTGTACTCCGCACCTTTCTTGTATTCCTCTGTATGATTGTGGAGCATACCTCCAGGTCCGCAATTGTTGAAATGAGAACAGGTGAAGATTTCCCGTTGAAGAAAGCGACGATCAAAGCTGCTCGTTTGAATGCTCATATTGAAATATTTTGTGGTGAAGAGGTTATCCGGAACCCTTATGCCATTGCTTTTTAAATATGATAGAATCTCTTTATGGGAGATGCTGGATTAAAAATCTCAGGCGGCATTCTCATATATAGGCTCTATGACGTGGCCTGGGATATAAATCTGATCAAGGTCGAAGAAAGGGTAAAGGAATACAGACGCCAGAGCATCGACAGAAAACGTTTCAGCAAGGCTTTTGAATTTGCAAACCCGCCACTTTCCTTGAAGCTGAAGACATTTGAAAAGGACCTCAACGAAAAACAATACACCGTTAACGCTTATGCAAAGGCATATGATTACGGCGTTCTGAGTATAATATTCGAGATACCGGTCAGAGAGATTGAGATAACAGACTTTGAGGCTCTCGCAAAGAACGTTGATGAGCCTTTTAAAGAAGACTTTCGCAAGGAGCTCGATCGTCTTGTCTACGACCTTGGAGACGCTCTTCATCAGGTCAACCAACAGAGGATTGAAGAGGACTACACCGTCTATTACCTAAGGCAACTGGAATCTGAAAAAACTGTAAGAGATTTGCTCGGGATTTGTGACATTGGAAGTCTCCTTCTTTATGAGGAAGGGGAAAGCCCTCCCAGCAAAGCAACCAAAGAAGAACTGCTTTCTTTTAGCTTCTCTTATTCGGATAACGACCTCGTAGTCTTAAGCTGGGACAAGGCCCTCGTCATTGAGCCTAGTGGGAGCATGGACATTCCTGACCTGCTTGAATTTGCCAACGCGCAGCTTCTTGAACTCAGGGTCTATGACGATATGGTTGACAGGGAACTTGATATCATAAACGAACGTATTATTACACAGGTTTCTCCGTCCATATGGAAGATCAAACGCTATGAGGAACTGGCGGCGAGGGCGTTGCGCACGGTTACGGACCTCACTGATATCACAGAAAAGATCGATAACTCCCTCAAGGTAACAGAAGATGTTTACTATGCAAGGGTTTACGCATCTGCGCTTTCCCTCTTTAAGGTGCGGGAGTGGGAGACAAGCATAGAAAGAAAAATAAACATAGCTTCGAGAGTCTATGACATGCTTTACAGGGAGATATCCAACAGGAGAACAGAGCTCCTTGAATTCATAATCGTCATCTTGATTGCCATAGAGATAGTGTTATTTCTTATGGTTAAATTGTAAGGGAAAGAAGACTCAAGTCTCGAAGTGGAAAAGGAGATGGATGCTTTTATCTTGGAGTCCCCGGACAGAACCGGAAAGCAGGCCCAGATCAATTTTGGAGACCCACACAAGATCATCATTGTGGAGACTATTGAAAATCGTGCCGGGGTTGGTCTCATCACTAAAGAAATGAAGGGGAAATACCCTTTTATCAAGGTAACATGATCCACGGAGCTTATCAGCGTTCAGCATCATTTGCGCAACTCCTCGCAATGAAATAGTGAAATGCAATAAAATATTAATAGTTGCACCAATGAGATAAAAATAAGAGGAATATTTTGTTTATACCATCGTACATAGAGGCCCATCGCACGGGAAAGCTAGCCGACAGCATAAAAAAAGCATACAAAATACTGGAGAATTGCCGTCTTTGCCCTCGAGAATGTGAAGTCAATAGATTGGAGGATGAAAAAGGCATTT
>JAMCQB010000001.1 GCA_023382175.1 Nitrospirota bacterium | reverse complement strand
TGATGGAGTTTGACAAAGAGCGCGAAGGAGAAGAGGCAGGCGGGATCTCGTCGTGAGTTCATCCCCGCGGTTCAGCGCCCTCAAGGGCATTCAGGACATCCTTCCCCCCGATAGTTCCCTGTGGCAGAAGGTTGAAGCGGCAGCGAAGGAGGTCTTTACCCTCCATGGATTTCAGGAGATCAGACCCCCGATCATAGAATCCACCGCCCTCTTTACCAGAAGCATCGGTGAGACGACCGATATTGTCGAGAAGGAGATGTACACCTTCCTTGACAAGGCCGGCCGGAGCATCACCCTGAGGCCCGAAGGGACCGCTTCCGTGGTGAGGGCTTACGTAGAGCATCATCTTTACAATCTCCCTTCTCCCCAGAAATTCTTTTATTCCGGTCCGATGTTCAGATATGAGAGGCCGCAGAAGGGACGGTTCCGGCAGTTCCACCAGATAGGCGTCGAGGCATTCGGCGTGGACGCTCCCTTTCTTGATGCAGAGATTATCGTCATGCTCAGGGTCCTTCTGGAAAGGCTGGGCCTCAAGGGAGTGAATTTCGAAGTCAATTCCATCGGCTGTGAAAAATGCAGGCCGGGCTACAGAAGTGCATTGCAGGATTTTTTCTCAGCGAGACTTGAGGATCTCTGCCCGGATTGCAGGAGGAGATACGAACAGAACCCCTTAAGGATACTGGACTGCAAGGTGGAACGGTGCATTGAAGTGCGGAGGGGAGCACCCCGCGTGACCGATTTCCTGTGCGGCGACTGCAGGGCCCACTTCGATGAAGTCCTCTCTGCACTCACCCTTCTCAATATTCCCCATGTGCTCAATCCCGACATGGTGAGGGGACTCGATTACTACACAAGGACCACGTTTGAGGTTACCAGTGAGCACCTCGGCGCACAGAAGGCAGTGGCGGCGGGCGGGAGATACGACAGGTTGGTGGAAGAATTTGGCGGTCCCCCTGTTCCTGGCATCGGGTTTGCTATTGGTATGGAGAGACTGACGACGCTCCTCAGGGATAACGAGGGTGTCATAGGGCCATTTCCCGATGTCTGCATCGCTCCCATAGGTGAAAAGGCTACAAAGGAGGCCTTTCTGATGGCAGGGAGATTGCGGGCAAGAGGGGTATGGGCGGAGGCCGGCTATGACGGGTCTTCCCTGAGGAGTCAGCTCCGCAGGGCGGACAGGCTCTCATCCCGTTATGTTCTCATCCTGGGTGATGACGAACTCTCCTCGGGCAGGGTGAAATGGAAGAACCTCAGGGACGGCTCCCAGGGGGAGGTAGACATCAGGGGGATAGAGGAGTTTCTTTCTGCCGCATTGCGCGGCAGGTGAGCATAAACGTCCTGTAAAGGGGGGATTCTTATGGGGTAGCGCTTTCTCTCTTGATCGCCGTGGTCTCTTTCCTGCTTTCGCAGGCTCACCCTTCCTTTGACGCCCTTACGGTGTCCATTATCTTCGGCATGCTTTTATCCAATATGCTTGTGCAACAGGAGCAACTCCAGAAGGGTATCGATTTCATGCTGAGGTTCTTTCTTCCCCTCGGTATTGCGCTTTATGGAACGCAACTGACATTCAGCAACAATGTTGACTATAAGACATGGTTATCCATCATAGTGCTTTTTATATTTTCTTTCGCTATGACCGCACTTATAGCACGGTTCTTCAGACTGCCCGGTAAGTTGTCAGTGTTACTCGCATCAGGTTTTTCAATATGCGGCGCTTCTGCCATCGCGGTCATATCGCCGCTGATCGGCGCAAAGAAGGAAGACACTTCTATCTCCATAATTTCGATCATGGTTATTGGGCTCCTGTCCGTGGTTTTTTATCCCGCGTTATGGGAAGATATGGGGCTGACGTTCAAAGAGTTTGCCTTTTTCTCCGGAACCACTATCCCTATGCTCGGGCAGGTGAAGATTGCTGTCCTCGAAGGAGGAGCAGAGGGGATAAGCATGGCAGTGAGGTTTAAACTCATAAGGATTTCGATGCTCCTTTTCGTTGCCATTGCAATGCTGCTTGTGTACGGCAGAAGGCAAAAAGGGTCTTCGATACCGTGGTTTATGGTCGCCTTTGTGCTTTTCGTGATCCTCGCAAACGTTGAAGAGAGAATGTCTTCCCTCAACAGGATATTCGAACCGGTGTCAAAATTCTTTCTTTCATCAGCCCTTGCAGCTATTGGTCTTTCGGTGGACTTTGATTCCATAGCCCTGGAAGGTGCAAAGCCATTGTATGTGGTTTTCCTTTCATGGCTTGGGCTGGCGCTCATTATCTTTGCCGGATTGAGGTTGTTCCATGTTTAGAAACAAGCTTATTTATAGACTCTTCCTGATTCTCCTCGTATTCGCAGCTGCTTCCATATTTCCCATAGTGTTCGCAACCCGCAGAGAGATGAAGGAGCTGATGGAAGGGATAAACGTCCTGCAGGTCCGGGAACATATCTTCAACAGCCTCATAACCATATCCTTTTATGTCTTCATCCTTGCGTTTCTACTCTCTCTCTTCTTTTCAAGAAAACTGCTCCTCCCGGTGAGGGAACTCCACAGAGGCGCCATGTCCATAAGGGACGGCAAATTGGACGTAACCCTTTCTCCATCGTCCCGGGATGAACTGGGAGAGGTCATAGAGGTGTTCAATGAGATGGCGAGCTCCCTCAAGGGCAAGACCAAGGAACTGGAGAGAAAGAACAGGGAGATCATGGAGTCCAGGGATTTCCTCGAGATCATCATGGACAGCATAGAGGATGAGATCCTTATCATCGACCGTGATTATCGGGTGGTAAGGGCGAACAAGGCGGTTTTCGAGAAATCACATAGGGAGAATACCCTAGGCGGACCGGGGTTCACCGAAGGCACTCCCTCCGTGATCGGCGAATACTGCCACGTGATCTCCCATAAGATGTCCAGACCCTGCTTCTTAAGCGGGGATGAATGTCCGGTAAAGGAGGTCTTTGCCACGGGAAAGACCTCCAGGACCATACATCAGCATGGGGGGATTGACGACGAACAGGTTGTGCACGAAATCCTCGCATGTCCCATTAAGGATGCACAGGGGAATGTGATAAACGTCATCGAGCTCCTCAGGAACGTCACAGAGGTAAAGCTTTACGAGGCAGCCCTTGCGCTGAAAAACAGAGAGCTGACCGCGATCAACAGTATTGCCGCCATTTTGAGTCATTCCCTCGACTCCGGGGCTACCATCCGGAATGTAGTGAAGAAACTCGCCGCCATGCTGGATATGGATGACGGAGGGATATTCATTGTCGACAAGGACCGGAAGGAACTTGTCTGCTCCCTCACCGGCAGAAGGCTTCCTCTTGGCGGGAATATCCCGAGCAGGGCTGTGGAGACAGGGACCCTGCACACTATTGATAATGTCGGAGAAGAGGGTAAAATGGCTCTGCCATGGGGACCGGGGGCTGATATCAGGAGCTGCTGCTGCATTCCCCTTAAGGGGAGAGAGGGAATCCTCGGTTCGCTCTATCTGTTGAGCTGCAGACCCCGCGTGTTCTCGGCTGAGGAAAAGAGGATACTTACTTCAGTGGGGGACATGGCCGGCATAGCGCTGGAGAATACGCGGCTCTATGACAGAATCAACGCCCTTTACGAATACCAGAGGGGCAGGAGAAGGCAGGAACATGACAGTCTTCTCTCCCTGTCTTCGAGACTTGCATCTGCCTCGGACATCAAGGGCGCCATCGATGTCGCCCTCAGTCTCATCGCTGACTCCTTCAAGGCAGATATTGCATTACTCCTCGAATCAGACGGAAATAACAGGCTTATCTTACGCTCGATCCTCAGTGAGTATGAAGACCCGCTCAATCTGCCGGACAATTACTTCGGATCAGATTCCGTGGAACGGCAGGCTCTGGAAAGGAAGAGACCGGTTGTTGTCCCCGCGTTCTCCCATGAATCCGGCAGTATCCGTCCGTTGCCATTGAGTGAATCTGCGGTGTCGGTGCCTATCTCTACAGGGGAGAAGACCCTCGGCGTTTTTTCCCTTTATTTTAAATCTCCCCGTGAATTCAGGGAAGAGGATATCCACTTCCTTGAAATCACCTCCAGTATCCTCGCAGTTGCCATTGAACGGTCTGAATTCTACGAAAAAATGCTGGCGGAGAAGATGCTTGCGGGGATTGTGTTCGAGAGCATCAGTGACGGGCTGTATACGGTGGATACGGACTGTGTAATCACCTCCGTGAACAGGGCGGCGGAGATGATCCTCGGGATTCCCGCGGCAGACCTTATCGGAAGAAAGTGCAAGGAGGTGATCATTCACAAGGAAACGGGCGGTGAGAGGATGTTATGCGGAAGCGAGTGCCCTTTATCCAGCGCCATCCGGGGGGTGACGTCAACCAAGGATATGGACTATATCGATCCCTCCGGCAGAAGAATTTCGGTCTCTGTGAGCTGCGCCCCGCTTATTAATGTGGACGGGACCCTGATCGGCGCAGTGGAGGTCTTCCGGGATATCACAAAGGAGAAGGAGATCGACAGGATGAAAACCGAGTTTGTCACCACAGTCTCCCACGAATTCAGGACACCGCTTTCAGCCATAATCGGGATGACCGAAATGCTCATAGAAAGAGAGGTGGACGGGGACCGGGCAAGGGAGTATATAGAGACCATCCAGAACGAAGGGAAGAGGCTTTCGGACATGGTATCGGATCTCCTTGACATATCCCGCATCGAATCCGGGGAGGAGATTTTCCGCGAGGGCAGCGTTGATTTTAATGAGATATTTGATGACATAAAAAAGACGTTTTCGGATATAATAGGAAAAAAGAATATCCAGATGGAAACCCGTCTGGCAGGAGAGGCGAGGGGTTTCAGGGGAGATCATGAGAAAGTGAAGCAACTCCTGCTCAATCTTGTGAGCAATTCCATAAATTATTCCGACAAGAATTGCATGATCGACGTGGACATACGGGCGGAAGGGCAAACCCTGAAGATGGAGGTCGCGGATACCGGCTGGGGGATCCCCGATGATGACCTTCCACTCCTCACCAGGAAGTTTTTCAGGGGCAAACACGGCCTGAAGACGAAGGGCACGGGCCTCGGCCTTTCCCTCTGCAAGGATATTGCAGCTCTTCACGGGGGAACGCTTAGGGTGAGGAGCAGACTGGGGCGGGGAACCATTGTGACCGTTGATTTTCCCCTGAGGAAGACAGAAAATTTAAAGGACAATGGATGAGTAAAGTCGTTGTTATAGATGATGAGCCTTTCATCCTTATGATGATCGAGGACAAGCTGAAGAAGGCGGGTATCCATGTCGTTACCCTCCGGGAAAGCAGGGACGCCCTGTCAGTGATACGGAGGGAGAAGCCTGATCTTGTGATCCTTGACTGGATGATGCCGGAGGTGAGCGGAATCGATATCTGCAGAATGGTGAAGGCGGATGCTGAGATCAAGGAGACCCCTGTGTTTCTCCTTACCGCCAAGGGCCAGGACGCCGATAAGCAGATAGGTCTCCAGTGCGGAGCATCCATGTATATCACCAAGCCCTTCAGTCCCAAGGCCCTGCTCGAAATCGTCTCAAAGGTTATCGACGGCAAGTAGCATTATGGGTGAAAACGCTGCGCATTCCGGGATACAAAAAGATCTTGAGTTAACGGTCAGGGAACTCAGCGATACCTACGAGGAACTGTCCCTCCTCTATAAGCTCTCCGAGGTTTTGTCCGGCATGAGCGTGGATGAGATTGCGGAGAAAGTGGTGGAGGAGGCGGTGGACACCCTGGACGTAAAGACCGCGGCCATTCTCTTCCTTGACGAGGAGAATGAAAGACTTGTTACCAAGAGCTTCAGGGGAAGATGGAACAAGGACACGACCATCCATAAGGACGACAGGATCATTTGGAATGCTGTATCCGAGAGAAAGCCTGTGGCCTTCTGTAAACTCTCCGACGCAGGCCACGCAGACTATACCCATGCCGAAGGGTCTATCCTTGTATGCCCTCTTGTTGGAAAGATCAGGGTCATCGGCGCAATGGTCCTTGCGGACAGGGAATCCAATGCGGAGTTTTATTCCAATGACATAAAACTGATGATGGCCATTGCCTCCCAGGCTGCCATCACCGTTGAAAACGCCCTCCTCTACAAGGAGCTTGAGGACTTTTTACTCGCCGCCATCAAATCCCTCGTGAAAGCCCTTGAGGCATCTTCCCGGTGGACGGCCGGCCATACAGAGCGGGTCACTGAATATGCCATCGGCATCGGTTCGGCCATGGGACTGGGCGTGAAGCATCTGGAGAGACTCAGGATCTGCTCCCTTCTCCATGACATCGGGAAGATCGCTGTTCCCAGGGAGATCCTTGACAAGGCCGGCAGGCTGACCGAGGACGAGGAGAAGGTGGTACGGAGGCATCCCCTCATCGGCGTCGAGATACTGGGGGGATTCCGGCAGTTGCAGGATGTGATCCTCGGAATAAAGTATCACCATGAATGGTGGGACGGGGGCCACAGCCTGCTGGGCCTGAAGGGCGAGGACATCCCCCTCATGGCGAGAATCCTGACAGTTGCTGATTGCTTTGATGCCATGTCGTCCGACAGACCTTACAGGAGAAGGAAGGCAAGGGATGAGACCCTGAAAGAGATTATCTCTCTCTCAGGGAAGCAATTCGACCCTGAGGTGGTCGAAGCGTTCAAACAGTGGCTTACCCAACAACATCCAGTTTCCGCACCCTGAGCGTAACTCCCATTTCATCCGTTATCTTCCTGCATTTCTCCACATCCACCCCTTCCATCTCCACCACAGTGGCCTGAACCTGGGGGATATGTGCCTTTGCCTCCCTGATGAATGAGACGACTTCCTGAAATGCGTTCTTGAATGACGGCGCGCAGATCCTGTTGTAGGTTTCCTCGTCATGGGCATCGAGGCTGACAGATATGGAATCCACAATGCCCTTGAGTTCCCCGAGGATGTTTCTTTTATGGATCAGGTTGCCGTGACCATTGGTGTTGATCCTTACAAAGCCACCCTTTTCCTTTATCCATCGGGCGAGATTCCTGACGGTATCAAGCCTTAAGAGGGGTTCGCCGTATCCGCAGAACACGATCTCCCGATACTGGGACGGGTCGCCTATGGCATTTTTTAATTCTTCTTCCATCGGTTCCTCGGGAAGTCTGAGGTTATGCCCCTTCACATAATCCGAATGGAATCTCACACAGAAAGAGCATCTGTTCGTGCACCGGTTCGTGATGTTCAGATAAAGGCTGTCCCTGATCCTGTAAGCGATCTCGCCCCTGGGAGGCAACTCGCCTATCCCGAAGAGCCTGCGCGCATTAAGGGTCGTGATTCTCACGATATCCTCCTCGCTCACTCCCCTCAACTCAGCCAAACGTTTCACCGTGTGCACGATATACGAGGGCTCATTCCTCTTTCCTCTCATCGGCTCGGGCGCAAGATAAGGGGCGTCCGTCTCTATGAGAAGATAGTCGTCGGGTATTTCCTTCGCGATCTCGGCGAGCTTTTTTGCGTTCTTGAAGGTGACAGGTCCTGCAAGAGAAATGTAAAGTCCCATCTCCATGACCCTTTCCGCCATATCCATGTCCCCGGAGAAACAGTGCAGGACTCCCTTTGCTATGCCTGATTCTCCCAGTATTGCAAGGGTGTCCTCCTTTGCGTCACGACTGTGGATAACGGCAGGAAGCCCCGCGTTCCCTGCAAGTTCCAGGTGCTTTCTGAAAACCTCTCTCTGTCTGTCACGGGGTGAATGATCATAATAGTAGTCCAGACCGGTTTCCCCGACGGCAACGATCTTACCCCTCCTTTGTCCCCCCTTGGTAAGGGGGGGATGGGGGGGTGAAGGCGTGAGGCGTGAGGCGTTTGCCCAAGTTATTATCTGACTGAAAATCTCATCAGTAAAGTCTTTTGCATCGTGGGGATGTATGCCCACAGAGGCAAACACCACATCATATTTCTCTGCTATGGCGATATTGGTGAAGTTGCTCTCCAGATCAGAACCTATGGTGATGATGGCTTCAAGACCGGCTTCCTCTGCTCTGCGGATGACGGCCTCCCTGCTGTCTCCTCCAAAGCCATCTCCCTTCTCCGATGATTCCGCAGACTCGGGGAACATGTCGAGATGACAGTGGGTATCGATCATGCGCCGAACTTTTTCAGTCCATTCACAGAAAGACCGCCCAACCCATCGAGTACCACAAGGATAATCCTGGAATTATTTTTCTGTATCAGCGGCTTTATCAATTCCTGCACAGTGAAATTTAGTTTAATGCAAGGGCGCTTTTTTTTCAACAAAGGGAGGAACTTGCAAAACTCCTTAAACCACAGAGAACACAGAGGACGCCGTAACGTGTAACGAAATTTTTCCCTGTGACCTCTGTGGTTAATACTTTTGAAAAAGCCTCAAGGTATTATTTCTTCCCACTGTCTTCGTCATCCATCATCCGGTGCTTCGGCCTCTCGGGGTCGTCGTACTGACCGCTCTTCACCGCCCAGAGGAAGAAGAGCCATGCCGCTATCCCGAACATCACGGTGAGAAAGATGAGGAGAAAAATTGTCCACATGGCTGATTTAATTATACTCTTTTCCACGGATAGTGCACCTGTCATTCCCTAAGGCGTAGCGATTCTGCTATGACTAAAGACGATCTTCGCGTTCGAAAGGAGGTGCGGAAATGAGCGAGCTATGTCTTTTTCTTAACGAAGGCTTCTATGGCAGTCTTATGATCTTTCCGAAGGTTAAGGAATTTTACCCCCCAGTGAAAGGTGTTTGGAGCAATGTCCACAACCCGCATGATTTCACCGTCCACAGAAATGCTGTCGGAACCAGGAATGAAAAAAGAACAGGTTATTTTCGCACCCCTTGAGATTGCCCTGTCGACTTCCAGGAGGATTCCTGATGCGCTGATATTAACAGAAGTGCAGAAGAACGGCTGATTCCCGAGATCACCTTTGACGGAGACTTTGATGAGGACCCTTATTCCCGTCCTTTTCAGGATATCGATGAGCTGGCTCACCTTCTCCAGGAACACTTCGGGGTCAACAGGCCGTGTGACATATGAGTTTGCTCCGCACTTCTGGCACCGCTCGAGGTCCCGCTTCGTATTGTCGCATACCATGATGAACGATACCTTCTTCAGCGTATCGTCCTTTCTGATAAGGGAACAGAGAGAATCACCGCTCGTCCCCGGCATATCGAGCCGCGAGACGATCAGGTCAACCTTCTCATTCTTGTGAATGGCCAGGGCCTCTTCCCCTGATGCAGCGGTGAAGATCTGAAGGCTCCTGTTGCTGAGAATATTTTTTTCCTGTTCGAGCAACGATTTGAGGCTTTCGACAATGAGCACTTTCTTCACAACGTCTATTGTCGACAACGGAAGGCTCCTTGTCAAGTTCCCGGGTGATAACGTATAAGAAGGGGTTGTGATTGCCTCTGCGCGGCAGTTTTCTCTGAAGTGTTTTGAGATCAATGCCGGGGATTTCCTCTGCCTTTTTCTTGTGTCCTCCTATGTCTCTTTGCAATTGAAAAACAACTTGACAGACGTCATAAAAAGGAGTAGAGTGTAATCAAGAAGAGAGGCAGTAAAGGTGGTGGTCTTGCCCTCTTTGCTCAGTGTCTCATGCGGCAAAGCAGTAAGAAGTTTAGTCGTGAGACGATTAGTCTCAAAGAGATACGGGCAAAGAAGGAAAAAGCAAGCGCCACCTTTTTTATTTGAAGTGCGGACTTTCCTGGATGTTTGTTTCGTTGTTATTGCGAGGAATCCCGTCCCGAAAGCATTCGGGATTCGGGATAACGAGGCAATCTTTAACCCGTTGATTTATTCAAAAAGCGAGATTGTTTTCCACCTCTGCGAATCCGCCTGAGTGCGGACGCTCCGCTCGCAATGACAAGTCTAAATGCGATCATAATGGACCCTTGAAGCGTCATACCGTTCGGCCCTCTGTTTCTCTTCAGCAGGATAGCCGGAGGAATGACGGTTATGGTATCTTACTTATGTAACTCTCAAAAAGACATGACCACGCCCAACAGTGAGATTGCTAAATGAATAAAGTGTCATCTTCCTTTTTTTCTTGTCCCACTGCACCCATGTCAGCCCTGATGCTTCTCATCCTTATATTTGTCATGACTGTTGGATTGGCCTTTTCCGGTGAGTACCCGGAGTTTCTTGCTGTGAAGATTCCCGCCAACCCCCCTTTGCAGTATCCTCATGAGCCGGACACGACCCTCTCCAAAGGGAAGTTCCTTGTCGCCAGCAGAGAAATGAAGGATCCGAGATTTGCGGAGGCCGTTATATTTCTGGTGGACTACAGCGCCCGGGGCGCCATGGGCCTGGTGATCAACCATCCTTCTCATGCAAGGCTCTCCAAGGCGTTTCCGGATATGGAGGGACTGAAGAAGCGGACGGATCCCCTCTACATCGGGGGTCCGGTCAGGATCGATCAAATGTTCATGCTCGTTCGGTCCTCTGGAAAGCCCGAAGACTCCCGCCATGTGTTTAAGGATGTCTATGTCAGCGGAAGCAAGACGCTCCTCCAGCGGATGATCGACAAAGGGGAGAGCGGAAAGAGGTTTCATGTGTTTGCCGGTTATTCCGGATGGGCGCCCCAGCAGCTGGACCGGGAAGTGGCTCTGGGGGGCTGGCATGTCATGCCCGCAGATGCAGAGACCATCTTCGAAAAGGAACCTTCACAGATATGGCCGGAGCTCATCCGCAGGAGTTCGCTGAAATGGATAGGGGGAGAGAATATGGTCAACCCTGCGAGTTCGGGTATTTAATGATTTTGAAGCTGCTTTTGAACTGTCACTTAGGAGAGATAAATTTCTTGGGGTACTACCTGCACGTTTTCTTCCTGGAAGTTGCAATTTAGAATCTCCTATAATTTGAGTATTTCATCCCGGAAATTCTCACTCTTCGCCTGTTCCTAACTTTGTGTCTTTGCACGTCGGAAGAGACAACCTAACCTATAAAGAACAACTTCTACTGTTTCTCTCTATACAACCTCAACGAATTCCCTACGACCATGAGGGAACTTAAAGCCATGAAGGCCGCGGAGCTGATGGGGTGGATCATTCCCGAGACTGCCAGGGGAATTGCGACGAGGTTGTAGGAGAATGCCCAGAAGAGGTTCTGCCTGACCACCGAGAGGGTCTTTTTCGAAACCCTGAGGAGCGGCGGTATCAGCCTCAGGTCATTTCTCATGAGGACAACGTCAGCGCTCTCCATGGCAATGTCCGTTGCACTGCCCATGGCCACTCCTGCATCGGCTTCGGTGAGGGCAGGAGCGTCGTTGATGCCGTCACCTATCATGATGACCCCATGGCCTGATCCTTTCATCCCTCTGATCCGCTTTGCCTTCTGAACCGGCAAGACCTCAGCGCAGATGTCCGGAATCCCCGCCTTTTTTCCGATCTCTTCTGCCACGGCCCTGTGGTCGCCGGTAAGCAGGGTTACGGCATATCCCTGCTGTTTGAGGTCTTTTACCACTTCAGGCACCTCGGGCCTCAGATCATCGGCAATCACAAACCAGCCCCTGAGTTCCTGTCCCACAGCAAGTCCTATCAACGTATAGCCTTTTGATGAGAAGGAGGAAAAATCCTTGCTCTGCTGTTCCGTGATCTCCACGCCAAAGGACTCCAGGAACGGGACGTTCCCGGCTGTCAACCGTCTGCTGTTCAGCATTCCTTCAACACCCCTTCCCGGATGCGCCCTAAACCCTTCCATGGGGAGGAGACTTCCCTCCGGGACTCCTTTGCGAAGGGCCTTTCCAACGGCATGCTCTGAATCTTTTTCGAGAGATGCTGCCATGAGGTGCAGATATTCCTTTTGCACCCCATAACTTACCGTATCCAGGAGCGAGGGCATTCCCGCGGTCAACGTTCCGGTCTTGTCAAAACAGACATGATCCGCACGGGCAATGGTTTCGAGAATGTCTCCGCCCTTTGAGAGTATGCCCCTTGAAGAGAGGAAGGTGGAGCCCACGAGGATTGCCAGGGGGGTGGCCAGACCCAGTGCGCAGGGGCAGGCGATGACCAGGACCGAGACCCCATTCATCAGGGAGGAGGTGATGCTGCTCCCCCTGACAGACCAGAAAACAAAGGTTGCTGCTGCCACAACGATGATGACCGGCACGAACCATGCCACGACCCGGTCAGCGGCTTTCTGGATCGGCGCTTTCCTTGCCTGGGCATCTTCCACAGCCTTGATGATCCGGCTGATGACAGTATCACTGCCTGTCCTTTTCACTTCAAGGATGAGCCTGCCGTTGAGATTCATTGTCCCTCCAAACACCTCAGCGCCCTCTGATTTGTGGACAGGCATGGACTCGCCGGTGAGCATGGATTCATCCACTTCAGAAACCCCTTCCCTCACCACGCAGTCAACAGGGATCTTGCCGCCGGGAATGACCTGGATGCGGTCGCCCGGCCTCAGGGCAGATAGAGGAACGCGCACCGGCTCTTCGCCGTTCCTCACCATGCTCGTCTCCTTCGGCTGGAGGTTCAGGAGCGCAGCTACGGCTCCTGCTGCCTTTGCCTTTGCCCCTGATTCGATGAACCTTCCCAGAAGTATCAGAGTGATGATCATGGTGGAAGTGTCAAAATAGACCTCACCGCCCGTGAACAGGGCGATGACACTGTATCCATAGGCGCTGAAGGATCCCATGAAGATGAGGGTGTCCATGCTGACCGCGCGGTTCCTTATGCCCCTCACCGTATTTTTCAGGAACGGGTAACCGCAGTAGAACATCACAGGGGTCGCGAGGGCCCATGCAATGAGTTCGAAGACCTTCTTGTAGAGTGGCTCGATGCCCTGGAAGTATCCGGCATAGAGTCCGGCGGTGTAAAGCATGAGCTGCATCGAGAAAAAGGAGGCAGTGCCGAACCTGATGAGGAGATCCTTCTTCTCCCGTTGGAGCTCCCCTTCCATGGCTGAAGCTGAGTATGGCCGGGGCAGATAGCCGAGAGATTTTATCCTGCCGAGAATGGTCCCGAGGCTTGTTCTTTTATCCAGCCACCTGATCCTCCCCCGGTGGGTGGCATAACTTACGCTGATATCCAGGACCCCCGGCAGTGTTCCGAGATAGTGCTCGATAAGCCAGATGCACGACGCGCACCGGATTCCGGCGAGCTGGATATCTACCTCCCTCTCCTCCCCTGCTGTCCTTACCGAATCGAGAAAGGATTCAGCAGTGATCTCAGCCTCTTCCGGCGGCCCGGGTTTCCAGCCGGCCCTTCTCTCGTAAAATTCAGCAAGACCCTCATCATGGATCAGCCGGTAGATGCCGCGACAGCCGTTGCAGCAGAAGACCTTCTGCTGCCCGGCGACTTCGTCCCGCACCGCATCCTGTTCGGGGAAGGTCAAAAGGCAATGGTCGCATTTCAATGTGGACATTTTTCCTTTTTTTGACTCAATGACCCAACAACTTGATAACCCAATAACTTGTTCTTATTGTCACCGGAATGCCCTGTAAATAAATATTACGCCCATCACGATCATCATGATCGCAGAGCCTTTATAAAACCGGTTTCTCAGCCATTCACTTTTCAGCGATACGATCCTTCCGAGAAGGAACATGGCAGGAGCAGTTCCCAGTCCGAAGAGAAGGAGCAGTAATGTTCCATGAAAAAATCCCTCTATTTGATTCTTCGCCTGAACCCCGGCGCCTGCAGCAGCGATGAGAGCAGTGTAAAGGAGCCCGCATGGTATGAACCCCAGGAGCAATCCCATGGGGAAAAAAGAACCGGCTCCTTTTGTTTCCGCAACGAATCTGGTTATACGGTTTATCAAATGCAATAAGTAGTCCGGGAAACGGGGAAATGGGGAAGCGGGGAAACGGCGATTTTCCTCATCAATTCTTTCATTCTCCGTGTCCTCCCTTCTCCCTGTCACCGGTTCTTTTTTATATGCCCCCTGCCCCCTGCTCTTGAGAAAGGGTATCCATCCGGCAATGGCGAATGCCATAACAATCATTGCTGCCCCAACAAGGGCAAGGGTAAGGTTCTGAAATCTTTCGACGGACTTAACGAACCCGGTAAATGAACCGGTCAGCCCGATCAAACCGCCAAGCAAACTGTAGGTGGTGATCCTTCCAAGGTTGTAAAGCAGATGAGGAGCGATACTTTGCCGGTTCAGACGTAATGAATAGGTCGCCACGAGGGGACCGCACATGCCGATGCAATGGCCGAAGCCGCCCAGAAGCCCTGAACCGAACATCAGTAGGTAGAGAGAGTCAGTTAGAGACATGAAATGTGAAGCTGACCTTTCCTGTTCCCGGTATATCCGCCTCCGCCGTCCAGAGCCTCCTGCCGCTGGGGCACTTCGGTATCACACCCTCTCCCCTGTACGTTCCGTCAGCACCCCTTTTCATCGGGACAAGGTTCTTCCCCATGTACATGCCGGGCATGCTCAGGTCCAGGGCCAGTTCGCCCGGCGCCTCCGCACCTCTCACACTGAGAGTGAATGCGAGCTCTCTCATGGCCTTCACCGGTTTCGGATTGATATCCAGGGCGACTTCGGCCTGGCCAATCCTTTTTATGCAGAGACCTTTATCAAGGTCACAGTCGGGTTTGCCCTCCAGCGGCGACTGCCTGCACGCCCCAAGAAACCCGGCGAGCAACAGAATTCCCGCAGTGACTGTGAAAACCGCCCCCTGTCTTTTCACTTGTCATCCTCGTCAAAGATCCTGTACTTCGGCTTTTCGACCTTTTCTTTGTTTTTTGGGTTGTAGTAGTGGATAATGATCCCGATGAATACCAGAAAAAGAACCACGGTGAAGCCGAAATAAATCCATCCGCTCACTGTCTGCCTCCTTTATGGCGCGAAGAACGCTCCTCCCCTTTGAATTTCATATCCCTCCTGATCCCTGAGTTTAAAAACAACCGGCTCTCTCTTCACCGTCTTCTCATGGGACAGGAGGATGATGTTCTGGTGAAAGATCTCACCTGCCCCGAGGGAGACCGAGCCCGGGCCGATCACCTTAATTGTATCAGGTCTTTTGACAGTTATGCCAAGGGTGATATCCCTGTTTCGCATATTCTTTATGCTGAGCACATAGATATTCATTATTTCGCCTTTTTCTGTTACGCGGTATAACTCTCCTGACCTCAGCACATCGAATGCAAAGGGCGGCAGGGCAGATATCCGGTACACAAGGAAAAGAAGGGAAACCACTGAGAGCAGAAAGAGGATGACCGTCTTTGGCCGGAGGACTTTCCCCTCTCCGAAACTGTACCTGATCAGGGACTTCATTCCCCTGGGTTCTGTCACGGACCCGCAGGCATCGATACACCGGGCGCAGGCAATGCATTCCATCTGGAGCCCGTTCTTGATGTCGATGCCCACCGGGCATACTCTCACGCATTTGTCGCATCCCATGCACTTGTCCGCACGTTCCCTGTCAAATTCCACCACCAGGGTGTTCCGGTCGAAGAGGGTGGACTGGAGCTTTGCATAGGGGCAGACGGTTTTGCAGAATCTCCTTCCGAGGAATTCCAGATCAAGATAGACAATGGCAAAGATGCTGATGAAAAACCAGATGACCACGGGGCTTTTCGTTTCTCCGGATATGATCCGGAAAAAATCATAGGGCGAGACAAAGTACCAGATCAGTGATGCGGAAACGACCAGGGACAAGGGGACCAAAACGATGTGGGGGATGACCAGCCCGAGACTGCTTCTCACCATGCCTGACTTCTGACTTATGTCCAGGAGGACTGTCTGGGGACAGAGCCAGCCGCACCAGACCCTTCCCAGGAGGTTGGTGATGAAGATGAACAGGAGCATGAGGAAGAGGAGGGAAAGGAGCACGACAAAGAATTCCTGTAGCCATATGACCTTCCCGAAAAGATAGAGCCTGAGGGTCGGCATGTCAAACCTCAGGGCGCTCTCGCCGTTTATCCTCAGAAACGGCAGCCCTATGATGGCCACCGCTTCCACAAAGGCTGCCAGGTTTCTATAGGTCTTTATCTTCAAATCAGGTATTTGCTGAAGCTCTTCCTCTCCTTCAAAAAAAGCATCTTTCCTTTAAGGTTTTTGCCCATATTCACGCACTGAGTCGACATATGCAAGGACCTTCCATATTCTGTCTCTGCCGAGCTGCTGTTCAAAGGAAGGCATGCCGTTGGGTCTTCCCTTCGCGATGGATTCGAATTTCTTGTCATCCGTTTCCCCGTATTTGAGATGGCCGGTGAGGTCGGCGCCCACGCCGCCCTTGAGATGCTCTCCATGGCATGCGGAGCAATTGGATGCGTAGAGCACCTTGCCTTCCGCTATGGCTTTGGGATCGTGTTCGTAGGGGTTTTCTGTCAAAACGGGCTTTGCAACGGCCTTTTCCTTTGCCACCTGTTCATCGTATACCTTCCTTTGAGACCACCCGCTGACGGCGGGTGTATAGCTTGCGATATAATAGATGCCCCATAGCGCCATCCCGATAAAGAAAAGGAACATGCCGAGGGGTAACTTATTGTGCTGCTCTTTTATGTCATCATAGTTTTCCTGCATGAATGCCTCCTTTCACGATCTTTCAAATCATTTCTCCTGAATGGTCCGCAGATAGGCGATGACCTTCCATATCCTGTCTCTGCCGATTTTGGGTTCCCAGTCAGGCATACCCCCGGGTCTTCCTTTTGATATGGAGGTATAGAGGTCGCTGTCGGAGCGGCCGTATTTGAAATCCTTTCTCAGGAGGTTAGGGCCGATCCCTCCCTTTGCATCCTTTCCGTGACAGACCGCGCAATTCGTCTCGAAGATCTTTTTTCCTTCCTTTATTGCATCAGCGTTTCCTTCAAAGGGATTCTTTTCAGGCACTGCAGCCTCGGCAACCTTCACCACCGAACCTTTTTCTATCTCCTTAAGGTCCCTGCCCAGCTTCTGGAGGTATGCCACAAGGACATCCAGTTCGGTCTTGCTCTCCAGGGCCTTGATCTCCTCTGTTTTGTACGGGAATCCCAGGGTCTTCATCTTCCGTTCGGTGTACGTCGTATCCAGTTTCCTTTCAGCAAGCCAGGCATAGGCGGGCATATTTGATTTCGGGAACATGGTCTGCGTGTCCGAGCCCCTCGCCGTTTATCCTCAGAAACGGCAGCCCTATGATGGCCACCGCTTCCACAAAGGCTGCCAGGTTTCTATAGGTCTTTATCTTCAAATCAGGTATTTGCTGAAGCTCTTCCTCTCCTTCAAAAAAAGCATCTTTCCTTTAAGGTTTTTGCCCATATTCACGCACTGAGTCGACATATGCAAGGACCTTCCATATTCTGTCTCTGCCGAGCTGCTGTTCAAAGGAAGGCATGCCGTTGGGTCTTCCCTTCGCGATGGATTCGAATTTCTTGTCATCCGTTTCCCCGTATTTGAGATGGCCGGTGAGGTCGGCGCCCACGCCGCCCTTGAGATGCTCTCCATGGCATGCGGAGCAATTGGATGCGTAGAGCACCTTGCCTTCCGCTATGGCTTTGGGATCGTGTTCGTAGGGGTTTTCTGTCAAAACGGGCTTTGCAACGGCCTTTTCCTTTGCCACCTGTTCATCGTATACCTTCCTTTGAGACCACCCGCTGACGGCGGGTGTATAGCTTGCGATATAATAGATGCCCCATAGCGCCATCCCGATAAAGAAAAGGAACATGCCGAGGGGTAACTTATTGTGCTGCTCTTTTATGTCATCATAGTTTTCCTGCATGAATGCCTCCTTTCACGATCTTTCAAATCATTTCTCCTGAATGGTCCGCAGATAGGCGATGACCTTCCATATCCTGTCTCTGCCGATTTTGGGTTCCCAGTCAGGCATACCCCCGGGTCTTCCTTTTGATATGGAGGTATAGAGGTCGCTGTCGGAGCGGCCGTATTTGAAATCCTTTCTCAGGAGGTTAGGGCCGATCCCTCCCTTTGCATCCTTTCCGTGACAGACCGCGCAATTCGTCTCGAAGATCTTTTTTCCTTCCTTTATTGCATCAGCGTTTCCTTCAAAGGGATTCTTTTCAGGCACTGCAGCCTCGGCAACCTTCACCACCGAACCTTTTTCTATCTCCTTAAGGTCCCTGCCCAGCTTCTGGAGGTATGCCACAAGGACATCCAGTTCGGTCTTGCTCTCCAGGGCCTTGATCTCCTCTGTTTTGTACGGGAATCCCAGGGTCTTCATCTTCCGTTCGGTGTACGTCGTATCCAGTTTCCTTTCAGCAAGCCAGGCATAGGCGGGCATATTTGATTTCGGGAACATGCTCTGCGGGTCCTTCATATGCTGATAATGCCATGAGTCGGGGTATTTGCCGCCGACCCTTGCCAGGTCAGGTCCTGTCCTTTTCGAACCCCAGAGGAAGGGCCTGTCATAAGTGAATTCTCCTGCCCTGGAATATTCTCCGTACCGCGCCACTTCGGGCTGAAGAGGCCGCACAGTCTGCGTATGACAGTTGTTGCATCCTTCCCGTATGTAGATATCCCTTCCCTCCAGCTCAGCAGCAGTATAGGGCTTCACGCCCTGGAGCGCTGGAGCTGTGGCCGGCAGGAAAAGGGGTATGAAGGTGGTGACCAGGGTACCCACTGCGATCACCGCAAAGGCAACTATCGCAAACATTACCGGTTTTCCATAGATATTCATCTCGTCCTCCTATGCAGCGGCTGCAGCCCCGGACTTGCCGGCGGTCTTGATAAGGTTATAGGCAAATATCACCATACCGACGAAGTAGATCACGCCGCCCAATGCCCGCATGGTCCAGTAGGGGTAGATGGGGACAAGGGTTTCCAGGAAGCTGTAAGTAAGTGAACCGTCGGGGTTGGTCGCGCGCCACATAGTTCCCTCCTGGATCCCTGCGATCCACATCGTAAAAGAGAAGATCAGCTGTCCGATGAGGACGAGCCAGAAATGGGTGTTGGCAAGCTTTATACTGTAGAGCTCAGTGTTGTACAGCCTGGGGATCATGTAATAGAAGGATGCTGATATGGTCATGGTGACCCAGCCCATGGTCCCCATATGCACATGGCCCGGGACCCAGTCGGTGTAGTGCAGGACCGCGGAGAGGGACCTCAATGCCTGCGTGGGTCCCTGGATCGTCTGAAGACCGTAAAAAGTGATCCCGAAGATGAAGAACTTCACCAGATAGTTGGACCGCATCTGTCCCCAGTCTCCCCGCATGGTATAGTATCCGTTCACCACAGAGCCCCATGACGGCGCGATCATGAACATGCTGAAGGCTATGGCGGTGGTCTGTATCCAGTCCGGCACAGGGGTATAAATGAGATGGTGGGCGCCTGTCCAGAGGTAGGCGAACACCAGGGACCAGAAGGCGACAATGGACAACCGGTGGCTGTAAATGGGGAGATTTGTGGATTTCGGCAAGAAATAATAGAACATGGCAAGGATGGGGAAGGTGAAGACCGAGCCGACCACGTTATGACCATACCACCACTCAACATTGGCGTCATTGACCCCTGCATATGCAGAATAGGACTTGAACCAGCTCACCGGGATCTCGAGGTTATTGAGGATGTAGAGGACCGCAACCGCCACTGTCATCGCCACCAGATACCAAAGGGAGATATACATCTGCTGTTCTTTTCTCTTTATGAGGGTGGCAAAGACGTTAATGGCGAAGATGACCCACATGAGTACCACGAGGATGTCGATGGGCCACTCCAGCTCGGCGTATTCCTTTGAAGTATTCATTCCCGCGAAAAGGCTCAGCGCGGCAAGGGCGATGGTGACATTGAAAAAATAAAGGTGGAACTTGGCAAGCCCCGGGAAAGCAAGGGAAGTCCGGGTCAGCCTCTGAAGAATAAAATAGGTGCAGGCAAAGATGCCGGCAAGGGTAAAACCGAAACCAAGGCCGTTGGTGTGGACCACCCTGAGTCTCCCGTAGGTAAGCCACGGGGCAAGATTCAGTTTGGGCGCCACAAGCTGAAATGCGATGAGCAGACCGACCGTGAGACCAATGATGAGCCAGAAGACTGATGAAAAGGCAAAGCCCCTCACCACAGAATATTCATAACCGTTATCCTTCATAAAGACCCCCCTTCTGCCGTATATATGCAAATTGTATCACAAAATCATGAGTTGTCTAATATTTGTTCTCCCCGTGTTCTCCCCGTTGTTTCCCTTATCAACCCCGTTTTCTCGTGCGATGTCTCGGAAATACCTTTACTGTGGAGGCAGGAATCCGGAGAAATAAATGCAGGATTCCGTATCATGTGCGAAATGACACCACGGAAGAGGGAAAGAAGTCTTGCGGACAGGACGCTAGTGTAGTGTTTCCAACGCTTCTTTACATATAGCTATTTTAGTCAGAATCTGTTCTGCGGGCGCGCTCCATGCGAACACCCGAGGATTCTGATTGTGATTTTCCAAATAATCCTTGATAGCCGTAATTAAATCAGACACGCTTTTAAAAGTGCCGCGGCGGATACGTTTGTCGGTAATTTCACGGAACCAACGTTCTACCATATTTAACCAGGAGCTTGAAGTCGGGATGAAA
>JAMCQB010000167.1 GCA_023382175.1 Nitrospirota bacterium | reverse complement strand
CTTCTCGGCCGCTTTGTCAGTGAATCCACCCGCCATGGTAATCGCCTTAAGCACCGTAGTGCCCTCATCGAACTTGTACGCATCAGGTTTTTTCACCTCGCCCGTGACATAGAAGAACCCTGCCTTTTGGATATAGATACTGTCCCCGTCCTGGAGGGACATGTCGATGCTGGTATCGCCCTTATCTATCAGCCTCTTGAGATCGATGGTGAAGGACTGTTCTCCCTGGCTCATCTTTCTCTTGATAATCGCCTTGTCGCCCGCGTCCTTTGTGAGGCCGCCGGCCCTGGAGAGGAGTTCCAGAAAGGTTGTCTGCCCGGGAAGCTCATAAAGTCCGGGTTTCGAGACCTCTCCCATGACCGTTGCCTTCTTGCTCCTGAATTCTTCAATGAAGACGATTACGTGGGGGTTGACGATATACCCGCCGGCAAGCAATTCGCTTATACTTTTCGCTATCTGAGGGATCGTAAGACCAGACACCTTTATTTCGCCTATGAGGGGAAAGGAGATCGTTCCCTCTCCGCTCACTCTGGCAATCGTGGTCAGGTCGGGATGGTCGTAAACAGTTATACGCAGCACATCCCTTTCCCCCACGATATAATCCTGTGCATGCAGGAGAAAAGGAATGCTGAGAACTGCAAGAGCAACTGCGATGGTAAGGCGTACCATTGTTCGTCCGGATTTGAATGGCGTCTTAGGTCTACAATGACGCCACAACCTTGAGATAATATGTGTTGTTTCTATAATTAAAGTCATGCTCGCTCGAATCCCTTTTAGTATAACTGTATTTTGCCTCTGTTCTCAACCATTTTTTGAGCTGATAAATGAGGCCGATCCCTGTTTGCCAGGTGTTATCCCGCCTCGGGAAATCACCATGATAGCTGTCCCTTCCGTAAGAGATATCGGCTGTGCCGGTGATCTTTCCGGTAAACTTCTGAAAATACTCAATGGAGGCGCCCGTCGTGATAAAGAAACTGGTCCCGAAGACATTGGTCTCGTTCGTTCTCCTTATCCCCTTGATCTTGATAGAGTGCCGCGGGGTGAAGTTGTGGTCGACAATGAGCTCCATTATAAAGCCCTTAAACCTTTCGATGCTGGGATCCTGGAACTTCTTGACCTCGTACCCTCCTTTCACCGTCCCCTTCGTCTTTCCCGTAACATCCCAGGTGATGCCTCCGTAAAGATGATGCTCCTTGCTGTCGAATTCTTCGGAGGTTTTGAAATCAATTACGAGATATTCATACTCTACAAATGCCGAGGTCTTCGGCGTGAGGCGGTAATAGACGTACCCTGCCAGGGTATTATCCGTCCTGTTCCTGAAGTCATTCCTCCCGGCTTCGTAATCTACGAGATAGTTGGAGTAATCCAGCCGGACTTTGAATCTGTCCGACAAATTATAGGCTGCACTTGCCGAGGCAAGGTTGGTCCTGAAAAAATCCAGTTCCTGGCCGATATTTATCCCCCGTGGGTCGTGGTTCCTGATGAATTCATCGCTTACCGCCAACTCAAGTCCCCCGGGAAATTTTACCTCGAATTTCCCCACTGCTTTATGGTTGTTCGCATTCTCGGACTTGAACGTATTGAACCGTTCCAGGTCTGCCTGATAAATGAGTTCAAGATGGTACTTCTTTTTCACCCTCGGGAAGATGATCTGCACCCCCGGGGTGATCACCGTAGAGAAATCGCTTTTGAGGTCAGAGCTGGTATTGAAGACATTATCAGTGTAACGTTCGGTCAAGGCGAGGAAAGGGTTGATCTCCAAAGCGCCGAGCCTTATGGCATGTGACTCACTGTGGAAGGCCAGGACACACAGGAAGACAAGGGCGAAAAGCAGGTATTTTCTCACTCCGTGCTTTCTTATGGCTTGAATGGACTTACCGTCCCTCTCCCACCTCCTCCACCGCCTATGGCCGGAGCGAACGTTGGTGTATATGCAGGAGTTGTGGGCGGGGGAGTATACCCCAGCCCCGGTAATCCCAGTCTCTCTATGGCCCTCGCCAGAGCCTCCGGGTCGGCGCCGCCTTCAATAGCGCAGGTGGCAATAATATCAGAGGTTGCTCCGGCCCTGAATGCGCCGGTAATGACATCATCCAGCCGTCCTCCCGCCTCAACCGCACACCTGACCACCACGCATGCGGGATGCCCCATCAATATGGCATTATTCACCGTATCAGAGGTGTCTTTTCCGGACCGTATCATGTCAGTCACCACAGCGCAGACGCCCTTACCCCGGGAAAGGGCATCAGAGATGCTATCCCTGATGGATTTATCAAACGCGCCGTTATTCCTCACCTGGCAGGGCGCAAAAGAGGGCAATAGCATAATCAGTAAAACAACGCTGAAAAGCAAAGCTGCTAAGACCCTCGTTCTCTTCATCCGCTCCCCCTCCTTCCGTTATTTATTAAATTTCCTTTTAAAAATGCTATCATTAACAGCATCGGGTTGTCAAGAAAAATCTAAACAGGTCAAGGAGATAAGTATGGCTAAGATAACCGTAAATGACTTTCTGAAGAAAAAGACAGAACAGAAGAAAATAACCATGATCACGGCCTATGACTACCCCTTTGCAATGATAGCCGACGAGGCAGGGATTGATGCTCTCCTTGTGGGGGATTCCCTCTGCATGGTAGTACAGGGTCATGAGAACACCCTTCCCGTGACGATGGATGAAATGATCTACCATACGAAGATGGTATCAAGGGCCGCTCGGAACGCAATGGTTATCGGCGATATGCCTTTTATGTCTTATCAGACCGGCATCGAAGATGCGGTGCGCAATGCAGGGAGATTCCTCAAGGAGGCGGGGGCTGCCGCCATAAAATTAGAGGGCGGCTCTGAGGTTCAAGGGCATATTAAAACCATGACAAGGGCAGATATTCCGGTCATGGCACATATAGGGCTGACTCCCCAGGCCGTTCACCGCATGGGAGGGTATAAGGTCCAGGGGAGAAGCGAAGATGCGGCAAAGAGATTACTGGAAGAAGCCCGTGCAGTCGAAGATGCAGGCGCCTTCGCCCTTATCCTCGAGGCCATTCCCCTGGACCTGGCAAAGAAGATCACTGAAGAGATCTCCATTCCCACTATAGGCATCGGAGCAGGACCCCATTGTGACGGCCAGGTATTGGTCCTCCATGACGTCCTTGGATTATTCGAGAGATTCGTCCCGAAATTCGTGAAGCGGTACGCAAACCTGAAAGAGGATGCCTTAACGGCCATCAGGACATACAAGGATGAAGTGGAAAAGGGACTCTTTCCCGGGGAAGAACAGAGCTTTAAGTGAGGAGCGAATGCACCCATCTATAACATCTCTATAATAATTTACTGTAAACGGGAGGGATGAACATATCCCGCCCGTTTCACTCCAATTGTTTATGATTCCCCAATAATTCTTTGTTTTTGAGCCAATTGCATATTTTCTGTTGAAATATTTCCCGCTTTCTGGTACATTTAAAGCGTTTTGTATGGATGACAGGGAAAAGAAATCACTCCTGGAGGCGCTGTTGTTTTTTTCGGGAGAGCCCTTAACACCATCAGCTATTAAGGGCATCACAGAGATGGACGAGCCGGAGATCAGGAGACTCATGGACGGGTTGACGGCTGACTACCGCACGAGGGAGAGTGGTATCCTCATAGCGGAGATAGCCAATGGCTACCAGATGGTCACAGATCCCAGACACTCCCCGTGGATAAAAAAAATGAAGAGCTCTCAGGTTTCGAGCAGACTTTCCCTGGCTGCCCTGGAGACTCTGGCGATCATCGCTTACAGGCAGCCCATCATCAAGGCAGAGATAGAACAGGTGAGAGGGGTGAACGCGGACGGCGTAATAAAGACGCTCCTGGACAGGCGACTGATAAAGATAATGGGGAAAAAGGAGGCTCCCGGTAAGCCTCTTCTCTATGGAACGACAAAGGAGTTCTTGCAGTATTTCGGATTGAAAGACCTTGCAGAGCTGCCTACCCTCAAGGACTTGGCGAGGGAAGAGGCAATCTAAAGGAGGTAAGGAATGAAAATATCGTCTATGTTACTGGCCCTTATTTTTTTCCTTATGGCAAATACTGTTGAAGCAAGCCAGACGTACGTAGTCAAGAAAGGCGACAGCCTTTTCAAGATAGCGAAGAAATTCAGAGTCGATCACCAGAAGATCCAGGATGCCAATAACCTTGATTCCATCAAACTCAAGCCCGGCGCCAAATTAACGATACCATCGAGAGAAACCGCCGAGGAAAAACAGGTCCCCGGGAATGAGGCAACAGAGTCAGTCAAAACCGAGAAAGCAAACACCGGTCGCGCGGTGTCC
>JAMCQB010000105.1 GCA_023382175.1 Nitrospirota bacterium | reverse complement strand
CGTGAACGCATGGGACACATAGAGCTTGCGACCCCCGTGGCGCACATCTGGTTCCTCAAAGGCGTGCCCAGCAGAATCGGTATCCTGCTCGATATGACCATGCGGCATCTTGAGAAGGTGCTCTATTTCGAAAGCTACATCGTCATTGACCCTGGAGATACGCCGCTGAAGGAAAAGGAACTCCTCACCGAGGAAGAATATAGGAAAAAGACCGCAGAGTACGGATCCCGGTTCAAGGCAGGGATGGGAGCAGAGGCGATCCGGGAGCTTCTCAGGGGGTTGGACCTTGATCCCCTTGCTGCCGAGCTGAAATCGAAGATCAAGGAGGCTTCCTCCATCGGTGTCAAGAAGAAACTGACCAAAAGGCTGAAGGTGATTGAGGCATTCAGACAGTCCGGGAACAGGCCGGAATGGATGATCATGGACGCGGTGCCGGTGCTTCCCCCCGACCTGAGACCCCTTGTCCCCCTGGAGGGAGGCCGGTTTGCCACCTCGGATCTCAATGACCTTTACCGGAGAGTCATCAACAGGAACAACAGGCTGAAGCGTCTGATGGAGCTGAAGGCTCCCAGCGTCATCATAAAGAACGAAAAGAGGATGCTCCAGGAGGCGGTTGACGCCCTCTTTGACAACGGCAGGAGAAGCAGGGTGCTGAAGACCGCAACGAAGAGGCCCCTGAAGTCTTTGAGCGACATGATCAAGGGCAAACAGGGGAGGTTCAGACAGAATCTCCTCGGAAAGAGGGTAGACTACTCAGGCCGTTCGGTCATCGTTGTGGGACCTGAACTGAAACTCCATCAGTGCGGGCTTCCCAAGAGAATGGCCCTGGAGCTTTTCAAACCCTTTGTCTTCAACAAGCTGGAGGAAAAAGGGTTTGCCACTACATTGAAGGCTGCCAAGAGGCTGGTGGAGAAAGAACATCCCGAGGTATGGGATGCCCTGGAAGAGGTGATCGCGGAGCATCCTGTCCTGCTGAACCGCGCGCCGACCCTCCACAGGCTCGGCATTCAGGCCTTTGATCCCGTGCTTGTTGAGGGCAAGGCCATAAAGCTGCATCCCCTGGTCTGCACCGCGTTCAATGCAGACTTCGACGGAGACCAGATGGCGGTTCATGTCCCCCTTTCGATTGAGGCTCAGGTGGAGGCAAGGGTTCTGATGATGTCGGTGAACAATATCCTTTCCCCTGCCAACGGCAAACCCATTGTGGTGCCGACGCAGGATATGGTATTGGGCATCTACTACCTCACAAAGGGCAAAGGCAGAATCTATGCTGACCCTGAAGAGGTGAAGGCCGCCCATGATTCCGGCAGGCTGGAAAAACAGGAGACAGTGACGGTGAGGGTGGATGGCCATCTCGTGGAGACCATCTGCGAAGAAGTCCTCAGCAACATGAAGAAAAAGACCGTCATAAAAGGCAGGCGCGCCGTATTTTCCGATCCTGAAGAAGTAAGGATCGCCTATGATTCCGGCAAGCTGGATATCCATAAGTGGATCAACGTAAGGATAAACGGCCGGATGACGGAGACCACCTGCGGCAGGGTTCTCTTCAGTGAAATCCTTCCTGAAGGGATGCAGTTCCAGTTCATCAACAAGGATATCACCAAAAAGGAACTGACGAAGATCATAGAATATACCTACAAGCAGGCAGGGAAGCGCGCCACCGTGGTATTCCTTGATAACCTTGAGAAGTTAGGGTTCGACCAGGCCACGAAGTCGGGGATATCCATCTGCATGGCAGACATGCACATCCCGTCCAAAAAGCCTGAACTGATCAGGGCCGCGGAACAGGAAGTGATGGAAATACAGAAGCAGTATGCCGACGGTCTCATCACCCACGGCGAGCGGTACAACAAGGTGATCGACATATGGGCGAACGTGACCGAGCGGATCGCTGATGAGATGATGAAGGAACTGGGAGCAGAGGACGGAAAGAAGTTTTCCGAGGAAGAACTCAAGGAGCGGCGATCCTTTAACAACATTTTCATGATGGCTGATTCCGGCGCAAGGGGAAGCACTGCGCAGATACGTCAGCTTGCGGGCATGAGGGGTCTGATGGCAAAGCCTTCGGGCGAAATTATCGAAACCCCCATTACCGCAAACTTCAGAGAGGGACTTACCCCGCTTCAGTACTTCATCTCTACCCACGGGGCGCGCAAAGGCCTTGCCGATACCGCGCTGAAGACCGCCAACTCCGGGTACCTTACCAGGAGGCTGGTGGATGTGGCTCAGGATGTGATCATTACCGAGGAGGACTGCGGAACCCATGAGGGGATTACCGTAACATCCCTCATCGAGGGCGGTGAGATCATTCAGCCGCTGGAGGAAAGGATCATCGGCAGGTTTCCGGCGGAAGATATCCTTGATCCGGACAAGGAAGTGGTCGTGAGGAAGAATACTGAGATAAATGTGGAGCTTGCGCAAAAAGTGGTGGATGCAGGAATAGACAGGGTGAAGATAAGGTCCGTGCTCACCTGCCAGACAAAGTTCGGCGTCTGCGGCAAGTGTTACGGAAGAGACCTGGCGCGGGGCGACAGCGTCGAGATAGGTGAGGCTGTGGGCATCATCGCAGCCCAGTCCATCGGCGAGCCCGGCACCCAGCTGACCATGAGAACCTTCCATATCGGCGGCGCCGCAACAAAGGTGATAGAGCAGGCTGTCCTCGATGCCAAGAATCCCGGCAAAGTAAAGTTCTTAAATATAAACGCAGTGAGAAACAGAGAGGGCGCTCTCGTGGTGATCAACAGAAATGCCCTCATTGCCATTGTGGACGGCCATGGAAGGGAGAGAGAGAAGTACAATCTCGTCTATGGCGCCAAGCTGAAGGTTGAGGAAGGCCAGAAGGTTGAGGCCGGTCAGAGGATCGTTGAATGGGATCCTTACTCCACACCCATACTGACCGAGGTGGGAGGAAAGATTGCCCTCGGTGATATTGTGGAAGGAGTATCGGTGAAGGAAGAGGTTGATGAGATCACCGGCCTTTCCCATAAGGTGATCATCGATTACCCTGCCTCCATGAGACCGAGGATCTCGATCAAAGACGAGCACGGCAAGGCGACGCTTAAGATACCGAGCTCTTCGAACCTCGCGCGCTATCTCCTGCCGTCCGGCGCGCACATCCTCGTGGACAAGAATGACATTGTCTCCCCGGGAGATATCCTTGCAAAGATACCCAGGGAGACGACAAAGACAAAGGACATCACCGGAGGTCTTCCGAGGGTGGCGGAGCTCTTTGAAGCCCGGCGTCCCAAGGAACAGGCCATTGTTACCGAGATCGACGGCGTTGTGGAGTTCCGGGGCGCTCACAAGGGCATGAGGGTTGTCGTGGTGAAAGGCGGTGAAGAGCAGAGGGAGTACCACATCCCCAAGGGCAAGCACGTGAGCGTCCATGAGGGAGACTGGGTAAAGGCAGGGGAGCCGTTGATGGACGGCGCGGTGAATCCCCACAGCATTCTGGACATCCTCGGCCCCAACGAGCTTCAGAGCTATCTTGTGGACGAGGTCCAGAAGGTATACCGACTCCAGGGCGTCTCGATCAATGACAAGCACATCGAAACCATTGTCCGGCAGATGATGAGAAAGGTGAGGGTCGAAGATCCCGGAGACACCATATTCCTCATCGGCGAGCAGGTGGACAGGGCCCTTTTCCAGGAGGAAAACGAAAAGGTCAGGGTTGCGGGCGGAGCGCCTGCCCAGGGCAGGCCCCTTCTCCTGGGGATAACAAAGGCGTCCCTCACCACGGAGAGCTGGGTTTCTGCTGCGTCTTTCCAGGAGACGACGCGGGTGCTCACCGAGGCCGCTCTGAATGCCCAGATCGACGAACTGAGGGGATTAAAAGAGAACGTCATCATGGGCAGGATTGTTCCGGCGGGCACCGGCATGCAGAAGTATCGCCACACGTTTGTGAAAAGGGAATTACAGCCGCTCTTCGCTTCAGAGCCGGCAGTTGATGAAGAATAATTCAAATTAGGTTAGGCCGAGGTTAAGGTTAAGAAAACCTGGTGAAAAAGGGATTCTTTCCTCAACCTTAGCCTTTACCTCTCCCTCACTAAAGATGAAATTTATCGCAGATGCAATGCTTGGCCGTCTCGCACGGTGGCTGAGACTTCTTGGTTTTGACACCCTCTATTATCCCCGGATAAGCGACAGCGATCTCCTGAAGTTCGCACTTCGGGAAGGGAGAGTCCTCCTTACGAGGGACACCCACTTCCTCAGGATGAAGAACCTGAACAACCTCTTTTTTGTGCGGTCCGAGGATCCCCTGGAGCAGGTGAAGGAAGTGATGAGGGCCTTTGCGGTGAAAGAACCGCTCCCGGGCAGGTGTGCGCGGTGCAATGGTATACTATGCAAAGTTAATGAGAGGGATTCCATAAAGGACATGATCCCGGAATATGTATTTTTTCACCGCGGTGACTTCATGAGGTGCGAAGCCTGCGGGAGCGTTTACTGGGAAGGAACCCATCTCAGGAGATTCAGGGCGATGCTCGATGACCTGTTCAAGAACGGCGAGGTTCCTGCATGAAGATGACACGTGTAAGGCGACAGTTTATTTTTTCCCTCGTGTTGATCGTGGTCGTGATCTTTTCAGGAACAACCGGGTACGTCTTTCTGGAAAAATGGACGGTTTTTGATGCCCTCTATATGACCATCACGACGATAACAACGGTCGGATACAGGGAGGTGCATGACTTATCAGATACCGGCAGGGTATTCACTCTTGTCCTCATCGTCTTCGGCGTGGGCACCATACTCTATACCCTGAACAATGCGGCGCGGATAGTCATTGAAGGGGAAATTCAGGAGATCTTCGGGAGGAGAAAATTGGAAAAGAAGATTAAGGGATTGAAGAACCATTATATTGTGTGCGGGTATGGGAGAATGGGAAGGGTTATCGGCAAGGAACTCAAGGAAAAGGGCGCCAAATTTGTTGTCATTGAAAGGGAAACAATGTCTCCCGATACACTTGATGCTGATATGCTTTCAGTAAAAGGAGACGCGACAAAGGACGAGGTGCTGAAGGAGGCAGGCATAGAGAGGGCGAAGGGGCTCATATCCGTTCTGCCGACAGATGCAGAAAATCTCTATGTGGTATTGAGCGCCAGAGTGCTCAACCCTGATATGAATATCGTAGCAAGGGCAGGAGAGGAAGGCTCTGAGCAGAAACTTCTCAGGGCGGGCGCCGACAGGGTTGTCTCACCATATCACATCGGAGGCCTGCGGATCGCCCATACCGTGCTCAAGCCGTCGGTTGTTGACTTCATCGAATTCGCAACGCGGTCAGGAAATATCGATCTCCAGATGGAGGAGATCTACGTGCACGAAGGGGCGAGCATCGCAGGGACCACCCTGGATGAGTGCGGCATCGGCAGGGAACTGGGGATCATCATTGTCGCCATAAAAAGGGTCGGCGGTGATATGAAGTTCAACCCCACCTTCAGGACGACGATCAAGCCGGGGGATATTCTGATCGCCCTGGGCGAAAGGACAAAGCTCAAAGTCCTCGAAGATCTGGCGGAAAAACGGTAGTTTTTCTCCTTCCTGTCCGGAGGCGAAAGAAACCGCGCCCATCTGGCCCGCATGCTGAAGGAAGAGGCCAACGTCCTTTTGCTTGACGAACCCACCAATGACCTGGATGTAAACACCATGCGTGCCCTGGAAGAGGCACTGGAGAATTTTGCAGGCTGCGCCGCGGTCATCAGCCACGACCGGTGGCTCCTCGACCGTATCGCCACCCATATACTGGCCTTTGAGGGTGACAGCAAGGCGGTCTGGTTCGAAGGGAACTACTCCGAATATGAGGCTGACAGAAAGGTCCGCCTCGGCGCTGCCGCAGACCAGCCCCACCGCATCAAATACCGGCATCTGTCCAGAGGGTAAGGACCCCTACATTCATCAAATAAGGAGCAACTATGGCAAAGTACACAGCGGCAATTGACGAAGATACACGTCAGAGAATCCTTGCATTACCGAGGGCCGTACACTTCTCAGCCTTCATGCGAAAGGCCATTGCGGTCTTTGTTGAGGAGCTTGAGAAGGACCCTGACCTGGAGCCCGGGGATTTCATCATCACCTGCACAGCCAGGGAGAATGCATCAGATAAGAAAAGAAACTGAAGGCATGGAAAAAAGCAGGATTCTGATTACCTGTGCAAAGGGCATAGCGCCTTTTTTGAGGGGAGAGCTTCTTCTGCTAAGATTTCCTGTACTATCCGAAACCATTGCAGGCATAGTGACCGAGGGGACTCTTGACGATACCCTCCGGCTTAATCTCCTGATCCGCACGGGACATCGCGTCCTCTTTCTCATCAAGGAATTCGCTGCCCGCGATGCCGATGCCCTCTATCGCTCTGTGTCAGAGATAGCATGGGAGGAGTATATAGCCGAGGATGGATATGTCTGTGTAACCTCCAGTGTGGATAATCCGAGCATCAGGGACTCACGCTATGCAAATGTGAAGTGCAAGGATGCCATTGTGGACAGGATCAAGGAAAAGTGCGGGCAGCGTCCTGATTCAGGTCCTGATCAGGATAGAGCGGTGGTGAACCTCTACTGGAAGGACGAGGGCTGCGCCGTGTATCTTGATACCTCGGGGGAGTCCCTCTCCCGGCGCGGGTACAGAAAGATCCCCATGACGGCGCCCATGCAGGAGACCCTTGCGGCTGCTGTTATCCGGGCTACCGTATGGAACAGCAGCAGCCATTTCATCAATCCCATGTGCGGCAGCGGCACCCTTGCCATAGAGGCTGCCCTGGCAGGACTGAACAGGGCTTCCGGGATGTTGCGGGATAATTACGGGTTCATGCATCTTAAGGGATTTAAGGAATCCCTGTGGAACGATCTGCGCGCACAGGCAAAAAAAGAGGCAAAAAAGACTCTGGATTGCAGGATTATTGCCACTGATATCAGGAGAGAGGCGATTGAGGCAGCAAAGAAAAATGCTGCTACTGCCGGTGTGGAGCATCTGATCGAATTTGCTGTATGTGATTATTCCGAGACTCCAATTCCTTATGTGGAAGGGCCTGACGGGGGAGGGATAGTCATACTCAACCCTGAATATGGAGAAAGAATGGGGAAGATCAGAGAGCTTGAGAATGTGTACAAGGGGATTGGCGGTTACTTTAAGCAGAAATGCCGGGGATATACGGGATATATCTTCACGGGAAACCTTGACCTGGCAAAAAAGGTGGGGTTGAGAGCACAACGAAGGGTTCAATTTTTTAACGGCGCGATAGAATGCAGGCTCCTTGAGTATGAGTTGTACGAGGGCAGCAGGAAATAGGAGAACAATTTATGGATGGAACGAGACGTTCCGATATAAGACCAGGATTACATGTTTCAATCGTATTGAAGAAGGACCAGCGGACCGGGAAACGAACAGAGGGAATGGTAAGAGATATTCTAACGAATTCACCTGCACATCCGCATGGAATTAAAGTTCGTTTGGAAAGTGGAGAAGTAGGACGTGTAAAAGAGATATTTGATTGATCTTCGGGGAAATGGGGAATGTGTCCCTGTTTTCTCCTCACAAAAACTGCACTTCAATACGTGATCAGATAAGTATCCATAAAAACCGCCTTTAGTATTAAGTTTGTATACGTACATGATAATGACGGAAGCATGAATATGCAAGAGGAGGCATTTCCGAAACAGAAAAAAGTCCAAAAGACATTTCACATAATTCCGAAGAGTGTTTATAATAAACGTATGAGTTTTCATCTGCATTGTCGGTTTAAGCGCTGCGTCATAGGAGGTGAGTTTATTGGGAAGCAGACAACGGACAAAATTCAGAAAACCTCAACTGCATAAGCCCGCGGGAAACAAAACCGCCGCTGAAATCGTCAGGGAATTAAGAAAGGATACCGCCGCTGCATCCGATTACAGGGAACAGGCACTGAAGATCCACGGCCTGATCTGCGGCAAATGCGGGAGAGAGTTCGATTTTAAAAGCCGGCATCTTCTCACTGTACACCATAAAGACGGGAATCACCGGAACAACCCCGCCGATGGCTCTAACTGGGAAAATCTCTGCATTTATTGTCACGAAGACGAGCACAGCAGGGGGCTTCTCGGAGATTATCTGACGGGGAAAGGAGGAGAAGGAAACTGATAATGCAAAAAATGACCCTCCTGCCTTCCCTTTACGATGGCACTTTTGACTTTTGCTCTATTAAGTTTCCGCGCTGAGTAAAGCAGCCTGTCCCCCTTTTTGCATGTCGGGCAATGCTGTATGCAATTGTTATGGTATGCTATTTATAGTTGACTCGCGAGAATTATCCCTGACATCTGTACACAGCACGTTGTGGAGTGAGTATAGATAAGGTGCTGAAATCATTCTGCGGAGAAGTGGCATGGCGATTAAGGAAACCTATGAAGTAATCATTGTGGGAGGTGGGCCTGCAGGGCTCGCCGCAGGGCTCTATTGCAAAAGAGCTGCACTGAACACGGTCCTTTTCGAGAAAGGATTGCCCGGTGGCCAGATTGCCATATCGAAAGACGTGGAGAATTACCCGGGCATGGAGGGCATAACCGGATTTGATCTGGCAGAGAAAATGCTCCATCATGCCCAGTCCTTCGGCCTGCCCGTTCTGCAGCAGGAGGTTGCAGCAATAAACGCCGGATCCGATCTTCACTCGGTCCGGCTTGCCAATGGCGATCTGCTCCAGACCGTTGCCCTGATTCTTGCAGTGGGCGGGAACGTGCGAAAGCTCGGCATACCCGGTGAAGCGGAATACCTCGGAAGCGGTGTTTCCTACTGCGCCACATGCGATGGGTTTTTCTTCAGAGATAAGACCGTCGTTGTCGTCGGCGGGGGCGACACAGCCGTCGAGGAGGCACTGTACCTGTCAAAACTCACAAGGAAAGTATACCTCGTTCACAGGGGAAATGCGTTGCGGGCAGGCAAGCTACTCCAAAGCCGTCTCACGGCTGAGCCCAAAATCGAAGTAATCTGGAACACGATTATTACGGAAATCAAGGGAAACGGAAGCACGGTCAGCGCTGTCTCTTTCGAAAATACTGAAACGGGAGAGAAGGGAGAATTTCCGGCGGACGGCGTCTTCATTTTTATCGGTTATTCTCCAAACAATCAATTGATCCCCTCCGAGGTCCGAATGAACGAACAGGGCTTCGTGATTACCGATGAGAAGTGTGAGACGAGCGTTCCGGGCATCTTCGCTGTTGGGGACTTGAGGCAAAAGTTTGCGAACCAGATCGTGGTTGCGGCTGCGGATGGATGCATAGCCGCACTGGCTGCAGCGCATTACGTGGAGGTGCAGAAAGCCAAGACCCAGTCGTCCTGATTTTGTGTTTCTTAATAACTTTACCAATTATTAGAGATCTATCGACTAACGGTATTTCCTGCACAGTGGTTCAAGAAAGTCTTGAAGTTCACCCGGTGCAGGTAATTTCTCAGGCAGATGCACTTCCAGCATACAGGCTTTGAAAATTTTCTTGAGAAGGTTTATAACACAGTAATTGATTATCTCACCAGGAAATGACTCGGACGCATTTTCAATCAGCAAAAGCTCTGTATACCACGTATCCTTTGTGGGAGCAATTCCTGCACAGTCATTCCCCCGAAGCGCTTTAGGTGTAGCTCCTCTTGTCAGTGCCAGAGCCCTGACCCCAAGGTTTACCAGTTGAAGTCCCCTCAGGGAAGGATTTGAACCAATACCATGCCGCCCCTTTGTAATAGGGGAAAAACGGACGATATTAACCCCTGAACAATAGATCAATGCACCCTTCCCCCTGCTTTCATCAGGGCGTATGACAAAATAGAGAAAGTCGTTCATATATTCATATGATTTTTGCGTAGCCATCTTGTGTCTATTATACAAAAGAAGACCAACTCTGTCTTGAAAAAGTGCATTTCCTCAAAAGTGCAGAAATTTCTAAGTTCCAAAGTTCCATAGTGAGGAAGCCTCCAAAAGCCAGGGGCCAAGGGTTCAAGTGGAAAGGGCAGAACTTCCGCCTTCCTTGCTTCCCAGCTTCCTGATAAATTGCAGGAGATGAGCTTCTTTGCAGCGGAAGGTTGTAAAATAGAGGCATGGATAAGAAGGCGCCGCAAAAGAATCCATGCCCTGACTGCACCTTTTGCCAGTACTGCTGCGATTCGCGCTGCGCCATGTGCCGCTCTCCGCACCATAAGAAAAGGAAAGAAAATAAAAAGCCGAAAATTCATACGCCCCTCTTCCTCAAATACTGATCAGGTATCCCTCAGTGTCGGCCCACAGAAATGCAGATCAGCTCATAGGTCGTGGCTCATGGTTTAGGACAACGCAATAGTCCAAAAGTCCAAGAATGCAACGGTTGAAAAGCAAAACAGAGAGGATAGGGTACTTAATAATGGATGGATGTCACAAGAAAAGCCGCGGTGCCGTTAGGTCTGGACACCACAACTTCGTCACCCTCTGCCCTTCCTAACAATGCCTTCGCCATGGGTGAGTCAATACTGATAAAATTCCTGCCGGGATCAATTTCATCAGGGCCGACAATGCGATACCGGTACACGTTCCCATCAGTATCCTCAACTTCGACCCATGCGCCGAAAAATACCTTTGAGGTGTCATCAGGTATCCTGTCCACTACAATCAACTCGCTCAATCTCTTTGTAAGGAAACGCATCCGGGAATCAATCTGCCGTAACTGTTTTTTCCCATAAATGTACTCTGCGTTCTCGGAACGATCCCCCATGGCAGCAGCTTCAGCAACGGCCTGAGTGACCTGGGGGCGCTTAACCTTCCACAGATATGAGAGTTCCTTACTTAAACGCTTATGCCCCTCAGGGGTAATATGTGGTGACACTCCTGCTTTATTCAATAATGGCTTTCTCATAGTTCCCTCAGCAGCGGCCACCCCTTGGAGCGATAACCTCTGTTATTAAGGAGTTCATAAGGAAAGCATCATGCTTTGTCATTCCTCCGCCTGATTCGCCTGAGGCGGAGGATCGGGAATCTTTTTTCAAGAAAGATCCCGGACAAGCCGGGATGACAGATTGATGTCACATCCGCACCACGTCATTCCCCCGCTCTCCCCGTAGCGCTTTTTTCAGCGACCGGGACGGGTTTGTGCGTCTGGTTCTTGTGCGTCATTGAACCGGAGGAGTGAGGAGGAGCGGAACGCCGACGAGTTGCCCCGTGTGTCGGCTGGACCTGATGCCCTTTCTGCGGGGCAGCGGCGGCCTTATGAGCCCTGGACTGCTCCGGGTTATCCTGTACCCGGCGGCGCTGCGGTACACGTGGCGGCCGGGCAAACTCATGATCGCGCGCGGGTGCGGGCTTTTTATAATCGAAGCCTTCCATCAACCGACGCTCTATCTTTTCGCCGAGGACGCGTTCGATGCTGCGCACCGTGTCCTCGTCTTCACGGGTAATGAATGTAAAGGCATCGCCGGTCTTCGCAGCCCGGCCGGTGCGGCCGATCCGGTGCGTATAGGCATCCACCGTGTCGGGAATGTCGTAATTGATGACGTGGGAAATGCTTGAGACGTCGATGCCGCGGGCTGCAATATCGGTAGCGACGAGGATATGATACGAGCCGTCACGGAATCCGTCCAGCGCTGCCTGGCGCCTGTTCTGCGACAGGTTCCCCTGAAGCGATGCGGCCCGGTAGCCTGCCCTTTCCAGCTGCTGCCCCACACGCTTGGCGCGGTGCTTGGTGCGCGTAAAGATCAGAACCGACTCCGTGTCCGTATGGCGCAGCAGTGTGAGGAGGAGCCCGGTTTTGAGGTGCTGATCCACCGGGTAGAGGGCATGCGCCACCGTGCTTGCCGGTGCGGCGTGATTGACCTGCACCGTGATGGGGGCGTGCAGGACGTCGTGTGCCAGCCGCCGTATATCATCGGGCATGGTCGCCGAGAACAACAGTGTCTGGCGCTTTGTGGGCACGTGCTTGATGATCTTCCGGATATCAGGCAGGAAGCCCATATCGAACATCCGGTCCGCCTCGTCCAGGACGAGCACTTCCAGCTGCGACAGGTCGATTGTGCGCTGATTGATATGATCGAGCAGGCGGCCGGGACAGGCAACGACAATCTCGACACCGGCACGCAGTTTCTGAATCTGCGGGTTCATGCCGACGCCGCCGTAGATTGTGATGCTCCGCAGGTGCGTCTGGCGGCCCAGATCGGCAACGGTGGTGTTGATCTGATCTGCCAGCTCGCGTGTCGGCGCAATGATGAGGGCGCGGATACGGCCGCGCGGCCCGTTTATCAGGCGCTCCAGGATCGGCAGCACAAAGACAGCTGTTTTGCCTGTGCCGGTCTGGGCAAGGCCCATGACGTCTTTTCCCTGGAGGACCGGTGGGATCGCCTGCTCCTGGATCGGTGTTGGCGTTACAAAGCCCGCTGCCTTAACCCCGGCAGCGATGCGGGGGTGAAAATTAAACGTGTGAAATTCCATAAACTCCTTCTTTCTGCGTTCGGGGAAAAAAAGCCAGGGTGTATTCCGGGGCTTACAATGACGTAGTTTTCATCCGGGTACTGCAGTTGTTTTGATACTTAACACTAACACTTTGGGAAAACCCTGTCAAGTAAAAGAATCATAAATGAATACCGCGCCCGTGCTAAAATGAAACCATGTCCGACGGAAAATCGAAATTAGTCTACTCCACGGAGCAGGCGATCCCCAGGCCAGGCAATCACCAGGAAAAGAAGTCCGCTGAAAAGGATCTCCATTCAAACGTGCGTCCCGTGCTGCAGAAGGTCACTGTCCGGCTTGACCGGAAGGGCAGGGGTGGGAAGTCCGTCACGGTTATCGGGGGTCTCCGGATGCCGCAGTCGGAAAGGGACGCGCTGCTGAAGCAATTGAAGGCAATGCTCGGCACAGGCGGCACGGTCAGAGATACAACACTCGAGATCCAGGGCGACCACTGCGATGTCCTCATGGCAGCGATGGAGAAGATGGGCTACAGACCGAAACGCTCGGGCGGCTGAGAAGAGAAAAGGAGCTTTTATTTTCCTTGACTAACTGTTCGACGGCATGTTATTCTAAATCTAGAATTTTAGAAGTTTTTGCCGTTTATGAGGCCACAAAGACTTTTGACTTTGTGGCCTTTTTGTTGAGGCCTTCTGAGATTTGAGTCTATAGATAAGGAGGTAGAAGAAATGGAACAGGGAACTGTGAAATGGTTTAACGACAGCAAAGGTTTTGGATTCATCACCAATGAAGACGGAAGTGAAGCGTTTGTCCACCATACGTCCATCCAGGGCAATGGCTTTAAGAGTCTTGCCGAGGGTGACAAGGTCAGCTTTGATACTGAAAAGGGTCCGAAAGGCCCCAAGGCAGTCAATGTCGTCAAACTGTAATTAGCTGGAAAAGGCTCCTTCCTGGTGGAGGGGCCTTTTCATTCGGGAGGAGAACATGAACAACAGCATGAACAGCAGAAAGAATGCGGCAAGGATAGAAAGGCAGGAACGGAGAGTTGAAGCAGGCTTTGTGGCTGCACAATTCCCTGAGGTTGCAGGCATCGTCATCAGCATGATGTACAATCAGAGGGGAATAGCTAAATCCTTACCCCGGATCGTTAATTTCTTTCCCGGCAGTTATGCGTTATTCAGGGTGGACTGTTTGAGCAGGGGCTGTATTGACGGCGGGTTCGATCTCACTCAGGTTATAACCGGGATGATCAGAAACCGCAGAGAGATGGCAAAAGGAGAACTCAGTTGTGAAGGGAATGATCCTTCCGCCGGCCACTCATCCATCGTCTACGAAGTTGCAATACAATACGCATAATGGCGCTGACATCCCCCTCTCGTTGATGTCCCCATTACTTGATATACAACTTCCCTTTGCCTTCCGCAATGGTACTTGAATCAGAACCTCTTATCTGAGCCTTTGCCTCGATCAGCTTTTCCCCCTGCTTTACGACCTCCGCATCCACAACTGCCTTCTCGTTGGTATGGAGCGGGTTCTTGAACCTTACGGTGATCTCTGCGGTGACTGCCTTCATCCCCTGAGCCAGCACGGCCTTGATCATAGCCTCATCAAGGATGGCAGCGATGATCCCGCCGTGGACGATGTCTTTGTATCCCTGAAAACTTTTCCGGAGGGTGAATTCTGCTGATGCCTTGTTGTCACGGAAAGAGAAGTCGAGGTTGAGCCCTCCGGGATTCTGCTTTCCGCAGACAAAGCAGTAGTGATCGTCTTCCAGTTTCATAGGTAATGAGTTAGGGGCTATAGGTTATAGGCAGAGTTAAGTTATGAAAGCCTATTGCCTCTCACCTTATGCCTATCACCTTTTTTTATTTGTTCATCATCTCGAGGAAATCTTTATTGGCCTTTGTACCCATGAGTTTGCCCAGCAGAAATTCCATGCTCTCCACAGTGCTGAGGGGATTAAAGACCTTCCTCAGTATCCACATCTTGTTCAATGTGTCTTTGTCCACAAGGAGTTCTTCCTTCCTTGTGCCGGAGGCATTGATATCGATGCTCGGGAATATCCGCTTGTCAACCAGTTTCCTGTCGAGGTGGAGTTCCATGTTGCCCGTGCCCTTGAACTCTTCGAAGATGACGTCGTCCATCCTGCTCCCCGTATCCACAAGAGCGGTGGCCATGATGGTGAGGCTCCCTCCGTCTTCGATATTCCTTGCGGTACCGAAGAAACGCTTCGGTTTCTGGAGGGCGTTTGCATCGAGGCCGCCCGAGAGCACCTTGCCGCTGGCAGGGATGACCGCATTGTATGCCCGTGCGAGCCTTGTGATACTGTCCAGGAGGATGACCACATCCCTCTTGCATTCCACCAGCCTCTTTGCCCGTTCGATGACCATTTCCGCAACCTGGATGTGCCTCTGCGGCGGCTCATCAAAGGTGGAGCTGATGATCTCGGCAGTGGACACCTGACGTTTCCAGTCGGTGACCTCCTCAGGTCTTTCGTCAATGAGCAATATGATCAGGTGGATCTCTTTGTGGTTTTTCTTTATGGCCTTGGCGATGGACTGGAGGAGCATTGTTTTTCCTGTCCTCGGCGCGGCTACGATCATTCCTCTTTGTCCCATTCCGATGGGAGTAATTAAGTCCATTACCCTTGTGGAATAGTCATTGGGATTATATTCCAGTTTTATCCGCTCGGTGGGATAGTAAGGAGTGAGGTTATCAAAAAGGGACCTGCTGATGTTATCGTCAGGGGATTCGTGGTTAATGGCTTCCACCTTGAGGAGCGCAAAGTAGCGTTCGCCTTCTTTCGGAGGGCGTATCTGGCCGGAGACGAGGTCCCCTGTCCTGAGGTTGAATCTCCGTATCTGTGAAGGCGAAACGTAAATATCGTCAGGGCTGGGGAGATAGCTGTAATCCGGGGACCGCAAGAAGCCAAATCCGTCGGGGAGGATTTCGAGGACGCCGGCGCCGAAGACATTCCCTGTCTTTTCTATCTGTGCCTGAAGGATCGCAAAGATCAGGTCCTGCTTGCGCAAACCTGCCGCGCCTTCAACGTTCAGTTCTTGCGCAACCCTGGTGAGATCGCCGATAGTCTTTTCTTTCAACTCTGAAATTGAGATATTTTCCATTATTTGTCCCTCTTTGGATTATTGTGTCTGGCGGTATTTATACCCGGTAGGTCCTTACCTATAGGGGGTATTCATTGCAGCATTATTCTGTTTGCTTTTACCTTAGCGAAAAATATTTTTTTTGTCAATACCCCTCTTCCTCTCCGTCCGTTTTCCCTGGCAGGAATCCTCAATCCTCCGGAAATGCTTGACAGTGATGGCAAATACGGTTTTAATAATGTATGGTATATGAAAAGGACCCGTCCATACCACCCTAAGGCAACGCTGGGCTGAGTGGGGAGGCCGTGGCTCTTAGAGAGGAGTTGCCATGAGATACATCTATATTGTTGCAGGATTTATCCTCATTATTGCGGGGATGGCCGGGATGACGCTCCTGAAGACCAGGCCTCCCCTTTCCAGGGAGGCGGTGAGGGTGAACGAGCATATTATAACGGATGAGGAATACAGGAAAGCCTATGAAGAAAAGGCTTCTACATGCCCTGTGCCTCCGGACAAAAAAAACTTTCTCGATGATCTGGTCACCAAGGAGATACTCATCCAGGAGGCGAAGCGGCTCGGCCTTGACCGTGAAGAGCCGTTCAGGCGCTCCATCCAGAATTACTATGAGCAGACCCTCCTGAAGAACCTCACCCGGAGCAAGATGTCCAATATAAAAGTGTTAGTGAGTGAGCAGGAGATCGCCTCTTATTATGAGAGCATGGGAAAAGTCTATGAGCTGAGGGTTATTACCCTGCCTACGGAGCGCGAGGCAAATGAGGCCATCAGGAGCTTTCCCTCCGGAAGGGCTGAGGAAAAGATGCTCCACGTGGATGAGATCCCTCCCGGGATGCTGGATTCTATCCTGACTCTTAAGGTCGGCGAAGTATCTCTCAGACCAGTGCCGTGTGATAGGGGTTTTTTCGTTTTCAGACTCGATGGGTATAAAAAGGAACCGGTTCCGCCCCTGAATGCGGTCCGTGAAGAGATCAGGAAGACCATCGAGGCAAAAAAGAGGCAGGGGGAGATGGAGAAGTGGATGGAGGGGCTGAAGAAGAATGCCCGTGTAACAATAAATGAGTCATTGGTGAAATAGGAGGGCGACAGATGCAGCAGCGAACGTGGAGGAGGAGAAATTATTTTATCAGGAAGGATTTCCAGGGCAAGTTTGTTCTCAGGTTTTTTCTCGCCATTCTTATCGGAGCCATCGTCTTCACCACTATCCTCAGCATCTTTTCGGCCCATACCATGACCCTGACCTATGAGGACTCTTCCCTGAGGCTTGACAGAACGCCAAAGGCCCTTTTCCTGTATATGGTTCGCGCCTACGGGGTGTATATCCTTGTGCTTGGCGTTGTAATCAGCGTGATCTCAATGTTCCTTTCCCATCGCATTGCCGGTCCGCTCTTCCGTTTCGAACGGTCCGTAGAGGAGATCACAAGAGGCAACCTTGCGTTCTGTATAATCCTGAGGAAAAAAGACGAGGGGAAGGAACTTGCCGGCTTGATGAACGCGATGATCACCTCACTTGCGGGGCATATAAGGGACATGAGGCAGCAGGCGGATGCAGCATGCGGGGCATTGGAGGGTCTCTCACAGGAATTGGCGGATGGGCACTTGTCCCCGGGAGAGATGAGCGAGCGCATCTCGGAAGCCATGAATTCCATGGAGAACCTGAAAAAGACCCTCTCTTTTTTCACCACTGACAAGGGTTAGAGGCGCTACGTCATTTTTATGCCCAAGAAGATTGTGATCTCTGCATTTGTCTTTTTCATGCTTTCCTCGGTATTTGTTCTCTATTGTCAGACGCAACTCAGGCAGGGAAGCGAGAAGATCTCTACCGGATATGCCAATATCCTGAGCAACAGCGGCGAGGCATTACGGATATTCAACAAACGGATAAAGGTCGGCTTTCTGAGTTCTCTCCTGAAGCGTAAGGCAGGGATGGACCTGTCAGTGGAAGGTCAGCTTTCCGAAAAAGTGGACATCATTGTCGAGAGGGTGAAGATGATCCTTGAGATGCACCCCAGGAACTTCAACGTGCAGATCAACGTGCTCCCCGATGCCCAGAGCGTCAGGGCCGCCTACCGGAAGAAGTATTACCGGGATGCGGATTTCGTTGCCTTTTATGCCCCTGCGGAAAAGGCGATATACATTGCCGCAGATGAAGCCAAGGCGAATATCCTTGCCCATGAACTGGCCCATGCGGTCATCGACCAGTTCTTCGGGGTGGCAGCTCCTACGAAGATCCATGAGATCCTCGCGCAGTATGTTGATGAGAATTTTGAGGATTGAAGAGAGGGCGCAGGATGTCATCAGCACCCCTTCTCTTTCTGTAATTACGCTTCCGGTATGTTCGGACGGGGATAGAGCCCCGCGGCCTTGACGATCCCGGGCATGGCGCTTTCCCATTCAATGGCCTGGATGTGGACACCCCTGACTCCCGGGGTTTCCAGAACCTGCTGAATCAGCTCCACTGCAATCTTGATCCCTTCCGCTTCCTGCAGCTCCTTTGCCTTCTTTTTGTCGTCGCCCGCAGCATCCTTAGCCTTTGTCATTCTCTCTATCAAGGGCTTCGGCACGCTCACGCCGGCAACTGAAGAGTCCATGTATTTGAGCATCATTGCGCTCTTCGGTACGATGATTCCACCGAGGATCGCAGTTCGCTCATGGAGGCCCATGTTCCGTATCGTTTCCATCTGCGAGCGGAAGCCGGCGATATCGTAAATGCCCTGGGTCTGGATAAAATCGGCCCCTGCGTTCACTTTCTTCATAAGATTTATCGGTCTGAAGTCGATGGGATCGGCCATGGGGGTCCAGGAAGCTCCAATGAAGAACTTGGGCGCCACTTCCAACGGGTCGCCGCCCTCCTGCTTCCCCTCGTCCCGCATCTTCTTAAGGATACCCACGAGCTGGCAAGTATCCACGTCGTAGACGTTCTTTGCTCCGGGATGGCCCTTAAGCCTTCCCGCAGCGCTGAACTTCTGGTGGTCACCGGCAATGCAGAGGCAGTTCCTGAGCCCAAGGGCCGCAGCGCCGAGAAGGTCAGCCTGCATCGCAATACGGTTCCGGTCCCTGCAGGTCATCTGCATGACCGGCTCCAGGCCCTGCTGAAAGGCGATGACCGCAGCAGCGATGCTCGAAATGCGCACCACCGCCGTCTGGCAATCGGTGATGTTTGCCGCGTCGCAATATCCCTTAAGGATGTTCGCCTTCTTTATCACTTCATGGGGGTCGGCGCTCATGGGCGGGCCGAGTTCTGCGGTGACCGCAGGCTGACCGCTCAGAATAACTCGTTCAAGATTGCTTCCGCTCTTCATTATTTCTTCCCTCCCGCCGGCTCAGGCTTCTGCTCTTCCTTCTCCTCGTAGGCCCGGATGTGCTCCAGTGAAACCCTGCGAGGCCCGCCGTCCCGCGACGTTGACCAGTTTCGCGGAGGCTGGATCTCGTACAGCTTCTCCAGAGTGCCCAGTTTTTTCATACGCTCCACAATAAGATACCAGGCGCAGTCTATATCGGGACTGACCTCGCATTTGCCCTTGTTCGTTCCGCCGCAGGGTCCATTCATGAGGGTTTTTGAGCACCGTGCAATGGGGCATATGCCTCCGGTCAGGTGGAGGATGCAGTTACCGCATCCTGCGCAGAGCTCGGTGAACACCCCTGCCTCGGGAACACCTCCGAAGAACGAGGTATTGATCCCAGGATAGACCGGGATTTCGCCGATCCTCTCCGAGAGGAAGTTCACCCCCACGCCGCAGGCAGTGGAGAGCACGAGGTCGTACCTTCTCACCTCGTCCATGACGGGATCGAAATACTCAGGCTCGCAGTGGCGCATGACCCCCAGGTGGTTCACCTCGATCCGCTTCCCTTCCTGTGCTGCACGCATTCGGATGAGGGCCGCAATCGTCTCGGCCTCCTTTTCGCCGCCTGCATGGCAGATGGCAACACAGGTGTTGCACCCGAAGACCAGGACCTTCTTGAAGTCCTTGACCATGTCCCAAATCTCATCAATCGGTTTCTGTGATCCAACGATCATAGTCTGTTACTCCTTTGCATAAGACTCGTATCTCATTTATGATCGGACCGTCCTCAGCCCCATCTGCTTTATCCTGCCCGAGAAGTCGGCACACACCGCTGCGTAGGGATTGCCGCCATTAGCAGGCGTTGCGGAAAGCAGTTCGATGCGGCCCGCCTCGATCCCGAGCATGCCGATGAGCTGCTTTGCGCGTTCAATGCGGGCAGCAACTCGGTTTCCGATGCCCTTATACTTGCAGGAACCGTCAGAGCAGCGCACCACTGCCGCACCATCAGCTCCGCATTCGAATGCTTTCAAAAGATCAATAATATCGATGCGGCTTGTGCAGTGCACCGGGACCTTGCGCACGTTCTCCGGCACATCAAAACCCAGAACTCCAACATGGTGCGTGCACATAAATGTCACGATAACCGGCTCCTGCCGCTTCGGATCAACAAATCCCACGACTGAAGGCATCGTGTCACGGATATCCCGGACGTCGTAGCTCACCATGCTGATGGCCTGGCCAGGACATTCCGGCGCACAGAGCCCGCAAGCCTGGCAGTACTCAGGCCTGATTTCGGACACGGACGTGACCACCGGAGCGCCGTAGGGGCAGATGCGCATACAGGTGAGACAGGCCATGCATTTCTTCGTATCCACCACAGCTCCACCGCCGCATCCGCGGCACCGTCCTGCTTCCTTCAGCGCCTCTTCCTCGTCATAGCCGATCTCAAAATGGGTCATGGTGTTGCAGCGCACCTCGGGAGCGAGATGTCTGATCTTCATGCGAGGCTCGCGGGCAATCTTTTCAGCCACGTCTGCCGGGAACTGCGCGATCTTTTCCTTTTCCTGAGCTGGAAGTTTTCCCTCAATGGCCTCTCCCTGGAGATAGAGATGGATCGCCAGGGCAGAGCGGTGGCCGTTTGCAACGGCGGCGATGGCTGAGCCCGGGCCGGTCACGACCTCGCCCGCAACGAACACGCCTTTTGCGCTGCTCATCTGGGTCGCAGGGTTCCATTCCACACGGCCGCGCTCGTCGATCTTCACGGGGCTGTCCTTGAGGAACGAGAGGTTCGACATCTGGCCGATGGTAATGATGATCGTGTCCGCCTCGATGA
>JAMCQB010000131.1 GCA_023382175.1 Nitrospirota bacterium | reverse complement strand
CAAGCTCGTCAATCCCGATGTGGAAACCACTGACTGGAGAGCCGTATGCGGGAAATCCGCCTGTACGGTTCGGAGGGAGGGGAGGCGAAAGCCTTTCCTACCCCCTATCGAAATAGGACATTACTTATGTCTCTTTCAATAATACGAAGGTAAAATGAAAGAAGTTAAAAATAAGAAGATAATAGCTCTTATCCTGATTATAGTCTGCATTTTAACTGTCTCTGTTATCCTCTACCTGAGGATAAGCAAACCCTCTGAATATACAGAGACCACGGGGATTGTGGAAGGCAGGGAGGTTAACCTTTCACCAAAGCTGCCTGGCAGGATATCAGGGATATGCTGTAAAGAAGGGGATAATGTCAGGGCAGGCGATATTGTTGCAAGGCTCGAGAGCGCGGACATTAATGCCCTTGTCAATGAGGCAAATGCCTCGGTTGAGAGTGCCCGTGCCGATGTCAAGGCGGCCTCTGCAACGGTTGAAAATTACAGGGCAGGCCTTTCAGGCATTGAGGCAGATATAAAGAATGCGGAGGCGGAGAGCGAAAGGGCAAAGGCATTGATGGATGATGCGATGAGACAGATGAAAAGGGCAAAGGAGCTCTATGAAAAGGGTTTTATAGCAAAGGCAGAGGAGGACACTGCCACAACAAATTTCGAGGCAGCAATGGCAACCTTTAAGGCATCAACCGAAAAGATTAAGAGCCTGCTTGCCCATAGAGATGCTTCCTTATCTATTTTATCCGCATCCATCAGCCAGCTTAAGTCGGTTAAAGCAAGGCTTAAACAGGCAGAGGCAAATCTCTCATATCAGGAAGCACACCTGTCGGATACAATAATAAAAACACCCATATCTGGCGTGGTTGTCTTTAAGGCCATGGAACCGGGTGAATATGTATCACCTGGTATAACAATCCTTACGATAGTCGACCTCGCCGACCTCTGGGTGAGGATTGACCTTGAGGAAAGCTATATCGGGAGGATCAGTCTTGGGGATGTGGTAAGGCTGAGTATCGCTGGTATGCCAGGAAGGTTCTTCAATGGCAGGATAATCGAGATTGGTAAACTGGGAGACTTTGCTACGCAAAAGGATGTCACAAGGGGCAGGCAGGATATAAAGACCTTCAGGGTCAGGATCAAACCCATCGAGGACATGGAGGTCTTCAAACCAGGGATGACTGTAAATGTCAGGATCCCTTCCAAGCCATGACAGAAAAACCATTAGCTATTGAAGTTTCAAATCTGACAAAGAGGTTTGGCGCTCTGACAGCAGTTGATAACGTGAGTTTTAATGTAAGCTCAGGTGAATTTTTTGGTTTCCTCGGCCCGAATGGCGCTGGAAAGACAACCCTTATAAGGATGCTCACAACCCTGCTAAGGCCTACAGAGGGCAGGGCAGTTGTTGCATCCCATGATGTTGAGAAGGAGCCGGGTGCTGTTCGGTATTCGATAGGTGTAGTGCCGCAGGCCATGACAAGCGATCTGGATCTGACAGGCTGGGAGAATATGGACATCTACGGCAGGTTTTACGGGATACCCAAGAAGCAGCGCAGGGAGAGGATCGCATACCTGCTTGAGACCGTCGGTCTTTCAGCAAGGGCACATGACCTTGTTGCAACATATTCTGGCGGTATGAGAAGAAGGCTTGAGATTGCCCGTGTCCTTGTGCACAGGCCAGCCATACTTTTCCTTGATGAGCCCACCCTGGGGCTTGACCCGCAGAGCAGGAGGGTTGTCTGGGAATTTATCCAGAAATCGAGAGGAGAGGACTCCCTAACGATATTTCTTACAACCCATTATATGGATGAGGCAGAGGCCCTGTGTGACAGGGTGGCGATTATAGATTATGGAAGGATTATAGCTATCGGCTCTCCTGATGAGCTTAAGGCACAAGTACCGGGCAATGACATCATTATCCTCACCACAAAAGGTATCCCACCTGATACAGAGGCAAGAATAAAGGTCATTCCCTATGTCCACAATGTCAAGATAGAGGGCGATGTCATAAGGGTGTATGTGGATAAAGGGGCACAGAATGTTGCCGATCTTATTGAGAAGGTAAAGATTATCGGTGTTAGTATAGAGGCTGTGGAGATACACCGGCAGTCCCTTGAGGATGTATTCATTCATTATACAGGACGTTCCATAAGGGAAGAGGAGGCAAAGAAGGTGAGCTTTCTTGTCGGTGCTGGCGTACCTTCAAAGTTGAGATGAGGGCAAAGTTAAGATGAAGGCAATAGCCGTTATAGACAGAGACCTCCGCAGGTTCAGGCGGAATCCTGTGATAATAGCCATGAGTGTCATAATGCCTATTGTCTATCTGATAATCCTTGGCAATTCCTTTCAGGGGAAGATAAAGGGCATTCCCCTCGCCGTTGTCAATTATGATTCAGGCCAATATGCGAGGCGCTTGATGGAAAATCTGAGGGCTGTTGAGGCAGGGCCGAGGACATTTTTTATTGTTAATCTTAATGACCAGAAGGCTGCTGTTAATGGCGTAAGGGAAGGCAGATATAAGGGGGCGCTTATAATACCGCCTGATTTTAGTAAAAGGATTATATTAACAACAAGGCCAGAGCTCGGGCTCTTCACAGACAACACAGATGCTATATCATCAGGTGCATTGAATGAGGCAGTATCGGGCGCCCTGCGCGAAATAAAAAGCGGATATACACCCATAAGGGAGAATCCATCAGAGGTGTATCTGCGAGGCGAGGACCTCTACAGAAAGGTCGACTATGACCAATCCCTTGTCCCCGGGGTTGTCATAATGGCTATCTTTATGGGAACCATGATAACAGGGGTGTTTAACCTTGTCATGGACAGGTTCCTCGGGGTTGATGAGAGCTATCTCCTCACGCCTCTGACAAAAGGGGATATTGTCACAGGCCTTGTTGTAAGCGGACTTTTTATCACGACCCTCCTTGCCCTTATGGTCTTTGTTTTAGGCGTGCTGATAACAGGCATCCCTCTTTCCGGAGGCATAGGGCAATGCGGGGCAATATTCATGGTAATAGTCCTTACAACCCTCGGACTTCTCAGTATGATGTTTATATTCCTCGGCAGGGCTAATCACCCGAGGATAGTCGGCATCTTCAGCGGATTTATGAATGTTATATTGTTTTTCCCGAGCGGTGCAGTGTATCCCATTGCGAGTTTTCCAGGCTGGCTGAAGACATTCGCAAGGATCAATCCAGAGGCATACGCAGTGGATGCGCTCAAGGCACTGATCTTTAAAGGGGTAAGGTTCCATGCCATTATCGGTGACATAGCCTTTCTTACACTCTTTACCCTCATTACCATGACAATAGCAATTATGACCTTCAAGCGGACATTGTAGGTAAATATACTGCATGGCTCTTATTCAGTATTATGGCGAACACGATTAAACAGTATTATAGAAGGGCCTATAAAGGGCCGGAGAGTTGCATTAAAAATGCAAGAGAGGCTATGGCTTGGACAAGAAGAAGATGAATTACGCCGCGTGAGTTTCTATTGTCAATCTGAGACATAAGCAATTTGACCATTTCAACCATCATAGAACACTTTCCGTACCTTGGACTTTTTCTCCTCCTTATCCTCGGCGGTATCGGATTCCCTTTCCCCGAGGACACGACGCTCATCCTGTGCGGATTCCTAATCTCCACTCATGTGATAAAACCTGTCCCTGCCTTGCTGGTTGTTTATGCCGGATTATTGATAACTGATTTTTTCCTCTACTTTGTTGGAAAGAAATATGGCCGTATGATTGTCAATCATAAAAGATTCCATAAGATTATATCTCCTGAAAGGCTCGCAGCACTTGAAGATAAATTTAATAAAAAGGGAATCCTTGTGATACTGATTGGCAGGCATCTGGTCGGTCTCAGGGCGCAGATATTTCTTGCTGCGGGCGTTATGAGGATGTCTGCATTGAAATTTATAATGGCTGATGCTTTCTCCTCGCTCTTCACAATGGCGTTAATGATTGGAGCGGGGTATATGGGCGGCAATAGCCTTGAGATTATAAAAAGGGATATTACGAGGTATGAGCATATAGGGATTTTGTTGATTATAATCCTGCTGACAATCTATTTATTTTTTAGATACTTTAAATCCAGGCGTAGTAAAGGACTGCAGCGATAAACTTAAGCCTGTGTGACATCTTTATTTCCTTTCAGATAAACAGTGATATTAGTCCCCTCACCAACCTTGCTTTTTATCTCTATCCTTCCTCCATGCAGCATTACTATCTCATTGCAAATACTCAAGCCTAATCCTACTCCGCCGTTCTCCTTTGAACGGGCCTTGTCAACCCTGTAAAAACGGTCAAAGACCCTGTCTAAATCTCCTTCAGATATGCCTATTCCTGTATCTCTTATCTCGGTCTCAATAAAATCCCTTTCCTTTCTAATGGAAATATCTATTTTCCCTTGAGGAATATTATATTTTATGGCATTGTCTATGAGATTGGTAAAGAGTTCTAATAATGCTGCATGGTCTCCATGAAAAGTAAAAGTTTCGGCTGCTGATATATTTATAGCGATATCTCTCTGTTCAGCGAGAGGGCGTAACAGCTTTACTGACTCATGGACGATATCACCGATGTTTATATCTTCCATTTTAAGCTCAAACTTATCAGTGCCCAAGCGGGCTATGGTAAGAAGTTTCTGAACTATTTCTGACATCATCCTGGCGGCCTCCACAATAGCAGTAAGGGCATCTTTGTAATCCCCGGCATTCCTTTCCTTTCTCAATGCAATCTCTCCCTGACTTATAATTACCGATAAAGGAGTCCTCAACTCATGGGATGCATCTGCTGCAAATTGTTTCTGGCGATTAAAGGCATTTTCAAGGCTGTCAAATGTGCGGTTAAAGGAGGCTGCGAGGCCCTTCAATTCCGACGGGATGCTTTTTTCAGTTACCCTTTCTGAAAGATTAGATTCTGAAATCCTGTCAATGGTCTCAGAGATCTCCTTTATGGGCGTAAGCGCCTTTTTTGCGATTAAGAAGCTGCCTGATGCAGAGATGATCATGATAAAAACAATGGAAAGGGAAAGGACAATACTATAGCTCTGAATGAGGTCTATCCTGTCCTCTATATCCTCGGCACACTGGATAACGAGGCCGTGTCCTTTGTTTTTTACGGCAGAGGTTTTTTCTTTATTCCCATGCCTGTTGTCCTCAGGGACATAAAAATTGATGAGCCTTGTGGGTTCACCATTTAAAAAGATGGTCTTAAAACTTGTCTGGTCTTTTCCTGCTTGAAATGGAAGCTCAGAATCTCTCAAGGATGCTGATTTCTCAAGAGTGGTTCCATCAAAGCGGCGTATCTGAAAGAAGCTCTTTGATTTTGGCGAATTGTATTCCCACATGACATCATCGGAAAACTTAAACTCCGTTTCGTTGTCGTTTTCAGTTACCAGGGTCGCCAATGCCTTTGCCCTTGACAGAAGGCCGGAGTCAATAGAGTTATAGACGATCTTATGGAGGCTGAAATATAGAAATACCCCCAGTGCGGATAGTGTCAGGAACAGGACGACCATATAAAATGCTATAACCCTTGCCTTTATGGAAGAAAGCATATTTATCCCTTCAATATATATCCTGCGCCGCGCACGGTATGGATGAGTTTTTTGTCAAAGCCCCTGTCTATCTTATTTCTCAGGCGATTGATGAATACATCGATGACATTGCTGTCAAGGTCAAAGTCATGGTCATAAAGGTGTTCTGTCAGGGATGTCCTGCTCAGCGCCTTATTCTTGTTTATAGCCATATACTCAAGCAGTGCATATTCTTTTGGTGAAAGCAGAATGTCTTTTCCCTTCTCTTTTTACTTCGTGAGTAGCCATGTCAATAACAAGGTCTCCTATCTCGACAATAGATGTCTTAACCTCGGAATTCCTTCTTAACAATGCCCTTATGCGCGCCAGAAGTTCCTCAAAGGAAAACGGTTTTGTCAGATAGTCATCGGCGCCGCTGTCCAGTCCTGATACCTTATCCATGACTGTGTCTTTAGCCGTGAGCATAAGGACAGGGGTCTTAATTCCAGCCTTGCGAATCTTTTTGAGGATGGTCATTCCATCGACAACCGGCAGCATTATGTCCAATATTATGATGTCAGACGGTTCATTTTCCGCCATATAGAGCCCGTCTTCGCCGTTGTATGCGATATCCACAATATATCCCTCTTCTTCGAGTCCTTTCTTTACAATATCGGCAAGTGATTTCTCGTCTTCCACAATCAATATGCGCATAATTTATTTTACTCCTTTCCTCCTCCTTAATGCGACAAGCATAAAGACGATTCCGATGAGGAGAGGCTCGCCAATAGCCACTGGAAGCACATTGTTCGGATTGAGCCTCAGTATCCTGTTTATCTCAAGGTGTGACATCGTGCTGCTCACAGGTATATTGTCGTTTTTATCCACAACCGTTATGTAAGCAACATAGCTTCCGGAATCAATTAAACGCATCGGCCATTTCCCTTCGTATGTCCCATGCGGTGGAATGGCATCTATTTTAATTGCCTTATTGGCGCTCCAGTCCTCAAGGTCCATAGGTGATTCTTTACCCTGTGTAACATTTGCTAAAGAGATATAGGCGATGATATTGTTGACGGCCTTGTCCGAGTTATTGGTTATCGTTCCCGTATAGGTTATTTTATCTCCCATATTCGCCTGAACAAATGGTGGATTAATGGATACGGTAAGCTGATTGGCCGGTGAGGCATATGTGCAATTTACAGCTATTGTTAGAAAAATCACTGATAGGATTAATATTAATACATTTTTTGCAGTTGCTTTATTGCTGTCATTCCGTGCTTGACACGGAATCCAGCCTTTTAATTTACCTCTGGATTCCCGCTTTCGCGGGAATGACACTACTACGGTATCATTGATCCTGCGAAAATTGTATATTAACTTTTTCATTGTATCACCTCACATTTCCAATTTGGCTGTGCTTCTTTTCAAAAACCACAAAGACAGGAGTGTGTATCCGCAAATAATAGCTACCCTTCCTGCCTGATAGCTGAAGCCCTGGCTGTCTATGACCACGCTGTCAAAGGTATTGATGGTATCGGCAAAAGGATTGATCAGATCAAGTATCCTGCCGAACCATGTCTTGCGCAATGCTGCTGAAAGAAAGATGGGCGATCCCGCCAGCAGAAATATAAAAAAGGAGATTATCAGGGAATTCTTCATTGACTTTATCCTCGCTGAAAGTCCCATGGAAAAGGCGGAAAAGATAATGGCAGGAGCGTTCCGAGGATGGCGAGATAAACAATCCCTGTGAGGAGGTTCTGCCCTCCTTTGCCCACGACAAAGAGATAGGGCAGGGAGATGACGAAGATAATCCACCAGTTTGTCAATGCAGCGCCGAGCTTTCCTATGGCAATTTCTGTCTTGTTTACCGGGCTTATAAACAGCGCTTCGAGCGTCCCTCTTTCTATCTCACCGGCAAAGGCATCCGCACCGAACACAAGCCCCATCAGAAGCCCGAGGGCAGTTATGAAATTCATTATCATGTAGAGCATCTGTCCCTGATCAAGAAGGCTTAATTCGCTGTTGGTAAGGAACAGGTAGCTCAGGACGCTCAGGATTATGGATGCAAGGATATACCATAGAAAACCCTTTGGGGTTAAGATGCTCTCCCTTATCTCCTTTTGCATGATATATGTTGTCTTCATAGCGCTCCCTCCTTTGTGGACAGGAAGAAGATATCCTCTATCGTTCCTTTTTTAACTTCGCCTGCCCTGACTATCTTCCCGTAATTGATGATGGCTATCCTGTTGCAGAGCCTCTCAACATCATCCAGCAGGTGAGTGGAGAGAAAGACGGTTGTGCCCTGTTTGCGATTGAGGTCTATCAACAGGTCATGGATATCCCTCCTGCCTTTTGGGTCAAGGCCGTTTGTGGGCTCATCAAGGAACAGGAGTTTTGGTTTGTTGATAAGCGCCCGCGCAATGCCAAGCCTCTGCTTCATGCCGCGGGAATAACTGCGGATGAGATGGCCTTCCTTTCCATGTAGTCCAACAGCCTCCAAAAGGCTATCGATTTCCTGCCCTGACATCTCCTCTTCATAGAGATTTGAGAAGAATTTGAGGTATTCCCGTGCTGTCATCCATTCGTAATAGCCATTGGATTCAGGAAGGGCATTGATGATCTCCTTTACCGCCATCGGCTCTCTGAAAATATCATATCCATTAATCAGGATATTTCCAGAGTCTGCTTTAATAATGCCGGTCAAAATGCGTATGGTGGTTGTCTTGCCTGCCCCGTTCGGTCCGAGAAAGCCGAAGATATCGCCTTCTCTTACGTCGAAATTCAGGCCATCCAGGGCCGTATAGTCATTATATCTCTTGACCAGATTGTCTACATTTACTATCATGGGTTGCCTCCTTTCTGGTGGAGGAGCGGGAGATTTCCCGCTCCATATTGTTATTACCTTTCACCTCCTTCTTCGTGGCCGTTGTCATGGTCTTCTCCCTCCTGACCTTCGCTGTCTTTGTGGTCAGTGTCCATCTTCAGTATCTTTCCATTTCCTGCATCAACCTTCACATCAACTATCTGATGGTCGGTCTTTGCGATTTCCACTCCGTAGACGAGGTAGCCGTTCTCATTCTCCAGTTCTGCCTTCAACACCTTGCCCTGAACCTGCTTTAAGGCTGCATTGATGGCAGTGTCCATTGATATCCTTGCCACACCTGCAAATCCTGCCTCGTCATCGCTCTTAACCTGAATGCTGCCCGTGTGCTTTGCCTGTTGTGCGGAAACTCCTCCGATGGCGATGAGGGTTGCCAGGACAACACCTCCGATGATTGTCACTATCTTTTTCATATCCGTCACCTCCTTTCATTGCAAATTCTGTAAGCATCGATTTCAGCTTACGATTCCATTATAAGAAAGGAAAGATTACAGGAAGATGAACGCAGTATCGGCTATAATATCTAAATGGAAAAACATATTCTGGATATTATCCTTCCCCACCTCAACCACTGGGGATATTATGTTTTGTTCCTCATGACCTTTCTTGAGACATCGGCATTTTTAGGCTTTCTTGTGCCGGGCGAAAGCATGGTGGTTATTGCAGGGCTTCTATCATCAAGGGGAGTGCTTGAACTGGGTGATGTAATATGGGTTGCCTCTGTTGGCGCCATAATGGGCGATACGGTGGGATATTTTATAGGCCGGAGGTTCGGAGAAGGTTTTTTCTTGAAATACGGCAGATACTTCTTTTTCAAAAAGGAGTATCTTGATGAGGCCAAGGGCTTTTTTGATAAGCATGGAGGGAAGACCGTGTTCTTCGGCCGCTTCATGGCATGGCTCAGGGCCTTTGCTCCGGTTGTTGCCGGGATTTCAAGGATGCATTATCCGAGGTTCCTCTTTTTTAATTTAGCCGGCGGGATTGTATGGGCAACGATATTTTCTTTGCTCGGATATTTTGTAGGAAATAGCTGGGATATTATAAAGGTATACCTTGGACGGGTCGGTGTCTTTGGATTTGTCCTCGGCGCTACTGTGGTATTTCTCTATTTCTTCCTTTCAAAGAGAAGGCGATTGATCAAGGAAAAGATCGGCTGGATTGACAGGAGGCTATCCGCTCAGATGCCGAAGACATGGGATTTTATAAAGGCCCGTTTCAATGCAGGCAGATGGTATGGATTGAACCTCACAATGGGTATTGTCCTTTTTGTCCTTGCCCTTTTTTCCTTTGGTGAAATTATCGAGGATCTAATAGATAGGGAGACGCTGTTTTATCTTGACTTCAGGATACAGAGGCTTGTGGAGGGGATTATCAGCCCTCAGACCACAAGATTTATGGTGGACATAACTAATATTGGAGGCGTGTATCTTACAGCGCTCATCGCCGGTATAGTGTTTTTATACCTTTTGTATAAAAGGTGCTGGTGGAGGCTCTTTGCATTTTTTCTTGTGGCCGGCAGTGGAGAGGCCATCCTGGTCATTCTGAAACTGCTTTTTCACAGGCCGCGGCCAATGCCGCAACTAATTATGGCCCACGGGTATAGTTTTCCCAGCGGCCATGCCTTTTCTGCCATGACGATTTATGGTTTCTTGATTTATCTGACGTGGACAATAACTGGAAATAAAGTCATGCGGTTTACAATCTCATCCATATCAATCCTTCTGATTTTTCTTATCGGGATAAGCAGGGTCTATCTGAATGTCCATTATCTTACCGATGTCCTCGGTGGATACGCATCAGGCCTTTCATGGCTCTTATTCTGCGTTATCATGGTGAATACGGTTAGACAGTATTACAGGAACGCTCCATAAAGGGATGCTGCCTGACAAGGGCTTTCATTAAAAAAAGACGGCGGTATACGCCGTCCCGGCGTCAGACCCTTCCATAGGTATCAGCAACACAGTGAGCCAGGGGGTGTGGCTTTGCCTTATCAGAGCTGCCAGACACGCGACTCTGCATTTCCTTCGTAGTCGGCACAGCCGCGTAGGTAGTAAACTCTTGGCACTCGAACCCGGTTTTCATGCAAAAGCTCACGTCCCCGTCGTTACACTGGACACACGGGGGCCTGCGACCCCGCATTCCTGTCACAATCGTCCGGTACTCTCGAGGGCTCATAATTTCCTTTCGAATAAACAATCCCCGCTCACAGCCCGTGCCTCGCTTTCAGAAGTCAGCGGTTTCCTTATGTGTGCGCTGCCGGCGGGACAATCGGCTCTGTGAACATCTCATCGTACTCCCTATCCAAATGCCGTGAGGCTTCCGGCAGGGGAGAATGGCTCCCTCCCCCTACCGGCTTCTGTTCCACTTACTTCGGCGTCACGGCGACAAACAGGTTACTCTCTCCCCTGTGCACGAGAAGGAGGATGCTTCCGCCGTCCTTTGCCTCCTCGATCTTACGGAGGAAGCCTTGGGTGTCCTTCACGGGTTTCCGGTTTACCTCCTGGATGACGTCACCCCTCTGGAGCCCCGCATTCTCGGCAGGGCTTCCCGGCTCGACACGGCTCACCACAACCCCTGTCTCATCCTTTAAGCCAAGTGCCCTCGCTATCTCCGGCGTGACGTTCTGGATCGTGATCCCGAGCATTTTGCGGGACGGAGCTTTCGCGAGCTCGGCCTTTTCCTCCATTTCTCCCAGCTTCACTTCCTTCGTGGTCGCGTTCCCGTTTCTGGACAATTTGAGAGTCACGGTCTTCCCCACCGGCATTGCGGCAACCATAGGGGGCAGATCCTGCGAATCGCCGATCTCCTTGCCGTTGAATTCCAGAATCACGTCGCCCTGCGCAATTCCTGCTTGCTCAGCGGGGCTGTTCTTGAAGACCTGTGATACCAGGGCGCCCCTTTTCTCCTTCAGACCAAAGGACTGGGCGAGCGGCTCGGTCACTCCCTGAATTCCCACGCCGAGCCACGCACGGGTAACCTTTCCCTTCTCCTTGAGCTGGGGGAGCACCTCTTTAGCCATGTTGGTCGGGATGGCGAATCCGATGCCCTGACCCGATGCGATGATAGCTGTGTTGATGCCGATGACCTCACCCCTCATGTTGATGAGCGGGCCTCCGCTGTTTCCCGGGTTGATCGAGGCGTCTGTCTGGATGAAGTTGTCGTATGGACCGGAGCCGATGATCCGGCCCTTGGCGCTCACGATACCGGCTGTCACGGTCTGTTCCAGTCCGAAGGGGCTGCCAATGGCGACAACCCAGCTCCCCACCTTGAGGTCATCGGAATTGCCCATTGCAATGGGATGGAGGCCCGAGGCGCCATTGATCTTGATGAGCGCCAGGTCGGTTTTGGGGTCCCGTCCCACCACCTTTGCGTCGAACTCCTTGCCGTCGGAGAGTTTGACCTTGATCTGATCCGCGTTTTCTACAACGTGGTTGTTCGTGACGATGTATCCATCGCGGTCGATGATGAAGCCTGAACCTAAACTCTTCTGCTCAAAGCCGTCCGAAGGATAGCTCTGGGGTCTGAGGCCGAAGAAGTCCTCGAAAGGGTCCTGCTCCTGGAAGGGGTTGCCGAAGAAGTGACGGAACACGCGGCTGCCGCCTTTCATCGTCTTGACCGTCTGGATGTTCACCACCGCAGGTCGGGCCTTTTCAGCAAGTTCGCTGAAATTGCCCGGAACCATAGGAATGTCAGCCCTCGATGCCAGAGAAACCGGCGAATCGGAAGCCTTTACCGCTGTTGAAATCCCGTACCCCACTCCCAGCATGGCTACTGCCAGGACAAGGGCGATGAGGATTCTTGTGACTATCTTTCTCTCCATGTTTTACCTCCTTGTTTCGTGGGCTTGAGATGCAGCCCGCGACTATTGACTACATTGTAAATCGCGGGAGTTAACGGGAAGCTGACCGGAAGATTACAAAGTGGTAATGTTGGAGCGAGCTGTGGTTTGCGCGGACGGCATGGCCGAAGGCCACTGTCTCGCCCACCGGCGCTGAGAATGGACCGACGCGGCGATCAAGAGGACGTCGGTTTCGGGAGGATAATGGTAAAAGTGCTTCCTTGGTTGGGGCTGCTCACTACAGTAATGTCACCGCCATGGGCCCGCGCAATGGCCCTTGCCAGGCTGAGGCCAAGCCCTGTCCCGGCCTGTGACCTGCTTTGGTCACAGCGGTAGAACCGCTCAAAAATACGGGGAAGATCAGCCTTGGAGATGCCGGCTCCCGTGTCCTGAACAGAGACAACGATGTCCTGCTTTTCATTCTCCGAGACGGAAACCTCCACCCTTCCTCCCGACGGCGTATATTTCACGGCATTATCCAGGATATTGGACAGCATCCTCTGGATCATCCGCTTGTCTCCGGAGAGAAGGCTTTTCCCCGGTACGTGGCAGCTCAGGCTCACCCTTTTGTCTTCCGCAACGGGTGCAAACAGTTCGCAGGCGTCACGAACTAGACCTGCGATATCGACCTCCTCACGGGACAGTTTGTCCACCCCGGATTCCGTCTTTGAGATCAGGAGCATTGTGTTGATCATGTCGAGAAGGCGGTCGCATTCTTCGATAGTGCTGGCAGCCATGCCCTCATATTCGACCAGGGACGCGCCGGTGGTGAGGACCACCTCAGCGACTCCCCGAATTCGGGTAATGGGGCTTCTCAGGTCATGGGCAATGTTGTCGCTCATTTCCTTAATTTCCGTGAGCAGGATTTGAATGCGGTCCAGCATGTGATTAAACGTAGTTGCGAGCTGATCGATTTCATCACCCCTGGGTTTCACCGGGACCCGCTCCTGGAGGGAGCCGCCGGATATCTTTTGAGCAGTACGGGTAACCGCCTCAACGCCCGAGACCGCTCGTTTTGCCATGAACCAGCCGACCCCCGCAGCAACAATGATCAGGAAGGTCATAGTGGCGATGAATATGCCCTTGAAGGCGTCCAGGAATCGGGAATAACTCTCCATGGCCTGCCCGAGCTGCACGATGATGGCTGGACTGAGCATCGCATAAAGGATGCGCACCTTGTCCTTGCGGCCAGGGATCACGATCGTTTCGAACACGGCGCCACGACCCTGCAGCAGCTGTTCTATCGCCGTCCTGTCAATGCCGATGTCCTTCCAGTAGGATACGTTGGTCGAGGAGAAGACCTGTCCGTTCAGGTGGAGGAGTCTGAAAAATACCTTCTTCACCCCGGCGGCCTGGGCCTCTATGACAACGCCGTTCTCGACCGCCTCCGTACCCTCTTCGGCAAGGAGTGTCGAAAACCTGTTCACCTGGCCCAGGAGTTCCTGGTCGGTCCGGTCGCGGATAACGCCCGCGATGAGTGTATAGAAGAGGAAGAACGCGACACAGGAGGAGACCGTAAAGATTCCGGCATACCAGAGGGTCAACCGGAAGGCGAGGGTGTTCCGGAGGTTAAGGAGTTTCCTTAAGGACATATCCTACCCCCCGGATGGTATGGATCAGCTTTTTTGAGAAGTCCCTGTCGATCTTGTCCCGCAGTCTGCATATCCTCGCCTCGACCACGTTCGTCTGGGGGTCGAAATTATAGTCCCACACGTGCTCCATGATCATGGTCTTTGAAACCACCCGCCCGGCATTTCGCATGAGATACTCAAGGAGCGAGAACTCCATAGGCTGCAGTTCGATCTTTCTGCCCTCTCTGGTCACTTCTCTCGTAATGAGGTCCATGGATAGACCCCCCACCGTCAGTCGTGTCGTTTCAGCGTGGCCGCCGGCCCTCCGGATCAGAGCCTGCACACGGGCAAGGAGTTCGGAGAAGGCGAAGGGCTTTGTCATGTAGTCGTCGCTTCCTTTATGGAGACCCCTGACACGGTCGTCAACGGACCCCTTGGCGCTCAGGATGATGACAGGGGAGTTGACGCGCTCTTTCCGCATCTCTTCGATGAGCGACAACCCGTCAAGCTTCGGAAGCATGATGTCGATGATTGCCGCGTCGTACGGCTCTGTAAGCGCCATGTGGAGGCCGTTCTCGCCGTCAATGGCATGGTCCACCGCATACCCGGCAGCTCTCAACCCTTTTACAACAAAGGAGGCAATCTTGACGTCATCCTCTACCAGCAGGATCCGCATGGCAATCGTTCTCTAGGATGTGGGGTGAGCCATTGCAGGCTCTTCGTATTTCTCGGACATTATCTAATTTAACTACATCGCCTCTTGCATTGTCTAGTGGAGCGATGGCGTGAGAGAACTGGAGTTGACTTCCCTGAGTCTTAAATACGATTAAGATCGAATTCCTTAGATAAGTGACTGCCGCTTACGCACTCTCTTTTTCCGGCGAACCCTTTATTATCCGTTCTATCTCGGTTCTGTCCATGGTCTCCTCTTTTATGAGGGCTTCCGCCAGTTTTTCAAGGGTATCTCTGTTTTTGCTCAACACATCATCAGCAGTTGTTTCCGCCTCCATGATCAGCTTCCGTATCTCCTGATCCATGAGCCATGCCATCTCATCACTGTAACGCTTTGGCTGGGCAAGTTCTCTGCCCAGGAACGGATGCTCTTCTCCTCTGCCGAGGTTGATAGGCCCTACCTTATCGCTCATCCCCCATTGCGCTACCATTTTTTCGGCAAGGGATGTCGCTTCCTTCAGATCACTCTGCGCCCCGCTGCTCACGTCATTAAAGACAAGCTTCTCTGCCACTCTTCCGCCGAGGGCCACGCTTAATTTGCTCATGAGATACGTCCTCGGGTAATAATGCCTGTCTTCTTCAGGGAGAAGCTGTGTCACCCCCATGGCCATTCCACGCGGCAGGATGCTCACCTTGTGGATGGGGTCCGTATTCGGGAGTTTCCAGGCGACAAGAGTGTGTCCGGCCTCGTGGTATGCAGTGATACGTTTCTCCAGATCGTTTATCGTTTCTTCCCTCACCGAGCCCATGAGGATGATGTCCTTCGCTTCTTCGAAGTCGCTCATATCCACCTTCCCCTTATTCTTCCGTGTTGCTACGAGGGCGGCCTCGTTGGCAAGGTTCTCGAGGTCAGCGCCGGTCATGCCCGGGGTTCCCCTTGCAATGGTCTCAAGATTGACGTCGTCAGCCAGCACCTTGTCCCTCACGTGGATATCGAGGATCGCTTTGCGCTCTTTCCATCCCGGTCTGTCAATAACGATATGCCTGTCGAACCTGCCGGGCCTGAGGAGCGCCGGATCGAGGACGTCAGGCCTGTTCGTTGCTGCCATGACGATTATCTCTTCGTGGGACTCGAATCCGTCCATCTCACTTAAAAGCTGGTTGAGGGTCTGCTCCCTCTCATCGTGTCCCCCCCCAAATCCCGCCCCCCGCGTGCGGCCGACAGCGTCCAGTTCATCGATGAAGATTATGCTCGGCTGCGCTGATTTCGCCTTCTTGAACATGTCCCTCACGCGGGATGCACCGACCCCTACGAACATCTCGATAAACTCGGACGCGCTGATACTGAAGAAGGGGACCCCCGCTTCTCCTGCAGTGGCGCGGGCAAGGAGCGTCTTCCCCGTCCCCGGAGGACCGACGAGGAGCACCCCCTTGGGGACCTTTGCCCCAAGTCTCCTGAATTTAGTGGGGTCCTTGAGAAACTCTATGGTCTCCCTCAGTTCCTGCTTCACGTTATCCATCCCCGCCACATCTTTAAATGTAACCCTCGGTTTCCTGACGTCGTAGAGCCTCGCCTTGCTCGCGCCGAAGGAGAAGAGCCCTCCGGGACCACCCTGAACCTGCTGGGCGCGCCTCATGATGAGTATCCAGACGCCTATGATGAGGCCAAAGGGAAGTATGCCGATGAGAATCTGCCAGAGGATGGACTCCTGTTCTGCGGGTTCGACGTTTATCACCACTTTCTTTTCTTCCAGCTTGGTGAGGAGTCCCTCTCCCTGGAATGAGGGGAGAAAGGTGATGAACCTCTTGACAGGAACAGCCTTTTTTTCACCGGGGACCTGGATATTTACCTCTTTTATGAACTCTCCGGTCACCTGCGACTTCTTTATCGTTACCGCTTTAATGTTGGCCGCGTCAAGTTGATCGATGAACTGGGTGTAACTGATACTGTAGGAAGGAGGGCCTTCCACGCCGAGGAATCTGTTCCAAAAGTACAGGAGGGCGAAAACGAGCAGGAAGACTATCAAGACCCTCCATGACGTGCTCTTCATCTTATCGGGCATATCTTTCTTGTCATCTGCCATGGTTGATTTCCTCTCCGGGTTTGTTCTCTATAAACTATATCAAATCTTTTTCTCCTTTGCCATGAGGTCTCTCCACGCTCCATCACTTTATTCCGAGCAGGGGTAGGAGGACGATGCCGACAAAGTCCTGGAGGAAGTGCATCACCATGGGAGCGACGAGGCTCTGCCGCCATATATAGACGAGACCAAAGACCAGACCCATGACCCGACGGTGATCACTCCGTCCGATCCCTCGTAGCCGTGCCCGAGTGAAAAAATAACCGCCGATAACAGCACGGCCGCTGAGGTATTTGCCATAACGTTCTTGAAACGCAGGATGAGGTAGCCCCGAAAGACGGTCTCCTCTGCCAGGGCCACGACTATGACCAGGACAGCGGCCAGCAGAAACTCCGCCAAGCGCGCATCAGGGTTGGATGCCTTTGTGACACTCATAACAGGCTCCTCCCTTCCAGGCGTCTCCTATGTCCAGTGGATGTCTGAAATCCAGGCCGACTTGAAGGTTCAAAATCTCAGGGCGCTCCCTGATTCCCTGTGAAAGGATGATATGGCAGGTGCGGCAGTCATTGGTGATGACTGATCCTTTACTGTCTCTGTGATTTCCGTCATGGCATCGCATGCACCCTCGAAAGATGAAGTGCCCGATGTTGTCGGGATAATCAGACCATTTTGCCTTCATCCCGGGAAAGATGTTCTTCATGAACGCGGTCTGGATAGCCTGAATCGCACTATTAATCATTTTCTCTTTCTGTGAATAGACCTCAGGATACCTGGTACGGTAAAAGCTTGTTATCTCGCCGGCAATGTTGTCTCTCGCAAGTGCACTTGATCTGTATTCCTTATTCATCGCGTTTACTGCGACCTGTTTGATTTCAGGCAGTGCAGGGTCTATCAGTCCTGTCAAGATTGCGAAGTTGATCGCATAGTCCGGAGAATGCAGGTTATGGCTCGGACGGTTGTGGCAGTCCATGCAATCCATTATTCGCGGCTTTGCCAATGCAAGTTCGTCTTGGGAGAGAGGTCTGGAAATATCCTGATAAACAGCGGCCTTTCCCGTCTCCCTATCGGTTATCCTGACCCATGGAATGTCCTGCCTCTTTTTGTCCCTGGCGATATATTCCACTTTTCTGGCGATGTTCATATGCCAGTGGATGCCTGATGTCTGGGAAGTCTTCGGATTACCGCCCCCGGTCTTGATCAGCATATTTATTTGCCAGTGCGTATTTGTTCTGTCATAAAGGTAGTAATTAAACTGCCGCTGCTGGCCTCCGAAAAATTGGCTTGGCCAGTGGCATTGTTCGCACGTCTCCTGGGCAGGCCGCAGATTCCCTATAGGCGTCGGTATGGGCTTCGGGTATTTGCCGGCTATTGTTGCATAAACCTGATAAAGTCCTGACAATTTCGATCTGGCATACCACCCGGCTCCTGGTCCGATATGACAGGCAACGCATTCCACCCGCGCATGGGGAGAGTCCTGATAGGTTGCATACTCTGGATGCATAACTGTATGACAGGTTAAACCGCAAAAGGCCACGGAATCGGTATAGTGATACGCTTGGTAAATCCCTACTGCGCTTATCACGATAAACGCTGTTGTGCCGAGCATGAATATCAGAGCAGCGTTCCGATGGCCTTTCTTGTTGAGGTCTATGTCAGGCCATTTATGGTAGGCAATTGCCCCCTTTTTCTGGAGGCCACGCCACCGGACATACATGCCCGCAGGGATGAGAAGCAGTCCGGCCACAAGAATCGCCGGCAGTACCATATAAAGCAAAATCCCCAGATACGGATTTATTTTATGAGCAATTAGACTAATGATGAGGAAAAAGGCAAGTACAAGGCCTGCACTCAGCGCGATAATAGCTCCTATTAAACTTATCACATTATGAGCCAACCGTGGCAGATTCCTTTTTTCCATAATCGAACTGTCCCGTTCTGCTATTGTGATTACTTATTCTCTATGGATATCAGGCAATGCCCGAAGAAATTGTTGTAGTAGTGACATTCCATGCTCTTGTCCCGATTAAGAGCTACCGGGCGTAACAATCTCCATTTCGAAATCTGTCCCTTCCCAGCGATCTGGGCCTTTCCAGAAAAAGGTGAAGCAGAGCTTTGTTCCTACCGATAATTCTACTGTCGGAAGATCAGTTACGTACACCCCCATGCCTGTATCCCGTGTGTCTGTATCATGTACGTTAGTCCAGCCATCGCTGCTCCAGTGTACTATTGCCGGTGTCAATAGCTCCAGGCGCAATGTTTTAGCGACTGTCATCGTACGGCACTTATGGTTGAATCGCCAGACAATGAGATTTAATCCCGTCCTTTTTACGATGTAGCGCTGCACCGTCTCAGTTTCACGTACTCGGAGTGGGCCCAGACCAACGGCATGGCCGAGCCCGAGGGCCTGCCGAAAAAGAGTTCCCTCTCCGGAATGTCGGGGGCATCCCAGACCTGCTCGGATATCATTCCTCCTTCGTTGGCAAATGCCTCCATCGTCCGGCTGAGCCGTTCCGCTTCAGCGCGACGGCCTGCTGCGAGTTCGTAATGGGCGCGCTCTCCGGTAAGCAGCGGCCAGACCCTCCCGATGCCCGTGCCGTCGAAGGGTGTGCCATCCACGTGTTCGCCGTAGCCGTCATCATTGTACCGATGCCATGCAGGGCCGTAGGGGGTCTCCACTTTTAGAAGTGCATCAACGACCTTCACGGTGTTTACGATGCGCGGGTCATCAGGAGCACGCAGGCCGAAGCGGATCAGGGCCAGGGCGTCGGGGCTCACAATATGAACAGCGGGCTCGGCGCTGAGGCCTGCGGGCCGGTTCTTGATCGGCACAAACCCTGCTTCCGGAGAAGCGGCATCAGCAGTTTCCGGCGGCGCGATGCGCACGTAGTACCCCTCTACTCCCACGCGCTTTGCCAGCTCCGTGCCGGTTACGTAGACCCAGCGTTCGATGTTCGCGTTCCAGACATCTGCGGTTTCGCGGAGGTACGCGGCTGTTCCGGGCTCATTGTTTATCTCGGCAAGATCCGCTGCGACCAGGAGGGCCGCGATCTCAACGGCAAGCGTGAAGGGTGAATAGCCCGCATCTTCCTCCCAGCGGTCCTGCTGCGTCACTGGGCCGTTCCGCACGATAAAGCTTGCCGCCCTTCGCACCATGGGCCACAGCCTGGTCAGATCGTCGGCGTCCAGCGCCTTCTCCCTCCGCGCCAGGTCAACGAGAAGGATGGGGAACGCGGTCTCGTCCATCTGGATGCCGCTCCAGTACGGCGTGCCGTTGAGCCACATGTTCTGCGGCCAGTAGCCATCCGCTTCCTGCGTAACCTGAAGATAGTGAAGCACACGGTGGACATCCTCCCGCGCCCCTGCGGCTAGAAGGCCTCCGGCGGATTCAACCAGGTCCCGCGGCCACGCAAGATGATACCCTCCGAGATCATCATCGCCTTTGGAAAAACCCCAGGGAATGGAAAGGCTGGCTATCAGGCCGCCGGGAAATCGTTTCGCCTCGTGAGTCCGGAGGACCGCGGTGCTCACCCGGTAGAGGTTATGTTCGTTCGTCTTTCCCCCGTCTACGGTCGGCAGCGTCCGCTGCCACGCATGCCACTCGCGGGTGTACAATGCCTGCGCTGACTCGAACCCATCGTAGAGACTTGCCAAAGCACGGTTCCCTGCCTCGGCGGAATTGCTGCCGAACCCCATGGTGAGCAGGAATGTGCCGCTGCATGCTGCGAGGTCGACTTCACCGCCCATGGCCACGTTGCCGTTCTCGGCACGTGTATATTCCCAGGCCATCTGCTTGTGACGTACGAGGTCCTGCCAGCTGTCGGAAACGCCGACAAAGCCTGCGGAGCGTTTGAGCCACGGCGCTGAGCAAGCCAGCGCCAGGGCATTGCCATCCCGCTCTGCAAAGAGCATGGGCACGCCCTTGTAGTCGCCCACCCATGCAGTATTGCCGGCGCCGTGGTTGCCGAGGTGCGGCGCCAGCAGAACGTAGAGATGATAGTCCTCCATTCTTCCATGAAGAGCGGTGAAGCGCGTCCGCTGGAGCACA
>JAMCQB010000106.1 GCA_023382175.1 Nitrospirota bacterium | reverse complement strand
CACTGGTCAGTGAAAGGCGCAAATAGTATTATCGCCTTACGGTGCTGTCTCCTCAGCAATCGCTGGGAAGACTTCTGGGAGCATAGGGCATGCGCCTAATCAGTACCAATAAATTTGTCGCACACCCCATCGAATACGTTTCCTTGACTTACCGCTTCAGGATATGCTACTATTCAACAGAATTTTAGAAGTTTTTGCGATCACAAGAGGCCACAAAGACTTTTGACTTTGTGGCCTCTTTTTGTTGAGGCCTTCTGAGATTTCAGTTTATAAAGAAGGAGGTAAAAAGAAATGGCACAAGGAACAGTGAAGTGGTTCAACGACAGCAAAGGTTTTGGCTTCATTACTTCTGAAGACAACACTGACGTTTTTGTTCACCATACGTCCATTCAGGGCAACGGGTTTAAGTCCCTTGCCGAAGGTGATTCAGTCAGCTTTGATATCGAAAAAGGCCCTAAGGGTCCCAAAGCAATCAATGTTGTCAAACTCTAATTAGCTGAACAAGACCCCCTCCATTGGAGGGGGTCTTCTCATTTGAGGGGGACATAAACTACAGAAAGAATGAAGCAAGGTAAATAAGAGCGCTGCCCTTCAGTCTTACAATCAATTGAGACCCCGGCGTTCCTCCCGCAGTGCAATTCTCGCCGTAATTCGGAATAAGTCAAAACCGGATTCTTCCCAGCTTCACCAATAACCTTATCCCTGTGGATGAGGTGAAGAAAAAGCGTTCCTGATCTGCCGGTAGAACAGAAACCCGCCCCAGGCAAAGGTGCAGAGCATGAGGAGAATCCCCGTTGCCTGAGCGGCAAGGGCGAGGGCGTGGTCATACTCAAGCAGGCCGAGTTTCCGGAGGATGAATTCCCAGTCGTGGTAGCCGTCAACATCGCGGCCGGTAACACCGCCCAGGAGGATCATCTTCAGTTCCCTGGCATCATTGATATAAGGCGCAAGTCAATGAGGCTCTCCCCCATCCACCAGAGGGCCATTGAAGCGGCAAAGGTGTCCCTCGTCTTTAAGAGAAAGGCGAGAAGACATATGAAGGGCGCCAGCACCTGCATGAGGCTTCCCCCCGCCATCATCATGAACTGTCCGAAGGGCCGGAACAGGACATGGCCTGCCTCGTGGAAGGGGAGATTCACAAGGTGCATGAAACTTCTCCCTGCATAGCCGCCGGCCATGGGCGCACACATGAATTTCAGTCCCCAGACAACAATGAACAGGAATGCAATGGCCCTGCCCAGAACGTAAAAAATATTCGCCTCGGGATCCACAGAGAAAAGCAGTTCTTTCAGAAAGGCCGTGATATTTCCTGTATCGTTCCCGGTTGCAACAGGCCTTTCTGGGTCGTTCACTGCAGCAGGTCTTTCAGAGAGGGTCTCCTGCCGTGCAAGGTATTTTTCAAAGACAATCCCGCATCGCGGACATTCTGTGTTCCCATCTGGCTGTTCCAGCCGGCATTTCGGGCATTTCACGGTACAGCTTCTTTCTCGCACGTGGTGTTCACGTTTCCCAATGTACACCTTCTATAAGATGCTGTCAATGCGGGAGAGCACGGAAACGCAGAAGGGGGGTGGGGCCTCCTTTGGGGGAACGGAGGCCCCATGGCGGAGGGAACTAAAATTCTCGCTGCGGCATCTTTCTCATGAACGTGGGAACATCAAGAGGATCTTCATACGGCATAAGATCTGAGGACGCGGTATTCACCGCCATGCCGGGGATGAGGTTCTTGGAGAGAACCCGTCCCGAGGCCTTCAATGCCACAGGCTCGCTCAGAGGCGTCCATTTCTTCACCTGCGGCAGTTCCACCTTTTCCTTCTTTTCCTCAAAACCCGTGGCGATGACCGTGATCCTCACTTCATTATCTATGTCAGGGTCTATGACATTGCCGATGATGATCGTCGCATTTTCATGGGCCGAATCATAAATGATGGAGGCAGCCTCCTGCACTTCGTTGAGGGAAAGGTTAATGCCTCCCGTGATGTTGAACAGGATGCCTCTGGCCCCGTCAATGGTGGAGTCCTCAAGAAGGGGATTCAGGATTGCTTTCTTTGCCGCTTCCGCAGCGCCTCCTTCACCCTTGCCTACGCCCGTCCCCATCACCGCTTTCCCTGTGTTCTGCATGATGGTTCTTACATCTGCAAAGTCCACGTTGATGAGTCCCGGTTTAAGGATGATATCGGATATCCCCTGCACCGCCTGTCTCAGCACGTCATTGGCGATGCTGAAGCCTTTGAGCAAGGGGGTATTCTTGTCCACCACAAGGGCTATGCGGTCGTTGGGGATCACGATGAGGGTGTCCACATTATTCTTCAGTTCCCGTATACCCTCTTCCGCATTGATGGCCCTTGTCTTTGCCTCGTAGAAGAAGGGCTTTGTCACAATGGCAACGGTAAGGGCGCCCATTTCCTTTGCCACACTGGCAACCACAGGGGAAGCCCCTGTCCCCGTGCCTCCCCCCATGCCTGCGGTAATGAAGACCATGTCGGCGCCTTCAATGGCTTCTGCTATGGAGGCCCTGTCTTCCAGGGCTGACTGTTTGCCCACCTGGGGATTTGAGCCGGCGCCAAGTCCTTTCGTAATTGACGCTCCTATCTGGACCTTCACCGGCGCAAGGGATGTCTCGAGGACCTGGGTATCGGTATTGATGGCGATGAACTCCACCCCCTGAAGATGGGAGGCAATCATGTTATTGATGGCGTTCCCGCCTGCCCCTCCTACCCCTACGACCCTTATCTTTGCTGACTGCCCTTTCACATCATCGATCTCAAACATGCCACTCCTCCTTTCCCTTTCTTGATTCTTTCTATGTAAAATATTCCTTGGCCCAGTATTTCATCCGCTCGAATATGCTGCTGGTGGTGAGCTGCTTCTGCGGCGTCTTGTCATCCAGCTGTTCCCTCTGGTCCAGACCGTATTGGACAAGCCCTACGCCGGTTGCGTATTCCGGGCTATTCACAAGATCCTCATTTATTATCTTTACGGGAATCCCTATCCTCACAGGGAGCCCGAGGATTGACCCTGCCATGGCGTCAAGACCCTTCAGCAGCGATGTTCCGCCGGTGAGTACCACTGAGGTGCGGGGGGAAGACTGTGCTTGAGCCGTTCCTTTTGATACTATCCCGATTTCCTTCTGCACCAGCATCATGATCTCTTCGCACCGGGGCTGTATGATCTCGAAAAGATGACTGACCGGCAGTTTCATCATCCGCTCATCCACTCCTTTTACATCCAGTTCGCCTCTTTCGTCGATGACCCCCGTCACGGCATATCCGTACATCTTCTTGAGCCTCTCTGCCTCCTCAGCAGCAATTCCGAGACCGACCGCAATATCATTGGTGATATGGTTCCCGCCCAGAGCGAGGACCGCCGTGTGTTTCAATACACCATCCCGGTACACGGCAACATCCGTGGTGCCGCCCCCTATGTCTACAAGGGCAACCCCCCTTTCCCTTTCCTCTGCGGTGAGCACCGCGTCTGCAGAGGCCAGTGGTTCAAGGACGATATCAGCTACCCTGACCTTGGCCATCTCGCAGCACTTCACGAGATTCTGGACAGAGGTCACCGAACCCGTGACGATATGGACCATTGCCTCCAGTATTTCGCAGGGCATACCCACAGGATTCTTTATCCCGTTGTTGCCGTCCAGCCGGAATCCCGCGGGTATCACATGGAGGATATCCCTGTCCACAGGCACATACACAGCGCTGGCAGAATCCATCAGCCTGTCCACGTCCTCTTCCCTGACCATGCGGTTCTTAACACCAATGGCGCCAAAGCCGTTGAATCCCTTGATATGGCCTCCGGCAATGCCGACGACAGCAGACCGTATCGTGATCCCAGCGGCCTCTTCTGCATTCTTGACTGCCCTCTTTATGGAGTCTGCTGCCAGACCGGTATCCACCACCATGCCCTTCCTTAACCCATAGGAGGGGGATGACCCCATGGAGACGATCTTTGTCCTGCCTCCTTCCCGTATACCTGACAGGGCGCATATCTTTGTGGTGCCCACGTCGAGACCGACGGCGAAATCCATGGTGCGGGAATCTCTCGCGGTCATCTCACCACCTCGCTGATGGGCTTTACCACCACTCTGTTTGCAAATCTGAGGTCAACATAATCCACGGTAATAGCCCGTTTCTTTATCTCTTCCTCAAGGGCAAAAAGTCTGGTCAGTTTTTGTTCATAATCCCCGTGTCCCACTTTGATGACCACATTATCAAGGACCATGGAAATGTTCTCAGAACCCTTGTCAGCGATGATCTCCACGCGGTTCCTCTCGGTGGCGATCTTTCTGTCTTTTATCACTTTCGCGAGGTTCAGGGCCTCCATGAAGTTTTCCCGATTCTTGAAGGGATCAGCATTGATGATGGGGAGAAAGGGCACTGTTCCCTTCATCTCCTCAAGCATCCTGCCCCTCTCATCAATGAGGAAAGTGCGCCCTTTCGTCTCGAGGATTGCAAAGGGAGATGTCTCACCGATCCTTATCAGAATCCTATGGGGGAATTCCTTTCTGACGCTCACGTCCTTGATCCAGGGAGACTGTAAAAGCTTTGCCGAAAGCCCCTTTGCCGAAAGGGCAAAGAGGCTCTCGTTCTTATTGATTCTCGCCATGGTCCTCAACTCTCCTTCAGAAAGATGCATGTTCCCGGAAAAGACGATTTCCTTTACCGGGAAAAGGCCGGCGCTGAACCGGTAAAGCCGGAGGCTCAGGACAACCCCTGCCCCGATGAAGAGAACCAGCACGCCGAACAAAAGGGGTCGCGACCTGAGCAGATTTTTCCGCAGGCCCTTGCGGTCCTGACCGGATCTGTTTTTCTTCTTGAAACGGAAGACCTTCATGTTCCTCGTTTCCCCGTCAGCGTCTCTTTCAGAATCTCCTCTAAGAGAGAGGGAAAATCGAGACCGGACAGCCTTGCGATCTTCGGAAGAAGGCTCGTCTCTGTCATCCCCGGGATGGTATTCACCTCGAGGACATAGGCATTGCCCTCATCATCCACTATGAGGTCCACCCTTGTGGCGCCCGTGCAACCCAGGGCCAGATGCGCTGAAAGGGCGATCCTCTCCGCCTTCTGCAGGATCTCGGGGTGCACCTCGGGAGGAAGGATATATTCGGTCATGCCCGGGGTGTATTTCGCCTCATAACTGTAAAACTCAGACTTTGGTCTCACCTCCACCGAACCGAGGACCCTCCCATTGAGAATCCCCACCTGGATCTCCTTCCCCTGAATATACTTCTCTATGATCACCCTTCCTCCAAACCCCAGGGCCTGTTCCAGGGCAGCATCCAGAAAGGACGCATCCCTCACAATGCTCACCCCGACGCTGGAGCCTTCTGTGGAAGGCTTTATCACCCATGGCAAATCAAAGTCAACGAGTTGAGAGTTCAGAGTTCGGAGGTCAGTCTTTTGAGTTTTGCTCGTAACGCGTAACGCGTAACGCGTAACGACTTTGAACGGCGCAACCGGAATTCCGTGATAGAGGAAGACCTTCTTAGACGCCTCTTTGTCCATGGCAAGGGCAGAGGCAAGAACGCCGGAGCCGGTATAGGGAATGCCCAGCACCTCCAGAAGACCCTGAATGGAGCCGTCTTCTCCGTACCCTCCGTGGAGAATGAGGAAGGCGATCTCGATCCCCTCCCTCTTCAGCGCTTCACAGATGTCCGGACCGGCGTCAATGGCAACGACATTATAGTGAAGGCCCTTCAATGCATTGAATACCGCTGTGCCGCTTTTCAGGGAGACCTCCCTCTCTGCGGAAGTCCCGCCCATGATGACGCCTATCTTTTTATCTGTTAGCGGCACTGCCGAACCTCCCCACAATCTTTATCTCCGGTTCCAGTTCGACTCCGAAGGCCTTCGACACCCTTCCTCTTACTTCCTCCATCAATCCCAGGAAATCCGACGCCATGCCGCTGCCCCTGTTGACAAAGAAATTCGCATGAAGGCTGCTCACTTCCACATCGCCCCTTCTCATCCCCTTGCATCCGGCCTCATCAATGAGCCTGCCTGCATGGGCGCCGGGGGGATTCTTGAATACGCACCCCGCAGAAAACTGGGATATGGGCTGTTTCCGCAGTTTTTCCTGGAGAAAATCACCCACCCTTTTCGCCACCTCACGAGGATCGTCTTTTTTTAATCTCACATTGGCGCTGAGGACGATCATCCCTTCAGGCATGGTTGACCGCCGGTAACCGAACCCGAGGTTGTCCCTGTCGATGGAGAAGACGTTTCCCCTGATATCAATAACGGTGACTGACTCCACAATGTCACCAATCTCCTGTCCGAAAGAACCCGCATTCCCCCAGAGGGCGCCCCCCATAAATCCCGGGATGCCTGCCAGCCCCTCTATACCTCTGTACCCCTGGGCCTTGGCGAGATTCACCAGTTTCTGAAGCGGGGCGCCTGCTTCCACAAAAAGCCTCACCTCATCGACACTTTCTTCGATGGTCTCTATGTGATTAAGGATACCGGTGGAGATGACCGCCCCCTGTATCCCTTCATCGGACACCAGGAGGTTGCTGCCTCCTCCCACAGGCATCACAGGGATGCCCTCATCCTTCAGGGCGATCAGCAGGTTCTTCAGGGAGAGCATATTCTTCGTCATCACATAGATGTCGGCGGGACCGCCGATCCTGAGGGTTGTGTGGTCTTTCATAGATTCATTGGCAAACACATCCCCCATGAAGACGTCCACACCGAATATCTCCTTCATCCTTTTATCCGACAACTGCTGGGCCATCACCTTCATCCTTTGCTCTTCATCCTCTTCAGGAGCTCTTCTCCCGTCTTCCAGACATCACCGGCGCCGATGGTAAGGAACAGGTCATGGGGTCTCAGTCTTTTCTTGATGGTTTCTGTAAGCATATTCCTGTCAGTGATAGAGACCACATTCTTGTGCCCATTATCCTTTATCGCCTTCACCACGGCTTCCCCGTTCACCCCTTCTATGGGCTTTTCTCCGGCAGGGTAAATATCCATCACACAGAGGACATCGGCATCTGAAAAAGAATTTCCGAACTCATGGAGAAGGTCCCTTGTCCTTGTGTATCGATGGGGCTGAAAGAGCACAAAAACCCTTCCCCCTTTACTGCTGGAGCTGGTCAGAGACTCCTTTGCCGCCTTCAGGGTGGCCCTGATCTCTGCGGGATGATGTCCATAATCGTCAAAAAACCTGATGCCGTTCACCTCGCCCTTGAACTCGAACCTCCTCTGTATGCCGCTGAAACTTTGCAATGCTTCCCTTATTCTCGGGAATTCAACTTTAAGTTCCATGGCAACGATGATGCCGGCGAGGCAGTTGAGGATACTGTGCATCCCGGGCATGGGAAGGAGAAAGCGTCCCATGTCATTTCCTTTGTACTTCACATCAAAGCTCACGGACAGAAATCCCTTTTCCACGTTGGTCGCAAGGACATCAGCATCCTCTGAAAACCCGTAGGTGATATACCTCCTGTGTATCCGAGGAAGGATCTCGCGAATAAGCTCATTTTCTACGCAGAGAATAGAGAGGCCGTAAAAGGGAACCTTGTTGATGAAGGAGACGAAGGCGTCCTTCAGAGTATCCATGGTCTTGAAGAAGTCCATATGTTCCCTGTCGATGTTGGTCACCACCGCAATGGTGGGGGTGAGTTTGAGGAATGAGCCGTCACTCTCGTCCGCCTCTGCAATGATGAAGTCTCCCTTGCCGAGACGGGCATTGCTTCCCGTTGCCCTGAGTTTGCCGCCGATCACCACCGTCGGATCAAACCCGGCATGGCCGAGGATGGTGGCGATAAGGGAAGTGGTAGTGGTCTTGCCGTGTGCGCCCGCGATGAGTATCCCGTACTTTAATCTCCCCAGCTCGGCAAGCATTTCAGCCCTGGGAATCACAGGGACAGACCTTTCCCGGGCGGCAACCACTTCCGGATTTTCGTCGGAGACGGCGGATGAGATCACGACCACATGGGCGTCATCGATGTTTTCCGGCCTGTGGCCTATGGAAACCTTTATGCCGAGATATCTCAGCCTCGTCACGGTGTCGGACTCCTTCAGGTCGGAGCCGGTCACTTCGTATCCGAGATTATGCAGGACTTCAGCGATCCCGCTCATGCCTATGCCGCCGATACCCACAAAATGGATGGTCCTGTATCGTTCAAACATTTTTCCTCGACCTGCCCGCTGTCCCCGCGGCGCCGGCGCCCTTCCTGTTCCCTGACTGATGACCGGCCATCGCTGTATTCTTTATCAGACTCATCACGATCTCCACAACCTTCTGCGCAGCATCAGGCCTTCCCAGGGACCTGCTTGATCTCTGCATCTCGGACCGTATCCCTGCATTGTCAAAAAGGTCCTTTATGTTCCTTGCGAGGGTTTCAGAATCGAGCTCATGGTCAAGGATGACCCGGGCAGCCCCCATCTCGGAAAGCCTCTGGGCGTTCAATTCCTGGTGATTGCCCGCTGCATAAGGATAGGGGATGAGTATCGCGGGTCTGCCCACAGCGGTCAATTCGGCAAGGGTAGTGGCTCCGGCCCTGGATACCACAATATCCGCCACAGCGTAAGCCTCAGGCATCTGATGGATGAATGCCGCCACCGTGCCCTTGATCCCCCACTTCCGGTATGTCTCCCTCACGACGTCATAGTCGCTTTTCCCTGTCTGATGGAGAAACTGGATCTTTTCCTTGATATCACTGATGTTGGGAAAAGCGCCGCAGACCGCGTTATTGATCTTTCTCGCGCCGAGACTTCCTCCGAACACAAAGACGGTGAACTTGCCCCTCTCAAGACCGAAGAGTTCATATGCCGCCTCTCTGCCGGCGTTCAGTATCTTCTGTCTCACCGGATTCCCGGTTATATAGGTCTTGTTCCTCGGGAAAAAAGAGAGGCTCTCATGATAGGTCACGCAGATGATATCAGCAAAACGGCTGAGGACCTTGTTGGCAAGTCCCGGCACCGAGTTTTGCTCCATGATGAGCGTGGGTATTGTGAGCAGGGATCCCGCAAATGCCGGAGCAAAGGATGCATAGCCGCCCAGGCCGATCAATGCATCGGGTTTCAACTCCTTCAGCATCCTGTAGGAGTCATAGAGGGAAAAAACTGTTTTTATCCCTGCCTTCGCCTTTTTCATGAACGATTTCCCTGCAATTCCTTCAGCCTTCAAATACCGGATGGGGTACCCTTCCCTCGGAACAATGGACGCCTCGAGGCCATGCTCCGTCCCTATGAAGATCACCTCTGTGGACCCGTCTATCCTCTTCAATTCCTCCGCTATGGCGATGCCGGGAAAGAGATGTCCTCCTGTCCCTCCGCCCGCAAGCACTATCTTCATGAATTCCCCTGACCATTCGCTCTGCCGTAACGGCTCAGCGCGTGTCCGCGACCGTACACCGACATCAGGGCTTTTTTCCTCTCGATGAGCCCCTCGGTTTTGTCAATAACTCTCCGCACCTCATCCCCCCTGGACAGCCTGAGGAGCAATCCCACGGCCACCATGTTCATCAGGAGGGAAGAACCGCCATAGCTGACAAAGGGAAGGGGAAGCCCCTTTGTGGGAACAAGTCCTGTGATGACGCAGAAATTAATAAGCGCCTGGAGGGCGATCATCATCGAAAGACCCGAAGCAAGATAATATCCGAAGGGATCCTTTGTCCTGTTCGCAATGGAGACACCCCTGAGGAACATCAGCAGGAAGAGGCAGACAATGAAGCATGCGCCGATAAAGCCAAGCTCTTCTCCCACAAGGGAAAAGATGAAGTCCGTGTGGGATTCGGGGAGGAAGGCGAGCTTCTGTTTGCTCTCTCCCAGGCCTATACCTTTGATACCGCCGCTCCCGAGGGCGATGAAGGACTGCACCAGCTGGAATCCCGAGCCCTGGGAGTCTTTCCATGGATCGAGAAAGGCAAGGATCCTTTTTAACCGGTAAGGCTCCGTAGCGAGTTTTATGGAGACAGGCACCAGCAAAAGACCGAGCATCATGATATACCGCAGGCGTATGCCCGAGAGAATCAGCATCGCAACGGTGAGGATGCAGAGGCTCATGGCAGCGCCGAAGTCAGGCTGTTTGAGAAAGACCACCTGGAAGAGTCCCATTATGCCGACGGGGATGAGGAACGAGGTGATGCTGTCGGTTTTATAGGAAGGCATGGACATATACTTCGCAAGGGATATGACCATGGCGAGCTTCACCAGCTCAGAGGGCTGAAATGTGGACGGCCAGAGCCTGATCCACCTCCTCGCCCCACCGGCGCTGATCCCGATCTTGGGGATAAAGACAAGGATGAGGAGAATGAACGCGAATACCAGCAGGGGAATTGCAGCTTTTTTCAGCGCCTCGGGGTTGGTTCTGTAAGCAACGTACATGAAGGTCGAACCCATGATCATGGTAAAGATATGCCTCTTGAAGTAAAAGAAGGGGGTGACATTCTTCTTCGCAAGAACAGGGGTCACCACAGAAGTGGAGCTGTAGATCATGATGGAACCGAAAATGACAAGAACCGCAGTTATGAGCAGAAGCCACCGGTCATGGCAACGGCTGTTCACCATCTAGGATAACCCCCTGACAAGCTTCTTGAACTGATGTCCTCTGTCTTCAAAATCCCTGAACATATCAAAGCTTGCGCACGCAGGGGAAAGGAGGACCACGTCCCCCCTCTTCGCCAACTCCCTTGCCCTCTTCACGGCATCGAGCAGATCAGAGGCAAAAACCGTATCCGTCAGGTCGCCCAGAACGCCTTTGATCTTTTCCGCCGCTTCACCGATGAGGATCAGTGCCTTCACCTTTTCCCGTACGAGAGGTCTCAGCTGTCCGAAATCACCTGCCTTATCCCTGCCGCCTGCGATGAGGATAACGGGTTCCAGGAATCCCTCCAGGGACTTCATCACCGCACCCACATTGGTTCCCTTGGAGTCGTTCATATACCTCACTCCCTCCAGTTCCCTCACAAACTCCAGCCTGTGTTCAAGGCCCGGGAATTCACGGAGGGTTGCCGCAACAGCATCAGGGGAGCACCCTGCAAGGAGAGCCATGGCCGAGGCGGCCATGGCATTCTCCAGGTTATGGACCCCTTTAATCCTGATCTCATCAACTCCTATAAGTTTTGAGTTTTGAGTTTCAAGTGTTGAGTTAAAGACATTGAAATACACTGCTCCATTCTTAAGATAAACTCCCTCAACCTCTTTTGTTCTGCTGAAGAAAAAGGTTTTCGGAAACGTTGAACGTTGAACGTTGAACGTTTTATAGATCTTCATTGTTTCAGGGTCGTCAGCGTTCAGCACAAGATAGTCCTTTTCGTCCTGATTTCTGAAGATCGCGGCCTTTGCGTCACTGTATTCGTCCATGGAGTGATATCTGTCCAGATGGTCAGGAGATATGTTAAGGATGGTCGCTCCGAGGGGTTTGAACTCATCAATGGATTCCAGCTGAAAACTCGACACCTCTACAACGACAAAGTCAGCGAGGTCGAGATTGAGGTCAAGATTGAGATTTTCTTTTTCCTTAACCTCAGCCTTAACCTTAGTGATCGCCTTTTGTATCTCTTCGGTCAGTGCATTTCCGATATTGCCGCCGAGGAGGGTCCTGAATCCTCCTTTCCTGAGCATCATGTCAAGGAGCGTCGTAGTGGTGGACTTGCCGTTGCTGCCGGTGACCGCCAAAAAGGGAATCCGACCCCCGGCTCCATGCTCCCTGCTTCTGGTCATCCCGTAAGCAAGCTCAAGCTCTCCGATGATCTTAATCCCCTTTCCCCTTGCCTTTGCAATAGGCTCAATCTCCAGGGGAACCCCCGGACTTACCACTATGAGGTCGGTCCCGTTCATGTTCTCCGGATGCCCTCCGAGGCAGAGTTTCACCGAAGGAGAAAGCCTCCGGACATATTCCCTGAGCTCTGCCCCGGGTTTCCTGTCCGTGACCGTAACATCGGCTCCGGAGTCCGACAGCAAGTTCGCTGCGCCCACTCCGCTCCGGCCGAGGCCGAAGATGAGGATTTTCCTACTCCTTGTTTCCACCGGCTCCCCTTGCCTCCACCTTCGTGTTCTTCTTTGTCTTATGCTTTTTCGCGTATCTCACTGACCTGGTCTTCGCCTTTTTCTTTGTAACCTTCTTCTGAACATGCTTGTTCGAAACTTCCTTCACCTCTGAAGTTTTCACACTGTAGGAAGCAGGGCGAACAGAGGATTTGTAATCAGACTTTGTGAAATACATCACCGGGTCTTCTTTTCCATTCATGATGGCAAAACCCCTCTCCAGCAAGACCTCGGATTCCTTCCATAACGTTTCTCTGCTCGGTGCGCCGAGCAACGCAGCGATGACCGTCTCATTGCCCTGCTCACTGGCACCGACAAAACAGTGTTTCGCCTCCCTTGTGTATCCCGTCTTGCCGCCGAGCATTGTCTCATCATCCCAGAGAAGCCTGTTGCTGTTCTTCAGGAATATGGCCCTGCCGTCCTCCGTGGAGATGCGGCTCGCTTTCGTATTGATAACCTCCCGGACAAGAGGATATCTGAGGGCATGCCGCAGCATTCTCGCAAGGTCATACGCCGTGGTGTACTGTCCGTGCCCCGGCAATCCCGTGGAATTGATGAACCGGGTATCGGACATTCCCAGTGCAATGACTTTCTGGTTCATGAGATCAACAAATTTCTCCTCCGAACCTGCCACTGCTTCTGCCAGGGCAAAGGCCGCATCATTGGCGGATTTGATAAGCGCTGCATTCAGGAGCGTCTCCACCGACACTTTCTCTCCTGCCTTGAAATTCGCCTTGATGGGTGAGACACCGGCAGCCCGTTCGCTTATGGTGACCGTATCAGCTGGATCTATCCGGTCAAGGGCTATCATGGCGGTCATGAGCTTTGTGGTGCTTGCCGGGGGGAGTTTCAGGTTCGGGTTCTTTCCGTAGAGGATCCTCCCCGTGGACGCCTCCAGCACCACCGCTGACTTGGAACTGATCTCGGCAGCGTATGACGTAAAACGTGAAGCGTGAAGCGTGAAGAGCAAAAAGAAAATGAATAACAGAATTTTTCCTTTTTGAACTTTGAACGGTTGTTTCATTTTCACCTCACCTTTAATGTTGTAAGGCTTAAGAGGGCAAGCATGATCCCCACGATCCAGAACCTGACGATCACCTTGGGTTCCGGCCACCCCTTCAATTCAAAGTGGTGATGGATCGGCGCCATCTTAAATATCCTTTTACCTGTAAGTTTAAATGATGCCACCTGAAGAATTACCGATAAGGTCTCTATCACAAAGATTCCCCCCACCAGAGCGAGGACGATCTCGTGTTTTGTGATCACCGCCAGTGTCCCCAGGGCGCCGCCAAGGCCCAGGGACCCCACATCACCCATAAAGACATCCGCAGGATATGAGTTATACCAGAGGAATCCCAGGGCTGCACCAAGCAGCGCTCCGCAAAAGACAGTGAGCTCGCCTGTACCGGGAAGGTAGAGCACCTGGAGATACTGCGCAAGGTTCTTGTTTCCCGAAATATAGACCAGGGCTCCATTGGCCAGCACCGCGATACCCACAAGGCCTGTGGCCAGGCCGTCTATACCGTCGGTGAGATTTACCGCGTTGGACGAACCGACGATGACAACGATGGAGAATGGTATATAGAACCAGCCCAGATCAAAAAGCCACTTTTTAAAAAACGGAATGCTCAGGACATCGCTGTAAGGGTCCTTGGGGTTCATGTAGAGGAATACGCCGATGAGGAGCGCAAGGAGGAGCTGTGAACCGAACTTGTACCAGGCCCTCAGTCCTTTATGGTTCTTCCTCACCACCTTAAGGTAATCATCCAGAAGACCTATGCCTCCGAACCCTACGAGGGAAAGAAGCATCACCCAGATATACATGTTCTTCAGATCTCCCCACAGGAGCACAGAGAGGACCACAGAGCCTATGATGAGGATCCCTCCCATGGTAGGGGTGCCTGACTTGGCAGCATGGGTCCCCGGCCCGTCATCCCTGATCTGCTGTGTCACGCTCAGTCTCCTGAGCCGCCCTACGACCCAGGGACCGAAAATAAAAGTAATCAGCATTGCGGTCATGATGGCAACAGCCGTCCTGAAAGTGATATACCTGAATACATTCAGGGGAGAAAACACGTCACGGAGACTGAAGAGAAGACTATAGAGCATTTCCGATCTCCTTCATCCCGGTGATGGTATCACCCGAACTGCCGCAAGAAATGCCTGCGTTGTTCTCCAGTACCCTTTCCATCTTCATTCCCCTTGAGCCTTTCACGAGAATAGTATCTCCCTCCCTGCAGATGCCGAGGAGGATCCTTCTTGCCTCTGAGGAACTGGATACCACAACAACGCGGCCGGATTCAGAGCTTTTTCCCCGCGAGGCAGAAAATTCCTCTGCTGCTTTCACCATCATTTCACCCACTGCAATGAGCACATCCACCGGAAGCTCTGACATCCATCTTCCCAGCCTTCGGTGAGCTTCTTCTGCATAAGCGCCCAGTTCGAGCATGTCTCCGAGGACAGCAATGGCCCTGCCCTTTCTCAATCTCACCAGCTCCTTTACCGCCTCTTCCATGGATGCAGGGTTTGCATTGTAAACATCGCTTATGATCGCGGCGCCGAAAAGTTCCTTGAGTTCGAGCCGCATGGGAACGCCCGGGAAGGACTCTATTCCCTTTTTTATTTCTTCCAGCCCAATACCCAGCACAGTGCATACGGATGCAGCGGCAAGGGCGTTGGAGACATTGAACCTTCCCGGGACATTCATGGCAACCTTCACACATTTCTCGCCGGTGCAAAGAGTAAAGACCGAATGCCGTTCTTCCAGCTCAATATCCCGCGCGTACACGTCAGCAGTGCCGCTCATGCCGAAGGTGACTATATCCGGTCCCTTGCTTCTTCCTGTCTTTTCAGAGACCCCTTCCATGAGAAAACAGTCATCGGCATTCAGTGCAATGGTCTTTACTGCATCGTACAGCTCAAGTTTCGTGCTCCGCACCATCTCCAGACTCCTGAATCCTTCCAGGTGGCCGGGACCGATGTTGGTAATAACCCCGTAATCAGGGACAGCGATGTCGCATAACTCCCTTATGTCACCCCGGATGCTGGCGCCCATCTCCATCACCGCAAATGCATCACCATCTTCCATCCTGGTGAGGCTCAACGGCAATCCTATCTGGTTGTTGAGGTTCCCTGAATTCTTCATGACCTTGTGCTGAATCCCCAGTATTGACGCAATGAGTTCCTTCGTAGTCGTTTTTCCGTTTGTGCCGGTGATGCCGATCACGGTGGGGCGCCTTTCCAGCCTGACATGACGGGCGATATCCTGAAGGGCCTTCAGGGTGTTCTTCACATATACCACCGTCTTTCCCCTGACCGAAGCAACCGGCGGAGCGCTCACCACAGCGCCTCTTCCCTTCCCCATGGCATCCATGAGAAAGTCATGGCCGTCGAATCTCTCGCCTTTAAGGGCGATAAAGAGTTCCCCTTCCCCGATGCTCCTGGAGTCGATGGAGACCCCGGTAAAGAAAGTCTCTTCAGAGTTGCCGTAGATCACCCTTCCGCCCGTGGCATCGATTATTTCCTTAACGGTTAAAGTCGCCATAACCCTTCTTTCACTCCAAATCCGAAATCCTAATATCCAAATGCCGAAACAAATTCAAAATCCCAAATCCAAATGTTTACAAATTAGACTTTTGAACATTTGATATTGTTTAGAATTTCGATATTAGAATTTCTCTTCACCTTTTTGCACTCTTTTCACTGAGTTTATTCCTTATCGCCTCTTCCACAGCCTCTCCGTCACTGAACCTGTGGCGTATTCCCTTTATCTCCTGATACTCCTCGTGTCCTTTCCCGGCGATGAGCAGGATATCTCCCGCCCCAGCCTTTTCCACTGCGAGATGTATTGCGTCTCCCCTGTCAGGAACCGGGGTATAATTGTCCCTTGCTATTCCGGAAACTATCTCCTTTATTATCTCACCGGGATTCTCACTCCTCGGATTGTCTGACGTTATGATCACAAAGTCGCTGAGCCGCGTGGCGATCTCCCCCATGACCGGCCTTTTCCCCCTGTCCCTGTCGCCCCCGCAACCGAACAGGGTTATGATGCGGCCGGGTCCGTCCTTGTTATGCAGGAGTTCCCTTGCGGTTAGGATCAATCGTTCCAGGGCATCAGGAGTATGGGCATAGTCAACGATGCAGAGGAAATCCTGACCTGCATTTACCCGTTCGAGCCTCCCTTTGACATTGTTGACATTCCTGATCCCTTCCTGTATCACTTCCATCGGGATATGTAAGGCAATACCGACGGTTACGGCCGCAAGGATGTTATACACATTGGGGATACCGATCAGAGGAGAATCCATGCGGTATGTTCTGCCTTCATAGGTGAGCGTAAACGAAAGTCCTGTAAGAGAATCCTCTCCCTGCGAGGCAGCGATATCGGCCTTCCTGTCTATTCCGTAGGTGATTAGGGCAGGGCATCTGTTCCCCTGATCGGTGACGCCCGTGCCTTCCTCAAGATCAGCGAGCAGCATCCTTCCCCACTCATCATCCACATTGATCACTGCTGTCCCTGCCTCGGTCAACAGTTCGGTGAATAACCGCTCCTTCGCTGCAAAATAGTTCTCCATCGTCTCATGGAAATCGAGATGATCCCTGGTAAGGTTGGTAAAGACCACAACCACGAACCGTGTATGATCCACCCTCCTCTGGGAAAGGGAATGGGATGAAACCTCGGTGACCACATGGCTGCAGCCTGCCGACACCATCTCCTGAAGGAGGCCCTGGAACTCCAGGGACTCAGGGGTAGTGTGGAAAGCGGGATACTGTCTGTCGCCGATGAGGTAGGTGATGGTGCCGATGAGACCTGCTTTCTTTTTCCATGCCTCGAGTATTGCTTTGATAAGATAGCTTGTGGTGGTCTTCCCGTTGGTGCCGGTGACACCGATGACCGAAATATCCTCGGATGGACGCTTATAAAAATTATTGGCCATGCATGCGAGGGTCCTTCTGCTGTCTTTGACCGTTAGGAAAATGGGGGATGAACCCGTAATCCCACCACGCCCCCCTTTGACCCCTCCTCGCCCCCCCTTGGGAAGGGGGGGGAAGGGGGGATTTGTCAGATGCTCTTCTTTTTCATGCACCACCGCCAACGCGCCTCTCTTCACCGCATCATCAATAAAGTCATGTCCGTCAAGATGCTCTCCCTTCACCGCAACAAACACGCCGTTCTTTGTAACCTTCCTCGAATCGTAAGCAATTCCTGATATCTCTGTGGTCAGGACACCACCGTCCTCATCCCCTCGCATCAGCTCATATTCACAGCCGGAAAGGATATCCCCCAGTTTCATCGTGAAACCACCAGCATATCTCCAGCATTGTCCTCCCTCGGCACTTCAAGATATGAAAGGGCGTTCTCCGCGATCTTCTTGAAGACAGGCGCAGCCACAACCCCTCCGTAGATCTGTCCCTTCGGCTCGTAAATGACAACGATCATTGCGATCCTGGGATTGTCAGCAGGGACAAAACCCACAAAGGAACTTATATACTTTTCCGTTGAATACCTCTTTGTGCGCGGGTCCACCATCTGTGCTGTTCCGGTCTTGCCTGCCACATTGTTGCCGCTCACTGCAGCGCTCTTTGCGGTGCCGCCCTCCTCGGTAACTGTCTTTAATATATCCCTGAAGGTCTCCGCCGTCTTTTGCGACAGAACCCTCTTTGTCTCACCGGTGAATGTCCACACTGTTTTCCCGTCAGGGCTTATAATCCTTGAGACCACATGGGGCGTCACCAGAAGACCGCCATTTGCGATGGCGGAATAGGCCCGTAATACTTGAAGGGGGGTCACCGCCACCTCCTGCCCGATGGGTACAGAACCTATGGAGACGCCGGACCATCTTTCCGGCGGCCTGATCAATCCCGACACCTCACCGGGTAGGTCGATCCCTGTCTTTTCGCCGAAACCGAAGGCCTTCGCATACTTGTAGATTCTCTCCTTCCCCAGTTTCATACCCACCATCACCGAACCCACGTTGGATGACTTCTGGATCACCTCTTTGAACGTCAGGAGCCCATGTTTATGGGCGTCGTGTATCCTCCGTCTGCCCACTTCGACCACCCCCCTGCTGCAGTCAAAGGGCGTATCAAGAGACACCACTTTCTCTTCCAGCGCAGCAGTGCCGATGATGATCTTGAAGGTAGAACCGGGTTCATAACAGTCGGTGATGGCCCTGTTTCTTCTCTCAAAGTTCTTGCTCCCCGAGAGGGAGTTGGGATTGAATGAGGGCCTGTTCGCAAGGGCGAGGATATCCCCTGTGAGGGGGTCCATCATGATGGCGGCGGCGGCAGCGGCGCGCCATTTCTCCATTGCCCTGTCCAGTTCCGTCTCGACCATGTACTGCAGCCCCTCGTCAATGGTCAGTACCAGGTTATTGCCCCTGGATTCCATATCCACGCCCTGGGACAATGTCTTGCCGCTGGCATCCCTGGAGAGCAGGACCTTCCTGCCGCTGGTGCTGAGGGTACTGTGATATTTCAGTTCCACGCCCTCTATGCCCTTGTTGTCGATATCCACAAAGCCGAGGATATGGGATGCGAGATGACCCTTGGGATAAAACCTCTTTGCGTCCGGGACAAAAGCCAGACCCTTGATCTTCGTTTCCTTTATCTTTCGTGCAACGTCGGGTTCAAGCTTCCTGTCGAGCCAGACAAAATGGCCCCCGGAGTTCAGTTTCGTGAGGATCGCCTGTGACGGCTTGCCGGTGAGATCCGACAAAACATACGCACTCTTTTCCGCCGAGGCGACCTCGGCCGGATCGCAGTAAAGGGACTCCAGCTCCAGATTCACCGCCATCTCCCTGCCGTGCCGGTCAAATATGGTTCCACGCCTGACCTGTACATTCTCCCCTTTCAGTTGCTGCATCTTCGCGCGCTCATTGAGCCGTTCATGATTCAGTATCATGATATCCGCAAGACGAATGATTACGATGAGGAACCCGAAGGCGATGGCGGTATTCAGTATGATCGCCCTCTTCCTCATCAATTAACCATGGCCTTCCTGCGGTCCCACTCGGACAAGGTTTCCAGAGAGGCCTTCTGAGGACCCGGGTTTCTCTCTTTTACATACGTCACCTTTTTCCTGTCCGGAAATACCAGACCGAGGTCACGGACCGCGGTCTTCTCCACCTTATGCATCGACATAAGGGAAGCCTTTTCAGCCATGAGCATCTTCGCCTCCCTGAGCCTGTCCGCCTTTTTGTTTTCGAGCTCACTGATGGTGTACTCCACGGAGGTGAAATTCGATCTGAGCCAGACAATGCCAAAGATACCGCATAGGAGAAAGGTGATGAACAATGGTTTTATCATATATGATACCATACTTCTCCGGCGTAAATTAATCATAGTCTCTCCGCTCCCCTCAGCTTGGCACTCCTCGCTGAAGGATTCTTCCTTATCTCATCATGAGAAGGAATGAGGGGTTTCTTCGTCAGTATTCTCATCTGCCCTGCCCGGTCAGCGTTCCTCATGAAGTTCTTCACTTCCCTGTCCTCCAAAGAATGGTACGAGATGGCACAGAGCCGCCCTCCTCTCCTGAGGAGACCTGCTGCAGCCTCGAGCCCTTTGTGGATCTCCCTTATCTCGTCATTCACTGCGATTCTCAGTGCCTGGAACGTCCTGGTGGCGGGATGGTGTCTTCCCCTCCCCCGGTAAACAGCGCTCACGATCTCTGCAAGTTCCCTGCACGTGGTGATTCTTTTCTTCGCCCTATAGATCCTTATGGCTCTTGCGATCTTGTGAGCGAGTCTCTCTTGGCCATATTCCCTCAGGATTCTCTCCAGTTCCCCCTCGGGATAGGTATTCACCACATCTTCAGCCCTCAGTCTCTGCGACCTGTCCATCCTCATATCAAGGCGTTCGTCCGAACTGAAACTGAATCCCCTGCTCAGATCCTTGAACTGCATCATCGAGACGCCGAAGTCAAAGAGAATTCCATCCACCTCTTCAGTTCCCGTTTCTCTCACCAGATCTTCCAGTTCAGAAAATCTTCCCTTTTTCAGAACGACCCTGGAGTCATTCAGTCGCTGTACTGCCATTTTCAGAGCTTCTTCATCCCTGTCGATCCCGATAAGCCTTCCTTCCGGGCCGATCAATTTCAGTATCTTTTCTGCATGACCCCCGAGGCCCACCGTTGCATCCACATATATCCCCCCTGGCCCCGGTTCCAGCATCCCCATCGCCTCCCTTACCATCACGGGGGGATGTGCTATCATTTAAAGACCGTATGAAGCGAGACGCTCTTCAGCGGCTTTCCTGTCTATCTTCGATATATCAACAACCGCTTCCCAGGCCTTCTTGTCCCATATCTCGATCTTCTCGATCTGACCCACAATGACTACTTCACCGTTTATGCCGGCGTCTTGCCTGTGTGCAGCCGGGATGAGAATCCTTCCCTGCTTATCAAAAGGACATTCCTGTGCAGACGCGATGACGCGCCTCATAAAGAGACGGACCTCTTCGAGCATCCTGGGAAGCCCCCTCACTTTTTCTTCAAGCCTGGACCATTCTTCGTGGGGATATAGATGAAGACAGCTGTCCATGAACGCATTGGTGATGTACATTTTTGGACTGTAACTGGAAGAAATGATTTCTCTGAAAGGAGCAGGTATCATGAGCCTGCCCTTTTCATCAACGGT
>JAMCQB010000032.1 GCA_023382175.1 Nitrospirota bacterium | reverse complement strand
GCTTCACACGGGCAGCCGCAGCTCCCCGCGCCCGTCGAATTCACCGTCTGGTTGTTAGTGTAGTGCGTCATAAATCCCTTTCCGTTGATTGTCATTCCGGGCTTGACCCGGAATCCAGTCTTTCCGAGCTGGATTCCCGCTTTCGCGGGAATGACGGCCTCAAAATTTATGTAAAGAAGCGTTAGACGCACTACATTAGCACCGACTATTCCGCAAAATGAGCACGCCAAAAAGAGTGAGAATTACCGTATCTACCGCTCTGCGGTGGTCTTGAGGGCTGGTGGAGTGGTCATTGCGAGCCCGGCCTTATGGGGCGCGCCAATCCCCGGGCTTGAACAATGAGATTGCTTCACTTCGTTCGCAATGACGTGAGAAGGGGCATACAATGCCTTATCGTCGTGATTGCCACTTCTACTCCTTACCGTTTATGAGGATATCACTCTTGCGGACTTCAGGAAGGAATCTTGCCTTATCGACAGGTAGACTGGTTACACCTGTAAAGTAATGTGGGACGCGGGCACTATCTTAGTACACATTGTGTGCTAAATATGATAGAATAGTTCTATGAATGTGGTTGTGAAGAAAGTTGGGAGAGGCGAATATGCATACCTCGTTGTCAGGGAAGGCAGGAAGGTCGTTCACAAGTATCTCGGCTCCATAGATAATCCCCGTGTGTCAAAAATGATGCGGGACAAGAAAGAAACTTCAGCTATCCCGGAACAGTTCCGTTCCCTGTTCTGGGATACAAGCCTTGGCAACATTCATATCAAGAGAAATGCCAGGTATATTATAGAAAGGGTGCTGGAGTTTGGGGATATTGATGCCGTGAACTGGCTCCAGAGAGTTTACCCTGTCCAGACCATTATTGCTGTGCTGCAAGTGAGCAGGGGTATTACTGAGAAATCACGGAATTTCTGGATGGTATGGTTCGGGGTTTCGGATGCATAGGGATTGTCTTCCTGAGAAGGGCTGGAAAGTCTTGCGAAGCCTCAAGAGCATGCTCAGGAAATATCACGCGGTATTGGCTGGAGGAACTGCGTTGGCCTTCCATATCGGACACAGGGTATCAGAGGACTTGGACTTCTTTACCGTAGAGGAGTTTCGGGGAGAAGCCATAATCTCGGAGATAAGAAAGACAGGGAATTCCTTCCGCATTATTTCTGAAGGGGAAGGGTATCTCGTGGCTGCTGTAGGAGGCGTAAAGGTGTCGCTCTTTAAGTATGATTATCCTTTCCTGGGAAAACCGATGATGCTCGACGGAATTCGGATGGCAGGTATTCTCGATATCGCATCGATGAAGCTCATAGCTATCAGCCAGAGAGGGACAAGAAGGGACTTTATCGATCTGTTCTTCATAATACAGGAAATACCGTTCCACAAGGTGGCTGAATATATGGTGAGGCGATTCGGAAAGGAGAGGATGAACCCTGTTCATATAGGCAAGTCGCTGGTATACTTTTCAGATGCAGAAGCCGACCCGGAACCTCTGTACGTAAAGGGAAAAGACTTGAGATGGGATACTGTCAAGAAGTTTTTCAGGCATCACGTCAAGCAGTTTGTCCTTGATCTCGACATGGCGGTAAAGGGTTACAGATAGGATATATCTTATGAAGGCACTTATCCAGAGGGTTTCTGATGCCTCTGTTGCCGTGAACGGCGATACTGTGGGAAATATCGGCAGGGGTATTCTGCTCTTTCTGGGAATTGAGAAGGGAGATGATGAGAGGGAAGTTGACCACATGAGCACAAAGGTCATGAATCTCAGGATATTTGAAGATGCGGGGGGCAAGATGAACCTCTCGGTGAAAGACGTCGGGGGGAGCGTTCTTGTGGTTTCCCAGTTTACCCTCGCGGCAGATTGCAGAAAGGGAAACCGTCCTTCATTCGACAATGCAGAGACCCCGGGAAATGCCGAGAGACTTTTTACACTCTTTGTCAGGAAACTTGAAGAAACGCGCATTCCCGTTTCAACCGGCCGGTTCGGTGCATATATGAAGGTCAGCTTGATCAATGACGGTCCGGTAACCTTTCTTATCGATTCAAAAAGATAAATGATGAAGACCCATCGGCCTCATGACAGGTTCCCTGCACTCTATGTGAGGGATTTCCGCATCTTCTGGATAGGTCAGCTGATCTCTTTTTCAGGAACCTGGATGCAGTCAACTGCACAGGGATGGCTTGTCTATTCCCTTACGAAGTCGCCCTTTTACCTTGGCCTCGTGGCCACTGTCGCGTCCCTCCCGGTCCTCTTTTTCACCCTTATCGGTGGCGTTGTGGCTGACCGGCTCATGAAGCGAAAGCTCCTGGTGATCACCCAGACCCTTTCTATGATTCCGGCCCTTGCCCTCGCTGTTTTGATAGATTTGAAGATGGTCACTGTCTGGCAGATCATCGTCTTTGCCACTCTCCTGGGAACAGTCAATGCCTTTGATGTGCCTGCACGACAGTCCTTTCTTATTGAGATGGTGCAAAAGGGCCGCCTGTTGAACGCCATTGCATTGAATTCCGCGGCTTTTAACGGGGCGCGCATCATAGGGCCTTTTATTGCGGGGATCACTATAGCGTCCATAGGAGTTGCCGCCTGTTTTTATGTAAACACCGTGAGCTTTCTCGCTGCCATAATAGCGCTCCTCATGATAAAAACCAGAAGCGGGGAAGGGAAAGGATTATCAGCCAGGCCGTCACCGGAGAGCCGCACGGAAGGTGGTCTGAGCGTTCTTCTTCAGGACCTCAAGGAGGGGCTCAGCTTTGTGAAAGGAGAAAGGAATGTTTTCAGGATACTCCTTCTTGTTGCAATATTCAGCCTCCTGGGAATACCCTTTGTCACCCTTCTTCCTGTTTTTGCTGAGGACATTCTGAAGGTGGGGCCCAGGGGTCTCGGAGTTCTGGCTGGTTCATCGGGGGTTGGAGCCCTCACTGCCGCACTTCTTATCGCGTTCAAGGGAGAGATTGAAAGGAAGGGGCAGTTGATGGTTTGGGCAGGGGTGACATTCGGCGCCGCACTGTTGTTCTTCTCCCTTTCCCGGGACTATCTTGCCTCAACCATCATCCTTGTTTTTGCGGGGTGGGGCGTGGTGAGCTTTCTCGCAGTGGCCAACAGCTTTATCCAGCTCAGGACGCCGGATGTTCTCAGGGGAAGAGTGATGAGCGTATACGCCCTCGTCTTTCTCGGGATAGCTCCCATCGGCAATGCGGTGATGGGTTCTGTGGCGCACATGGTAGGCACGGGCAGGGCCATATCCATTGGCGCGTCCCTCTGTCTGCTGGCGGTACTGCTCTGTTCAAAATATATGCGGTCCATGGATAAAGAAGCTTCATATCCCTCTTGAGTCTTGCAAAACATCTCCCGATGTATTAGGCTTTTCAGCATGAAGATACTCGCCATAGAGACTTCGACGATGCTGGGAGGCGTTGCCATCATGGACGAGGCAGAGGGTCTTATTATCGAGACAAGGCTCAATGTTAAGACGACTCACTCAGAAAGGCTGATGACCGAGGTTGACCATGCACTGAAACAGGCCGGATTGGGTATCTCCGACATTGATGTCTTCGGGGTTGCCATAGGGCCGGGTTCATTTACGGGACTGAGGATAGGCTTGAGCACGGTGAAAGGGGTTTCCTATGCCACGGGCAAGCCCATTGTTTCTGTCCCGAGTCTTGAGGCCTTTGCATGGAATTTCCCTTACAGCGAACATCCCGTTTGCACAATGTTTGATGCGAGGAAGAAAGAAGTATATGCAGCGGTTTTCCAATGGAGAGACATTGGGTTCGAAAGGGTGATGGATGAGACGTCCATAAAGCCGGCTGACCTTGTTAAGTCCCTTGAAGGAAAGGTGATATTTGCCGGGGAAGGAGCGCTTCTTTACCGGGAAACCATAGTGGAGATCGCCGGGGAAAACGCCCTGTTTCCGGCTTTGCACTCCATGGTCCCTTCGCCGTCCAACGTCGCCTCTCTCGGTCTGAGAAAAGCCTTAAGGGGGGATTTTACCGAGCCGGTAAGCCTAGTGCCATACTATATCAGGAAATCAGAGGCTGAGATAAAGATGGGGGATCCGTAACGGTCGCCACCTTTTTTCTCTTTTGCTGGTTCATTCCATAAGACACGGTCTTTTTTCGCAGATACCGAAAAGGATGAAAGGGATTCTCATAAGGCGCATGGAGGAAGAAGACGTCCCGTCAGTGGCCGCCATAGAAAAAACTTCGTTTTCCCTGCCCTGGTCAGAAACGTCTTTCTTAAACGAGATACATAAACAGCGTGCAATCTCCAAGGTTGCGGTGCTCGATGACACGGTGGTGGGATACATCTGTGCTGAAAGCGTGATGGATGAGGGGCATATCCTGAACCTCGGGGTCCATCCCGGGTACAGAAAAAGGGGGATCGCCACGGCACTTGTGGAGAATATCCTGGAGGACCTGAAGCTCAGGGCATGCAGCTTTCTCTACCTGGAGGTGAGGGCCTCAAACTTCGCTGCAAAAAGGCTTTACAAGAGCTTCGGATTCACCATTGTGGGCACACGAAAGAACTATTATGTCGCCCCCAATGAAGACGCAGTTATCATGATGCTGGAGATCTAGGGTCTTTTCTTTTCGATCTCCATTACTCCCTTAAGGAGTGCGCAAAGGCTGTCCTTGATCTTCTTATTCTTGATTTGTCTGAAGAGGTTCATGAGTATAGCCTCGTCCTGCGAAGCACCTTTTCCGTATGGAGCTACGGATTCTGCCACAGTTGTTGTCTTTGAGGGAAGGAAACTCACAGGGTCGATACCCAGCGCATCGGCAATCTGATAGAGCCGCGATATGGTGAGTTCACTCTGTCCTTTTTCATATTTCTGTATCTGCTGATACGACACTCCTATCTTCTCCGCCAATTGCATCTGAGACATGTGCAATGCCTTTCTGGTGTTTCTTATCATGTCCCCTATGTGTGTTCTGTATTTTTGCATAACTCGATCTAGGACATTTTGCTTATAAGAGAATGAAAAGTCTATAAACTGAAAGTAGTGATGATATTGACATTTACCCGTTAAAGTAGTATCTTTTAAAAGAGATTTTTTTGAATATAGTGAGATTTTCCGATTTTCGATATAAATTATGACGGAGAGAATCCTGATCGTTGATGATGACCGCATAATAGGAGGACTCCTCAGGGACTATCTCGGGTCTTTGGGATACGAAGTTCTCTGTCTCGAAAGCGCCCGGGACGCGATACCGCAGATAGAGGCGGAATCCTTTGATATCGTCATAACAGATTATGACATGCCGGATATGGATGGCCTTGATCTCACTCGAGTTATTAAAAAGATAAATCCAACCTTGCCCGTCATCGGGATAAGTGCATCCTGCCATGAGAGAAGGTTTATCGATGCCGGCGCCGTTCACTTTGTATCAAAGCCCTTTAGGCTGAGACAGTTGAAAGAGGCGGTGGAGAACCATCTGAAGGCTGTTAGGTGAATATTAACAAAACTTCAAAGGGCAAGCAGTAATAGACCGGAAGACATGCCTCCTCTTTTCGTTTGAATGAGAACAATTTTTTACCTTTGGGCTAATACTTGACAAAATTAGTAAGGTATTTTATATTTTTATCATGCTTAAGTTATCCACAAAGGGACAGTATGGGGTGAGGGCGATGTTTGAGATAGCCAGGGGCTATCCTGAAAGCCCTGTCACCATAAAGGAAATCTCGGAGAGGCAGGATGTGTCGGTTGCCTATCTTGAGCAGATACTGAACAAGCTGAGAAGGGCGGGCCTCATACGGAGTGTGAAGGGCCCCGGCGGAGGCTATCTCCTCACAAAGGACCCCGGTGGCGTGAACATCGCATCGATACTGAAGGAACTTGAAGGGCCTGTGGCGATCACATCGTGTCTTGATCCTGAAGAGGGCTGCGCCAGGGTGGAAGGGTGCGTCACCCATCTTCTCTGGAGGTCTTTGGGTGCGAAGATAGAGGCCTTTTTAGAGACCATTACCCTGAGGGACCTCCTGGAAAAAGAGCCTCTTCTCAAGGATTTGGACACAGACCATAAGCGGTACAGGTTCGGCGTGGCATGACCCTGAAATTTGTTGAACGGATAAAAGCCGACGTTACCACCGATATTGTGTATATGATGTGTCCCATGCACCTGTTGAAACTGGAAGAGAAGATGAAGGAACTGGATAGAGGACAGATCCTCGAGATCCTTACCGACTATGACGGAGCGCTGGAGGATATCCCCGGCTGGTGTGAAAAGACGGGCAATGAATTCCTGGGGATCGAGGAGACGGAGGATTTCTATAAGTTTTATATAAAGAAAGTGAGGTAAACCATGAGAAAATGTTATTTCGACTATGTGGCAACGAATCCCCTGCATCCCCAGGTCTTCGAGGCTATGCTGCCCTATTTTAAAGAAGAGTTCGGCAATCCCCTCAGCCTCTATGAAGCAGGGATGAAGGCAAGAAATGCCATAGAAAATGCGAGAGCCCAGACAGCGGCCCTTGTAAATTCCAAGCCGTCGGAGATTATCTTCACCTGCAGCGGTGCAGAGGCCAATAATTTTGCGTTGAGGGGAATCGCTCTGGCGAAGCAGAACGAGGGGAAACACGTTATCGTCTCGAGAATGGAACACCACTCCATCCTCAATTCTGCACGATTCCTCGAAAAGTCCGGATTTGCCGTCACCTATCTCCCCGCTGACAAGCACGGCGTGGTCGAACCCGAGGCGGTGAAAAAGGCGATGACGAAGGATACGGTCCTTATCTCAGTGATTCATGCCAGCAGCGAAGTGGGGACCATAGAGCCCATAAAAGAGATAACGAAAATTGCCAGGGAACATAAGGTGATAGTCCATACCGACGCAGTTGCTTCAGCGGGGAATATCCCCATAGATGTGAAGGCTGGGGGGGTTGACCTCCTGAGCATGGCAGCGCACCAGTTCTACGGACCCAAGGGCGCAGGAGCCCTGTATGTCAGGGAGGGCTTGCGGATCGTCCCCCTGATCTACGGCGGAATACAGGAAAGCGGGCGCAGGGCAGGCACAGAGAACGTTCCCGCCATTGTGGGCATGGGGAAGGCGGCTGAGCTCGCAAAGCTAGAGATGAAAGAGAGAGGGGAACATGTGAAGAAACTGAGGGACAGACTCATCAGCGGCGTCCTTTCCGTGGAAAATGTGTATCTCACCGGACATCCCAGTGACAGGCTTCCCGGACACGCGAGCTTTACGGTGGAGTACATCGAAGGCGAATCCATGCTCCTTCTCCTGGCATCCAAGGGTATGTATGTTGCAAGCGGCTCTGCGTGCTCGTCCAAGGCGCTGAAGGCCTCGCCGGTCCTCCTTTCCATGGGAGTACCCGCAAGCCTTGCCCAGGGTTCCATTGTCTTCACCCTCGGAAAGGAGAATACGGGTGAGGATATTGATTATCTTCTCGCTGAATTCCCGCCCATCATAAAGAGGTTAAGGGAGATATCTCCCTTTGCCAAGGGTTGGGATGAAAAAGAGCAGGGGAACAAATGTTATACGACATCATCGGAACAGCAAACAGAATAAGATAGACAGATAGAGGAGGAAACTATGTACAGCGAAAAGGTGATGGACCATTTCACGAACCCGAGGAATGTGGGAGAGATTGCTGAGGCCGACGGGGTCGGCACGGAGGGGAATCCGACGTGCGGGGACGTGATGAAGATCTCGATCAAAGTCGAAGACGGGAAGATCGTCGACGCAAAGTTCAAGACCTTTGGCTGCGGCGCAGCCATTGCGGTGAGCAGCATGGTGACCGAGATGGTGAAGGGCAAGACCCTGGATGAAGCGCTGGCAATCACAAAGGAGTCCGTGGCAAAGGAACTGGACGGGTTGCCGCCCCAGAAGATGCATTGTTCAAACCTCGGCGCTGATGCCCTTAAAAAAGCTATAGAAGACTACAAGAGCAAACACCCTGCGCAATAATCTTGCCTTCTCATTTACAAAAGCGAAAGCAAGCTGTTAAAATATTTTGTTTGTGGAGAGGTGGCCGAGCTGGTCGAAGGCAGCCGCCTGCTAAGCGGTTGTGGGGGTAACACCCCACCCAGGGTTCGAATCCCTGCCTCTCCGCCATGGAGAGAGTGAAATAATGATTCGTTATGAGGAATCAAACTAAAGCAAGGAGGTCTTGTGATGAAGAAGTTTTTGGCGATCGGCATGGGAGTCCTTTTGACGTTCTCCCTCGGTATTGGTGGATGTAAGAAGAAGGAGCAGCAGCCTGTTCCTCAGGCCCCGCAGATGATGCCCGGCGGGCAGATGGCCCCTGGCGCACAAATGCCGCCCGGTGCTCAGATGCCTCCCGGACATGGTGGCGCCGGCATGAACGTTCCCAAGGGAGAACTGTCCATTGCCGTTCCGGACAGCGTGAAGGGCAAATGGGCAGCGGTAAAGCTGGTGGTGGAAGACAAAACCACGAAGAAGAAGCAGGAATATACTGTGAATCTGAACAGCGAATTAAAGATACCGAACTCCAACCTGAAAGTCGCGGTGGGTGATTTCCTCCCTGAGTTCAGGATGGATGCCCAGACCATTACCTCTGCCTCCAACGAGCCGAATAATCCGGCCGTGAGGGTAAAGGTGTTTGAAGGAGACAAGGAGATATTCAAGGGCTGGCTCTACTCGAAGTTCCCCACGATCCATCCCTTCGAGCATCCGAAATACGGTCTTGCCCTGAAGGAAGGGGTAAAGAAGGGGTAAACCGGGAGCGCCCTTAGCTCAGCTGGATAGAGCGTCGGACTACGAATCCGCAGGTCGGGGGTTCGAATCCCTCAGGGCGCGCCAGTACATAAGACAGTGATCAGTGGATAGAGAGGCACAGGATATTCATTTCATGAGGCTGGCCTTGAAAGAGGCTGGCCTCGCTTTTTCTCAAGGGGAAGTGCCGGTGGGCACTGTCCTCGTGATGGATGGCAGCGTAATCGTACAGGCCCATAACCAGCGGGAAAGGTTAAACGACCCTTCTGCCCATGCGGAAGTCATCGCGCTGAAGGATGGAGCGAGGATCATCGGCAACTGGCGGTTATCTGACGCAACCCTCTATGTGACCAAGGAGCCATGCATCATGTGCGCAGGCGCTATGGTGAATGCGAGGCTGGGCAGGCTTGTATATGGCTGTGATGATACAAAAGCTGGGGCTGTGAAAAGCCTCTATCAGATACTTTCTGATAAAAGGCTTAACCATCAGGTGGAGGTCGTATCCGGTATCCTTGAAGAAGAGTGCGCTGAGATACTGAAAATGTTTTTTAAGGACAGAAGATAGGGTTTGCCGGTGGTAAGGCTCACCCGCTTCAAGGCAAGATACAATAGCCCTCTGCACCTCTTTCTATCAAGTGCACCTAATTACAGTCTTTGGCAATTAAACTTATGCGGCCTTATAGTCGGCCGCGCCAATAACCCGGAGTATCTTGCCTCAAACCGGGTGAGCCTCACCGCCATGTCCTTTCCTGATAACAGAGACGGGTGTGCTTGTCGTTTTTTTCCTGCCACTATTCCATAGTCGCCCTGTTTTGGTTTAAACTATCTGCTAATCGCTTCAATGGAGGGGTGCCAGAGTGGTTGAATGGGACGGTCTCGAAAATCGTTGTGGGGGCAACTCCACCGAGGGTTCGAATCCCTCCCCCTCCGCCAGTGATTCCAGCTGGTCATGGCAAGCCTAGATCGGATTGATCCCGGTCCTTTTGCAAAAACTGTCCTTTTGAGGTAAAATCCTGTCTATGAAACGCTTTGAGGAAGTGGTCAGCTTTCACGGCCATAGCTGTCCCGGGCTTGCCCTGGGGTACCGGGTTGCGTTAGCTGCATTGAAGGCCATGGACATGGAAAAAATCTCTGAAGATGAAGAACTGGTTGCCATCGTTGAGAACGACTCATGCGCAGTGGATGCCATTCAGGCGGTCACCGGCTGTACCTTTGGCAAAGGGAATCTGATCTTCAAGGACTACGGAAAACAGGCGTATACCTTTGTGAAGAGGCCTTCGGGAAACGGCATCCGGATATCCATAGACTTTACCCCTCCTGAAGAAACGGAAAAGGAAAAAGAACTATGGAGGCGTTACGGGCGGGGAGACCGGTCTGAAGAGGTGGTGAGGGCGGTCCATAACCGCAAGGCAAGGAAGACGAGGGCCATCCTTGAGTCACCGGAGAAGGCGCTGCTGAAAATCACGAAAGTGAAAGTCCCCCTGCCTCAGGAGGCAAGGATATATCAGAGTCTCTCGTGCGGGATGTGTGGTGAGAAAATGGCTGAACCCAAGGCACGGGTAAAGGAAGGGAAGATCGTCTGCATCCCCTGTTTTGAAAGGACATAAATAATGGAGAAGCTGCTTGAGAAGGCACAGGTCTTAATTGATTCCCTGCCGTATATCCGTAATTTCTACGGGAAGACGTTTGTGATAAAGTACGGTGGCGCTGCGCAGGTCGAGGCTGCGCTGAAGAACTCCTTTGCGCAGGATGTGGTGCTCCTGAACTTTATCGGCATCAGGCCTGTCATTGTTCACGGCGGGGGCCCGAAGATCAGCGAGACCATGAAGAAGATGGGGAAAGAGCCTACCTTTGTTCATGGCCAGAGGGTGACGGATAGAGAGACCATGGATATTGTTGAGATGGTCCTGGGAGGCCTTGTGAATAAGGAAATTGTGGCGCTGATCAACAGTCACGGCGGCAAGGCTGTGGGGCTGAGCGGCAAGGACGGAGGGCTCATTAAGGCAAGGAAGAAGCTCATAAAAAAGGCTGCAGAAACAGGGGAAGAAGAGACCATTGACATCGGGCTGGTGGGCGAGGTTGAGTCAATCGATCCGGCTATCCTTGCCTCCCTCCAAAAGGACGGGTTTATCCCGGTGATCTCGCCCATCGGTGTGGGAAGCGCCGGGGAGGCGTTCAATATCAATGCGGATTACGTCGCCTCTGCCGTAGCATCTTCGTTGAAGGCTGAGAAGCTGATACTTCTCACCGATGTGCCGGGGATTAAGGATAAGAAAGGGAACGTAATCTCCACGGTTCCGAAGAAGAATGTGAAGAAGATTATCGATGACGGCACGGTCTCAGGGGGGATGCTGCCAAAGATCCAGGCGTGCACCCGTGCCCTTGACAGCGGGGTGAAAAAGACCCATATCATTGACGGCAGGGTGCCTCACTGCCTCCTCCTGGAGATTTTTACAAAAGAGGGAATTGGGACGGAGATCATCGGATGAGACCCGATTCTCTGAAATATACTCATAAGGCAAAGGAGCAATGCATGAAAATGGGATATGCAGCCATTTTCATATGTTTCTTCGCAGTCTTCGTCATGGCGGGCTGTTCGAAGCCGTCACCGCAGGAAGTGGAACTCAAACGATTCCCTGTGGACAGTCTCGACGGCATCATTACACAGACGGGCGCAGAACTGGATAAGGATACCTCAAGCGATGGCAAGGGTTCCCTGCGGATTATTGCAGCAGGGCCGACTGTGGTAAGGCTTTTTGAGGTCAGCGACGTTGATGTTGAAAACGCGCGGCTCATATACCGTGCAAAACTTCGTTCAGAAAAGTTAGATGGTCAGGCATTTCTGGAGATGTGGTGCAGTTTCCCCGGAAAGGGCGAATTCTTCTCCAGGGCGCTTCAGGACCCTGTAACGGGCACCATGAACTGGATAACGGCCGAGACGCCTTTTTTCCTGAAAAAGGGTGAAAAGCCTGACGTGATAAAACTCAATCTCGTTATCGACGGCAAAGGGACGGTCTGGATCGATGACATCCGTCCCTTGAAGGGACCCTTGCAGTAAAAAGAAATCCCCTCAAGTGAAGCAAAAGAAATGGTTCAATAAGGTTTTTTTTACCACGGTCGCATCATGCCTCTTTGTCATCCTTGCCTATTCCCTCCTCATGCCCGATGTTTCGAAACTCCGGAAAGAAAACCCGGGGAAGACCTCCTTCATGAAATACCGGGAAAAGGAATGGGAAAGAAAAGGGAAGAAGTACCGTATTTCTCAAGCGTGGGTGCCCCTTTCAAGGGTTTCTCCTTACCTCATCAAGGCCGTGCTCATTGCAGAGGACGACAAGTTCTGGAAGCATGAGGGTTTCGATTATGAGGCGATACAGAAGGCCATGGAAAAAGACATAAAGGCGAAGAAGTTCAAGCTCGGTGGCAGCACCATAAGCCAGCAGTTAGCGAAGAACCTTTATCTTTCCCCTGCAAAAAACCCCTTGAGGAAGATTGCTGAAGCTGTCATTACATGGAGAATGGAACAGGTGCTCTCGAAAAAAAGGATACTGGAGCTCTATCTCAATGTCATTGAGTGGGGAGAGGGGATCTTCGGTGTGGAAGCTGCATCGCGGCACTACTTCGGCAAATCCGCTGCCGATCTTTCCGCTGAAGAGGCTGCCCGGCTTGCAGCGGTCCTCCCGAACCCGAGGAAGTATGATCCAACAGGAAACCAGCGGTACGTAGTAAACCGGTCAAACCTCATCTACAGCATCATGGTGAAACGGGGGATTGTGATCCCTGAATACAGAGAGGTCACCGGAGGGAGCGGTCCTTCCTCTGAAGCCGGAAACGACCCAACACGTGTGCCCATCGAGAAGCTGAGGCCGGCTGATTGATTGCTGGGTTACTCTTGGCGTTCTCCCATAACCTGAACGATCAGCGTTCTTTGCCTTGCCCTGTTGTCGAAGTCGATGAAGACGACCTGCTGCCATGTCCCCAAGACCAGTTCGCCCTTCATCACCGGGATGGTGAGGGAAGGCTTCATGAGGGCTGCCCTCACATGGGAAAAACCATTCCCGTCTCCCCACCTCTTATCATGTTCATAGGGAATATTGGAAGGGGCGATCTTTTCAATCGCCTTCTTGAGATCATTCACCACCCCTGATTCATATTCTATAGTCGTAACTGCCCCTGTCGAACCGGTGCAGAAGATCGTGACGAGACCGTTTGTGATCTTCGACTCGTGCAAAACCGACACAACCTTGTGGGTAATATCGATGATGTCGGTAAAGCCTTTCGTGGTGAGCGATATGGAGTCGGTGAAGATCACGGGTCATTTTAGCACTTTTTTGAAGGATTGCGGAATGGGGGTTACACCGACAAGTCCACACAGCCAGGTTTTTGACAAGAGCAAGATTTCCAATCATACATCTCACTTTTAAGAGTCATGCCGCATTGTAAGACATGCAAGTCAAATGCTGACTATTTCACCTTTTATCATTGGGGCGATTGTTCAAAAGCTAATCCCAAACCTTTGCAATGACCTCATCTACTGAATTCTCTATTGCTACTGCAATGCCTGCTGTAGCAGCTCCTGCTGCACAACCACCACCTGTAAACATAGTGGCTATAAGACAACCTCTCACAGCACCTATTAATAAACCCTTCACATCTCTTTTTGCCACGTCATTCACATGTTCACTAATTGTTTTATCAGATCTCTTTTTGGCCTCAACGAGATGTCTGTAATACTTAAAATCTGCGGAGTAAATACTTGCTCCCCCATTTCTAAGCATGTCAATTGAGATTTCAATTCCAATAGAGAGAGATTCATATTCAACTCTCGGATATTTTGCATGCATATTCGTGAGGGCTTTAATCATCTCAGGCACTGTCTGAAGTTCTTCAATGTCCTTTATAATCGCCTTACCAGCTTCTCTATCTGAGGCTGACATCTCCTTTTGTGCTACTTCGATTAATGGCAACAATTGAAGAACTAATCTGATGCGATCTTTTACATCTATTCTCTCTTCCACCTTAAGAGCCGCTTTAAGTATATCTGTTGGGGAGGGCTTCTTGTTTTGAAGCTTGAACTTATTCACATCAAGTGTCCTTAGTATAAGAGGATAGTTTTCCATGACCGCCCTAACAACCATTGTATGATCCTTCACCGACAAACGTGCTTTTATACTCTCTCTTGATTCTGGAAAACTGTAATTTGGGAAAAACAGTAAACTGGCAGCAAGAAATAAGGTTAAAACTAATGGAGCGCGAAGACATCTTCTAAGTCTCATGTTAAAAACCTCCTTTCAAATGACCAATCGCGCATAACGTTCTTGGCGGAATTGAAGCCCTCATATTTGGCCTGTACTTCCTAGTTCTGAGAATATCCTCCACTAATTTCTTATATCATCTTTCAATTACAATGTCAATATTCCGTATGGGGAAAAATGGATGATCCATCAAACATACTCTTGGCGGCTTCCATGCAAGATGATCTAATTCCTTTCGAAAGCAAGGTGCAATTTTTGACAGAGTTTTTCCGTTGCGGATTTTAGGGAGAATGGGCACGTTCGAAAAATTCTGCGATTTTCACCCCTTACTACACGAAGTCTTTGTCTCCGTCAGGCCGGCTCGCCGTGCCATGCAATTCCGGTCGTACACTTCACCGTGATCAAAAAAGCTTGAGTTTGGAGTACAAGGAAGAAAGAGACTTCAAAGCTGCGTTGGTTGAATAAATGGTTTCAACCTTATAATGACAGCTATCTTATCTGCCCTCATTCTGTAATCGATATCCATAATGTCATCGATTCCAAAGGTAAAAGGAAGGTATAATGGTCTCAATTCATATCCTAAAACATTGCCGTTTTCATCAATAATCCCTCTCAGCTGAGATTGATGAAACGAATTGTGCCAGCTAATGAATTTACCCGCCTCCTCAAGAGCTTCTTTTGCAGGGAGGCCTCTTTTTACAGCGTACTTAAATTTAGGCGCAAATGGCTCAAAAGTGTACCGGTCGCCTTCCTTGTCAAGGATTGCTACGGTTTCCACGTCGTTGCTATGTTCAGCACCGTACAGTATAAGTGTGAACTTATCAGTAACGTTTGCAATTTCAGCAGGCACTGTCTTTAAAAGCTTCCCGCGACCTAGATTCTTAGTGATAATTAGGATACTTATCAGCACGAATACAAAAACTATGATGCTAATAATGTCAGAAATGGTTTTTCCTTTGCACAGATTTAGTTTTGTCAGAATCTGCCGCGCATAAAACTCCAGTTTATTGCCTGATTGATGTCGTAGCCTCAGCGCCAGCCATTATCCATTTTTAGCCGGTGCCGGCCCGATTGTTTTCATCTCGGTCATCAGATTTCACGTCGGACGGCATGTGATTGGCAACAAAGAAAACCACAAAGGATATAAAGAGGGTGATGCAGCCTACTGTGAATGCGAGGGATTTTCCATGCCACAACCCGACAAACCAATGCATCAACTCATTCGCAAGCACATTCGCCTTTCCGCCATAGAGTTCCAGATCATGTATATACATCTTGGAATTTTCAGGTTCATAACCCAAAACGCTGTCCGCAGCGTTCTCGGCTGCCAGATAGATCAGGGTGGCACTACCCAGACCAACGAGCAGGATAATGGCTGCAATGAGGTAAAGGCGTGTTTGCAGATGTGTGATGTTCCATTTCATGTTGTGCTGTTTTCCTTTAGAATCTCCCCTAAACCCTCTTTTCCAAAGAAGGGAACATTCACTACCGATAATTGGTCATCAAAACAACCTTGGATGCTTTGCTTTTTCTTCGATCATCCTGACCAACTCATCATAAGAAATCGTCTTGACCCCCAAAGTCTTTGCCTTCTGCAACTTGGAGCCGGGTTCTTCTCCGGCTAGGAGGTAATCTGTACTGGCAGAAAGTGCGGAAGAAACACGACCGCCCTGAGATTCTATAAACTTTTCTACTTCCTTTCTCGGTTTCGGCAGTGTTCCTGTAATTACAAACGATAAATCTTTAAAAGCTCCTTTTGCTTCTTTCGATGATTTGAAATCGGGATTACTTATTTCCAGTTCTAATCTTTTAAGCGTTTTAAGAGTCTTGATATTCTTCTCGTCATTAAAAAAAGTAGTTACAGAAGAGGCAATCTTTTCTCCTATCTGCTTAATGCTTTTAATCTTATCTATTTCCACGCCGAAAAGATCTTCAAGCTTTTCGAAATCCTTTGCCAGAAGTTTGGCAGCGTACTCGCCAACGTGCAGAATCCCTAAGGCAAAAAGGAATTTTGAAAGAGTAGTATGTTTAGACCTGTTGATTGCATTAATAAGGTTCTGGGCCGATTTTTCTGCAAACCGCGGCAGTTTGAGGAGTTCTTCTTTGTTCAACGTGTAAATATCCTGAAAGTGCTTTATGAGTCCTCGCGAGTAGAGCAGTTCCACATTTTTTTCTCCGAGGCCTTCAATGTCCATGCCGCCCCTGGATGCAAAATGGATGATCTTCTCCTGGACCTGGGCAGGACAGTGCAGGGAGACGCATCTCACCGCCACTTCCCCCTCTTCCCGCACAACCTTTGAACCGCATGCAGGGCATTTCTCAGGGATGGGTGGTTTTTTCTCTTTTCCGGTTCTTTTTTCCTTTACCACCATGATCACATGGGGGATAACATCCCCTGCCCGCTCAACAACGACCGTATCCCCGGCCCGTATATCCTTCCTCTCTATCTCATCCCAGTTATGGAGGGTTGAACGGGATACGGTAACACCGCCGATACGCACAGGCTCAAAAACGGCAAAGGGAGTGATGACCCCTGTCCTGCCGACGCTCCCCAGTATCTCCTTTATTTTTGTGGTTCCCTGATGGGCCTGAAATTTATATGCAATTGCCCAGCGGGGCTCCCGGGTCTTTACTCCCAGCTTCTGCTGGAGCCCGAAGTCATTCACCTTTATCACCGCCCCGTCCGACTCGAAGGGGAAAGAGTTCCGGCCTTCTTCGATCTCCCTGACCGCGTCAATGACCTTGTCTATTCCTCTCGCAATCGTCATGGTCGCCGGGGTCGGAAACCTCGCCTCTTGAAGCCATTTGACGAATTCAGACTGTCTTCTGAAGTGTATTCCCTTCACAATTCCTATTCCATAGCACGCGAGATGGAGTTTGCGAGAGGCTGTTATCGTCGGATCAAGCTGTCTCACAGCGCCGGCAGCGGCATTCCTCGGATTGGCAAAGAGCGGCTCACCCTTCTGCTCCCTTTGCTTATTCAACTTCTCGAACTCGTCGAGGTCCATATATACCTCGCCGCGGATATCGATCTCCTCCGGGATTTTCCCTGGCACTTCTATCTTCAGGGGGATTGCCTTAATGGTCCTGATATTCCGGGTCACATCTTCTCCTTCATAACCGTCACCCCTTGTAGAGGCCCTGAGGAGAACACCAGTGCTGTAGGTCAACTCCATTGCCAGGCCGTCATATTTAGGCTCCACGGTATATTCAATGTCTTCCTCTGTGCCGAGAAGCCTTTTCAGCCTTTTGTCAAATTCACGTACCTCGTCATAGGAGAAGGCGTTATCCAGGGAGAGCATGGGCTCGGAGTGTTTTACCTTTTCGAATTTCTCCAGGGGAGGGGCACCGACCCTCAGCGTGGGGGAATCAGGCAGGACGTAATGGTACTTCTCTTCCAGCTCTTTTAAACGGCGGTAGGACCTGTCGTACTCTTCATCGGAAATGACGGGTGAATCGAGGACGTAGTAACGGTAGTTATGATAATTGATGTCCCTGACGAGGGTTTCGATCTCTTGCTTGATGTTTTCCGGGATCTTTTCAGGCATAATTATTTCTTATTTTTAGGGACAATGGATACTATCTCTGCGCGAGTAAGGGTTTTCAGTGCTCTTTGTTTGTTTCTGACTTTCCCGTTCATATTGAACTCACAAGCTTCAGATCATGAAAATAGTTTTTGTAGACTCCAAGGTCCCGGGAAAGCAGGCAGTCGGCATGCACAAGGGCATGGGCCCCTATGAGGAAATCGCCAAGGACAAGTTGTCTTCTTGTCAGCACTGTTTCGCACTTAGGGCAGGCTGCCTCAAAGACATTGCCGCAATTGCCGCAGGAGAAGCGGTCTTTCTTGCCCTTCTTGGCAAACCCGGCCCATCGCATTCCGGCTATGTGGAGCGACTTTTCATTCGACGGGACAAGTCTCATGCCGGTCTCTGCGAGGAACAGCTTGAGCTCCTGTTCTGAGGGAAATCGGGCTGCGAGCTCTGCGAAGACCACCTCACAGAGTATCAGCTTCCCGCTCAGAAGATGCCTGTCAAGAAGCCTCTTTGAAGATTCACTATGGGGTTCTCCGGGGATCAGGATATCGAGTAGAATATTCGTATCAACAGCGGTGATCAATGGCCCCGAAGCTCCTTTACGAGGTCATCGCTGCATTGCCCCTTGAGCTTCGTGAGCTTGCCCACCCATTTATCGAAAGGTGACTTTGTAACCGCCTTTTTTATCAGGATGACCCCTTCCTTTTCCTCAAAACCCACATCCTCTCCCGGATGCACCCCGAGTTTATCCCTGACTTTCTTGGGCAGGGTTATCTGGCCTTTGGATGTCACTTTTGCAACTATCATCGCTGCCTCCCGGTAAGGAACTATTTTCCTTACTTTTAGTGTAAGGAAATGATCACCTCCTGTCAAGGCTTAGCCGGATTGCCCCTGAAAGAGAAATATGCAGTGCGGAGAACTTCCGTAAGAGTGATATCCTCATAAACGGTAAGGAGTAGAAGTGGTAATCACGACGATAAGGCATTGTATGCCCCTTCTCCCGTCATTGCGAACGAAGTGGAGCAATCTCATTGTTCAAGCCTGGAGATTGCCGCGCCCCATAAGGCCGGGCTCACAATGACCACTCCACCAGCCCTCAAGACCGCCGCTGGGCGGTAGATACGGTAATTCTCACTCTTTTTGGCGTGCTCATTTTGCGGAGTCGGTGTATTCGGCCCTGAGCTAAGAGAAAGGCAAACCTTACAGCGCTTTGTACAACAGAGTTTTTTTCCAATAGTCGAGATCTTCAGCAAGGCCGGAGACATCGATCTCGTCCTCCTTGATGTTGGCAAGAAACTGGGTATTTTTGAGATATCTCAGAACGAGGACATCCGTGACGTTCTCGGGTCCGTCTAGTTCACTGATCTGCGTAATGTTGCTGATGAGCCTGTCAACGTTCTCCTCCTCGGTGCTCATGAGGGCAAGGTTCTCGGCCTCACTCCGCATGCACGACCTCTGGATTGATGCCATCATCTCTTCGTAAGAGATCATCTCCTTCATTACCTCAGCAACTTTCGTCAAGAAACTCGTTTTTTCCATTTATTTGTATCCTCCAGAAAAGCTAAGGTCTTTTCCCCGGCGTTCTTCGTATGTCATTGCGAGGGAGGAGTCCAGAAGCAAACTCACTTCGTGACCCGTTACGCGTAACGTATTACGAGTTACGGCGTTAAAGGAGTTCGCTATTTCGGCGCCCACACTTTCCCCTTGTCAATGATGTGCTCAACATGCCAGCCCCTCTTATGCAACTCCCTGGATATCCATTTCCTGTGGCATTTCCACGGGAACCGTTCAGCGCAAATGATCACCGAAAGTGTATTTCCGGCAAGGGATTCCAGTTTGTCAATCCCGCGCATAAAAGCATCAGTGAGGATGTATGCGGTGTATCCGCCCTTTCGCAGCCCGCCCAGTTCGTCACCAAGATAATGATACCCTATTCCTTCGTTTTTCAAAAGCCCTTCGAGATAGTGCCTGTTGAAGGTCGGGATCTTGCTTTTTGGGACACTCCTGACATCGATGAGTGCCTCGATAGCATGCGCGAGGAGAATTTCGATAAAATCCTCTTCGCTTCTCCTGTCAGTTCCGAGGGTAAAAATACGTTTAGCGGTTTCCACGGATTACCGGGTTGCATGAGGGCAAGGAGCAAAGGGCATGGGGCACAGGCTTTATTTCTTTCCCTGCTCTTCGCGCCATGCGCCTTGCTTGCGCTCAGCTGCCGATCTCGCCGTCAACCGGCGGCGCACATCTGCCGTACACCTCATCCAGTATCTCTTTCGCGCCCCTTGATAAGATGTCTTCAGCAAGGGAGGTCCCGATGGATTCCGCATCGCCGGAGCTTCCTTCGATGTGACCTCTCACAATCCTGTCGCCGGTAATGCTTCCCACCAGCCCGTCCATCATGATCATTCCGCCAGCGAGCTTGGCATGGGCAGCGATGGGGACCTGACAACCCCCCTCCAGTTTCTTCAGGAAGGCCCTTTCCGCCCTGACGCACACCGAAGTCTCGGAATGGTTCAGCGGCGCAATCAGATGGTTAATGAAATCGTCATTCGTTCTGCATTCGATACCTATGGCTCCCTGCCCTATGGCTGGAAGGCTGATCTCCATGGGAATGATCTCGGTTATCCTGTCGGCCCATCCCAGCCTCTTTACGCCGGCAGCAGCGAGAATGATGGCATCGAACTGACCCTCGTCAAGTTTTCTCAGCCTGGTGTCAAGGTTCCCTCTCAGCTGCCCAATTCCCAGGTCCGGCCTGAGACTGAGCAACTGGCACGAGCGCCTCAGACTGCTTGTTCCAATGGTCGCGCCATTAGGCAAATCTTTAAAAGAATTTATACGAAATCCTTTTCCCTTGACCCCTGCCGCAATAAATGCATCCCTGGGGTCTTCCCTCTTGCATATGACCGGCAGGTGCAGCCCCTTAGGAAAATCCGTGGGCACATCCTTCATGCTGTGAACAGCCAGGTCAGCCCCTCCGCTGAGGAGCGCCTCTTCTATCTCTTTTACGAAGAGGCCCTTGCCACCCACCTTTGCAAGGGGGACATCCAGGATCTTATCCCCTGTGGTCTTGATCTTGTTCAATTCCACTTCCAGACCGGGGTGGAGCCTCTGTATTTCGGACTTGACCCATTCCGCCTGCCACAGGGCCAGCTTGCTTCCCCTGGTTCCGATAATGACCCTCTGCTTATCCATTTTTCTCCTCATCGTTTCCATTCAGCGCATAGAGTTTCCTGACTGCCGCGATGAGAGCGTCCTTATCCTCAACATCCTCTTTCAGGACAACTGTCGGCGGGTGGATGAGCTTGTTGGTGATGGCTGATGCCATGTACTCAATGGCCTTCCGTTCCTTTTCTCCCAATTCGGGAAGTTTGTTCAAGAGCCGTTCCATCTCTTCCTTTTTTATGCTCTCAGCCTTATTCCTGAGAGCAACCACTGTAGGAACGGAATCCTTTACGAGGTCATC
>JAMCQB010000143.1:307-4468 GCA_023382175.1 Nitrospirota bacterium | reverse complement strand
TTCCGATCTCGGAGGTCCGGAAAAAACTGCAGCTTCCCTCTCTCCTTGCGTTCAGACAGAGGATCGGGCTCTTCTGTCATCTTGGTTTTATCGGGGAGGACGAGATAAAGTCGTATATTGAACACAGGGTGACCGTAGGCGGCAGGGATGAACCGCTCTTCACTGATGCCGCCATCCGCTCCATGTACAAATGCTCAAAAGGGGTGCCGAGGATGATCAACAGCCTTGCGAGCATGTCCCTTCTGGAGGGGTTTGCCAGGGACGCGAAGACGATCGACGAGTCTATTATCTTAGATGCAGCAAAGGAAATCGGTCTCAATGGATATTGCAAAGATAAGAAAGAAGTTTAAGGAGACGGTGCAGCAAGGCCCGGAAAAGCCCGGGACGACTCCAGACGTGGAACTCCGAAAAGGGGAAGATTTTCCCGGAGCGCCGGCAGTTCAGGTATCCCGGAAGGTGGAAACAGCGCTGGAAGGGGAAGGAGCAGGGATAACACCTGCTCCGGAAGAGACTGCTGAGTCTGTGGTCGAACTGTTGACCTTCACACTGGCGAGGGAAGAGTATGCCTTCAGGGTTGAGGATCTGCAGGAGATCATCAGGCCCCAGAGGATAACAAGGATACCGAAGTCTGAAGCGCATCTGCTGGGCATTACCTCCCTGAGGGGAAAGATCATCCCGGTGATAGACCTGAAGAAGATGTTGTCTCTTGACGGGAAAGCGGGAGAAGAGGTCACGAAACAGAAAATCGCCATAGTGAAAGGGCCCAAAGGCCCCATAGGCGCCCTGATCGACAGGATCGTCGGCGTCATAAGGCCGTCGGTCTCCCAGATCGTGGAAAGCCCGGCCCATCTGCCGGAGACGGAGATGAAGTATATTGAGGGGGTTGCCATTGTGGAGGGAAAGTTCATATCCATACTCCGGATAGAAGAGGCGATCGCGCTGTGAAGGTAAATAAGGATGACCAGGTGACAGGGAACCCCATGTTCATTCATTGCATCATTGAATTTATCTCTACGGAGGCGTTATGAGAAAGAGCATTGAATTCAAGGTCCTGGCAGCGGTCGCGGTCGTCCTCCTGTTAGGAGCTGTTTTTGGCGGGTTTATCACCGTGTACATGCAGACAAGAACCCTTTACAACGTCTCGGAATCCGCAGGCAAAAACACTGCGAGAATTGTCCTAAAGGAGATCGAGACCACCATGCTTGAAGGAAAAGCAGAAGTTACGCGAGCTCTTGTGAAGAGCCTCAGGGAGATCAGGGAGCTGGCGGTCATCCATATTTTTGATAGCGAGGGGAAAGAAGCGTTCGTTGATCATGCCGGTCAAATGGAAGAGCCGGATGTGATCAAAGAATTTAAAGCGGGCAAGGAGTTTCTGCAGAAAAGGGATAAAACCACATTGACCTTCTACATGCCCCTTAAGAATTCAGCCCCTTGCCAAAGATGCCACGGAGCGGACAAGACACTCCTGGGTTCCGTGAAAGTAGCGGTATCCATCGAAAAGGAATACAGAAAGGTGCTGAGTTCGGTAGTCTTTATAGTTACAGCCTCAGTAGTTGCAGCCCTGATTTTCAGCTTTCTTCTCTGGCTGACGCTGAGGAAACTGGTGATATCTCCCATTAAATCCCTCAACAGCGCAGCGGCCAGGATTGCGGACGGCGACCTCTCATGTGATGTCCAGATAACCAGCGAGGATGAAATAGGCAGTCTTAGCAATGCATTCAAGCACTCCTGCAGAACGGTCTGGGGAGTCTTTCAGCGGATAAAGGAACTGTCGGGCAGGATCGCAAAAGTTGCAGCGGATGTGGAGAAGGAATCCAAGAATGTGGTGAAGGGCGCCGAGGTGGAGGTGGAGGCCATCACCAATATTTCAACTTCGGTGGAGGAACTCAACACCGCTGCCATAAAGATTGCCGACAGCACCGATGCCCTTGCAACCTCCGTGGAAGAGACCTCTGCCTCCATGGAACAGATGGTGTCGAGCATCAACAATGTGAACGAGAGCATTCATGAGCTGTCCTCAGCGGTGGAGTCGACGTCGTCTTCCATCGAAGAGCTTTCAGCAACGATAAAAGAGGTGGCCTCCAATGCGGAGGAACTGGCAAGCGTCTCAGAGGAGACCCTCTCCGCCGTCTCGGAGATCACCTCGGCAATCAAGGAAGTGGAGATCAACGCAAAGGAGTCGGCACGGCTTTCCGAGAAGACCGCCAGCGACGCAGTGACCCTGGGCATGGCCTCTGTTGAGAAGACCATCGAGGGCATGAAGAATATCAAGTCGGCGGTGGAGCGCACCGCGGAATTCATTACGAAGCTCGGCGGGAGGTCGGACGAGATAGGGAAGATACTCACGGTCATTGACGAGGTTACCGACCAGACAACCCTGCTCGCCCTGAATGCCGCAATCCTGGCGGCGCAGGCAGGCGAACACGGGAAAGGATTTTCAGTTGTGGCAGATGAGATCAAGGATCTTGCGGAAAGGACCGCCTTCTCGACCCAGGAAATTTCTACCCTTATTCAGTCGGTCCAGCAGGAGGTGAAGAACTCCGGTGACGCCATGAAGGACGGGCTCCATTCCGTTGAGGAGGGGTTCCTGCTGTCAAGAGAGGCAGGAGACAGTCTGAGAAAGATACTGGACAGTTCAAAGAAATCGTCGGAGATGGCCCTTTCCATAGAGAGGTCCACCACAGAGCAGTCCAAGGCTGCGAGACTCGTGGCAGAGGCCATGGAGCGGGTGAGGAACATGACGGACCAAATCGCCAAGGCCACCGCAGAGGAATCAAAGGGTATCCTCCTCATTATCAAGGCGACGGAAAAGATGCGGGATGTGTCCCAGCAGGTCAGCAAGGCCACAGAAGAACAGACGGGGGGAAGCAGGCAGATATCCCAGGCTATGGAAGTCGTTTCCGAGGGCATCCACCAGATATCACGCTCTCTCTCGGAGCATAAGATGGCCACACAGCATATCCTGAACACCGTCGATGGGGTCAAGAACATCCCCCTGGAGAACCGCAAGCTTGCCTTCAAGGTGAACGGCGCTCTCAGGAATCTCCATAACGATTCTGAGCTTTTACAGATGGAGATGGAGCGTTTCCGTTTTTCCGGGGAGAGAGACATGGCAGAGCAGAGGGGCGACGTAGTGAAATTCGGCGTTCTGCCCCTGGATTCCCCGGCGGTGATGTTCCGGAAGTTTACTCCCCTGGCGGAGTACCTCAGCAGGAAACTGGAGAAGAAAGTGGAGCTGAAGGTGGCAGTTGACTTTGAGAGCGCCTTGAAGGATATAGGACAGAATATCACGCAGCTGTGCGCCATGGGACCGGCGACCTATGCGGAAGGGCACAAGAAGTACGGGGTGAAGGTGCTGGTGAAGGCGCTGAGGAACGGAAAGCCATATCATCATGCGGTGATCATCACACGGGACGACTCAACGATCAAATCCATGGCGGACCTGAAGGGCAAGACCTTTGCCTTTGCCGACATCCAGTCTTCCACGGGCCATATCCTTCCCCGGGCGATGCTGAAGGAAGCGGGGGTGGACCTGGAAAACCTGCAGTACTACCAGTACCTCGGACATCACGACGAAGTAGCCCGGGCAGTGTTAAAGGGTGATTTCGACGCAGGGGGCGTCATGGAGGCGACCGCGTATAAATTCAAGAGCGAAGGGCTGAGAATTCTCCAGATATCGGATGATATCCCCGAGTTTAACATATGCTACAATCCTGCCATTGGCGAAAGGGAGCTGGCGGTGATAAAGACCGCTATAATTTCCCTCAACAATGCTACTGCCGAAGGCTCCCTGATCCTCACCTCCATAGGGAAAGAATGCACCGGTTTTGTTGAGGCGGATGACAAGGATTATGACGGCATCAGGATGAAGATGGCGAAGCTGGGGATCATTTGAGGTGGTGAAGAGATGATAAGACCAAAGAATACCCTTGTAACAAATTTCATAGGAATCATGCTTTTAATCCTTATCGTGGGGCAGGGAATACTCTACACATGGCTGCTTCTCTACCAGAAGGTCTACCTGGAGAAAAGGCTCATGGATCAGGAGATACGGAAGCTGATCATGGAGGCGACCGCGTATAAATTCAAGAGCGAAGGGCTGAGAATTCTCCAGATATCGGATGATATCCCCGAGTTTAACATATGCTACAATCCTGCCAT
>JAMCQB010000143.1:0-297 GCA_023382175.1 Nitrospirota bacterium | reverse complement strand
AAAGAATACCCTTGTAACAAATTTCATAGGAATCATGCTTTTAATCCTTATCGTGGGGCAGGGAATACTCTACACATGGCTGCTTCTCTACCAGAAGGTCTACCTGGAGAAAAGGCTCATGGATGAGGTTATGGCAACTGCCGGACATATCGCGGATATGACCGCAGCCACGGGAGCTGATGCTGCATCCCTCGACCGATTCCTTGATGTCCTTCTGAAAGGAGGACTTATCCTTTCGGTGAAAGTCACGGACGGAGGAGGCAGGTTAGTGGCGGCAAAGGGTGTTCTTTGGTCTTA
>JAMCQB010000110.1:328-4479 GCA_023382175.1 Nitrospirota bacterium | reverse complement strand
TCCTGGGTGTCATGGGGGAGGTCTTCATTATCCATAAGGAGATTCCCTCAGAGACAACAGCAGGATAGATAAGCCTTGAGCAGAGGGAGGCGATGATGATGAGGATCAAGCCGAGATTAAAGAACGAGACGGTATATTTGAGCTGCGCCTCATAAGCCTCCCAGTTCAGCGGCAGAGAGGCAATGCTGAAGAGATAAATAACGATCAATGACAGGAGGATAAGGATCTGATGAATGTTCTTGACGTCCCGCATCTGCACGAGAAAGTCTTTCTTTAAGAGGACCCTGCTCCGGACATCGAACGTCCGGGTCAGAGGGTCAATGAGCTTCGAAACCGCCAATCCTCTTCGAACAGACTCGCCGCGTGAACCAGCAAGTCTCCCCTTAAGCGTTATCCCGCCCTCCTGCAGGAGGCCCCATCCTTTGAAGTGGTATCTCCTGAAGACGAATTCAAGGAAGAGGGTCGTTATGTACGCTGTCAGGAGGAGAAGGGAGACATAAGCAATCGTATCGCCTGTGAAAGCCTTACCCAGGAAATTAAAAATCGACTCGCTCAACCATCTATTGGGAAGCAATATAAAAGAGGGTGCCTTGATCTCAGTGACAAAGAGAGTCAGATTCGCGAAGAGTTCCGGATTCACAAACCTCTCGGGCCTGAATATCCTCAACAGCGTAACCAGCAGGACTACGGCGATGATGCCCATCGAGAGCAGGTATCTCCTCAGTTTCCCGGCATGAAAGATGTTCGCGAGGAATATCGTTATTCCGGCGCCGATATTGACGAGGATCACCGAAAAAGCGAAAAAGAGTATTAAGGCATACGGATAGTAGAAGACGCCCGCATGGAAGAAAAGCCCCGAAGATACAAGGAGCGGCAGACCGAAGATCACGAGCATCCATGAGGCCTTCAGGTGAGTCTCGAAAAGTTTCGAAAAGAAAAGGGAAGTCCGATTGACCGGCGAGGTGAAGAGCACCTCCAGATCCTTCGACTGGTAGTATGAGTTGAGCGATATGACTGCGCCGTTGATAATCTGAATGAAGAAGATGATGATGAATATGAGAGAATACCCCTTTATAAGAAGGAGATTGAAAACATCTGGGGAAAGGCTCTGGAGTTTCGTCATGCCAATGCTCAGGAGTTTCGTGACTACGATTATGAAGAAAACGCTTGCAGCGGAATAGAATAATACTTTCTTGTAGAAGGACCGGTTAAACCGTATTATGTCGTTTTTCACGGACCAGAGGACGGGTCCGATGAGGACGTAGAGTTCCTTCATAGCGTGGGCTCCTGACCTTCATAAGTCGAGGTAAGCCTCAGGAATATATCCTCAAGATTCTTGTCGGAAGATTTTGCGTATTGCCTCAGGTCTTCATTCGTGCCCTGTGCAACCACCGAACCTTTATTGATGATGGCGATCTTATCACAGATCTGTTCTGCGATGGCGATGATATGCGTCGAAAGGACTATCGTCGTGCCTCCATCTCTGAGTCTGAAGAGCATGTCCTTTAATAGCCTAACGCCCTTCGGGTCGAGACCGTTGTGGGGCTCGTCCAGTATGACTACTTTAGGATTTCTCATGAAGGCTGCTGAGAGCAAGAGCCTCTGTTTCATCCCCATGGAGAAACTCCCGATCACCTCGTCCTTCCACTGAGAAAGGCCAAAGATTTCAAGATATTCGGCAGCGTTCTTCTCGAAGAGATCTTCATCAATCTTATATAAGCCGCTGATAAAGGTAAGGTATTCCCACGCCGTCAGCTTTTCATAGGTGTAACCCTTCTCAGGAACATACGCCAGAATCCTTTTCGCGTTTACCGGATCCTGGGTGATATTATAACCTCCGATCTTTATCGTCCCCGAGTCCGGTCTCATCAAGCCGACCATCATCTTGATGGTCGTTGATTTCCCTGCGCCGTTCGGTCCGAGAAGTCCGAAAATCTCGGACTCACCAACCCTGAGGGAGAGGTCATTCACCGCAACGAGTTCACCAAATCTTTTTGTACAGTCCTGTATCTCGATCATGATGCCTCCAGAACTTCGATATCCAGGGATTTTAACTCATTCACAAGGGAGGTGATGTCCTTTACGCTCCCCTCTCTCAGAGGGATATGGGTTACATCAGCAGGGAACTGGGCCAACGTCGGGTCCATCGGTATCCATTTACCGAACCATGCCTCAGGCCATGTGTGGAAATAGAAATACCCGTCTCTGTACACAAGCCCCCCCACGAGGCGGACGGGCAGTCCTGCCGCCCGTGCAAAGGAAGCAAACATCACCGTCCTCTGGAGATGGTCGCCAACATGGGATGCGAACGTGTCCAGTGAGTTTGTCAGGACAAAAAGGGGCATTGTCTTTACGGTAAAGTAGAGGTTAGAGTTCAGGTATCGTGCAAGACGAAATGCATCATTTTTTTCCACCGCCGCCATGTTCAGCGCGTTCCCTTTAACCGTTCTATTATCGCTGAGAACCCATTCATCTGGCTGGAGATAACGCCTTACCGCCTGATCCTTGCACGGTAAAAGATAACTTTTCTTCTTGAACTCTTCGGGATCCTCTTTCCGGATAAAAAGGGTATCATTCTGAAGGGTAACAAGACTTTTGTCATAAAGACCTGCGTCTAAAGGGAATCCGTTGATTCTCACCTTGAGCAATTTCAGGCTCTCCGCATCCTTAACAATCTTGTTGGATCTCAGGAACGGCAGGGAAATAGAGTCAAAAAGGATTCTGTCCGTTGGGTCTTTTGCCAATGCTTCAGTCTGGGAATAAAGGGTTAGTCCCCCAGGGTATTCCTCTTTTACGGTAATCCCTTTCTCATTGCTCCAAAAGATTTGGTTTCCCACTCTCATTTTGTAGTAACTGACGACTTGTATTCCCAATTTCATCGGTCTGATCTCTTCCACAACGACCCTCATATCATCGATGGAAAGATTGATGAAGTCCAACATCGGGACGGTAAAGACAGAATGGGGAGACGGGTTTTTCTGGATAATGGCCGGGATAAATGTTGTGGAAAGATAGATATCTTTCCCTTTTGTTGATGTCCTGAAGGTCTTCCTTTTTTCCGGAGACTCGAGGAAAAAAACAACCGCATCAGCATCCACTTCGCCGGTGACCTTTATCCCCTTTTCGTCCTTGTAATGGGACGAATACTCAAACGATTTTATCGCATAATTGGAATTACTCAGACATCGATAGCTTTCGATGAGAAATTTTTCTCGGTCCCCTTGCTTAATCTTCACTTCCTGTTCATACCTGATGATGATCTCATCGCCTACCCATTCAAATGTATACCTGGCAAAACCGACTTTTTTCGGGCCTGCATAAATGTCATACCAATGCGTTAGTTTACTGATACCCTTTAACGCCTCCTGCTTTCCCAGGGGTGTGCCTGCATACTGCCTGTAGAGCAGCAGAGAGAGCAGGGCAATCCATATAATAAAGACCGCGATGTTGACTATTTTCAGTGTTCTTGACATTTCAGCCGCGAGTTTTTCCGCCTTTCAGCCACAAGAAATCGTCCGCTGCATCATGACTTCCTCTCATTATCAGAATCGTAGTATTTTATCATACATTCCCCCTGCATGTTAGTCCCTCATCCCCTCTGCCTGTCATGAAAACAGGGATTTCACCTCTCGATCAACGGGTAAAAAAAGACCGCGGGACACGGTTTATGGTGTCCCGATATGCACGGTAATCACTCAGCGTTATTTTCTAAAACTTACCATATGGCCTTGACATACGTGCTGAGATTTATTATAGTTCTTACGGTTTCCCGGGCTTTTGTTCCTCAAAAAGGAAAATATTCCTTAAATGGTACATGAGAATGAGCCGGCCGAAAATACGGGATGAATGCAGGCCAGGGTAAACAAAAGGAAAAATAAGAGAACTTTCGGACTGGTTTGTCGTTTTGTTAATGGCATTAATATTGCTAATTTGTCCGAAGGACAACACTCTCATAGGAAAGGAGGTGAAAGAAAGATGAAGTTACTGACCATTCTATTAACATTCGCCATCGCGGTAGTGTTTATCGGCAGCGCAATGGCAGTCCCTCCGGGAAAGACCGTTGAGTATGCAGACGGCGCTATGGGCAAGATAGTGTTTGACGGCAAGATCCACGCAGACAAGGGACTGAAGTGCAATGGGGACCGAGAAAA
>JAMCQB010000110.1:0-318 GCA_023382175.1 Nitrospirota bacterium | reverse complement strand
TGGTGAGTGCCACAACGGTACAAAGGCATTTGCAACAAAGGATGCAGCAAACTGCGGAAAGTGCCACAAGAAGTAACCTGATTGAACAATAAAAAAAGGCCCGAATTTTTCGGGCCTTTTTTTGCCTGTAATTACTTATTCCTAGTGTAGTGCGTCTAATGCTTCTTTACATAAATTTTGAGGCCGTCATTCCCGCGAAAGCGGGAATCCAGCTCGGAAAGACTGGATTCCGGGTCAAGCCCGGAATGAGTGCGCCTGAGAGTGTGCGAGGTCAGAGGGGTGAAAGTCCCCCCCAGGCATACGCTCTCCGGCCTGTAA
>JAMCQB010000122.1 GCA_023382175.1 Nitrospirota bacterium | reverse complement strand
CCTTTGCGGGCAAAGCCTCTTTCGTGACGATTTCTCTGACAAGTATGGCAGCGGAATATGCCTCCTCACCCCTCGCGCACCCTGCGCACCATATCCTCAGGATATCGTTCCTGCCTTTCTCGATCAGCTCCGGAAGGACGACCTCTCTCAACAGCTCGAATACCAGCGGATTTCTGAAAAAACAGCTTACCTTTATCGTGAGGGCATCGACCAGATAGTCAAGCTCTTTAGGGTTTTCAATTATGTATTTCCGGTAGGAATCATAATCAGGCATCTCTGTGGCGGAAAGCCTGAACTCAAGCCTTCGCTTTATGGTATTCGGCCTGTAGGCGGTGAAGTCGATTGCCCGCCGGTTCCTCACATATTCAAGGAGTTCTTGCAGGCCGCCGGCATATCCTCCTTGTGAATTCTCGCCACCGGACACTTATCCCTCCCTTGCAAGATGTATCGGCCGAGACATCGAGCCCTCTCTATAAAATAATAGGTGTGTTTATGCGGAATGTGTATACGTATAAATACGTAATTATATAGTCCAAAAACGGATTAGTCACATTTTATCTTAAGAGTCAGGAAGAACCAGGGAAAATGTCTTGTAGATTCAATCTTCCAGGGGCAGGATGCCCCGCTGTATGGCGTAGCGGACCAGGCCGGTCTGGTTATTCAGCCCGAGCTTGTGCATCATGTTGGCCCTGTGTATCTCAACAGTGCGCGGACTGATTGAAAGGCGCTCAGCGATTTCGGCGTTGCTGAGACCCCGGGCTGCCATCTGGAGCACCTCGCGCTCGCGGGTGGTAAGCGTATCATATGCGTCCAGCGTCGAGGACTTTGTCGTCTCGATATAAGAAACGATGTCATGTTCAGAGAGGGGCGGACTGAGATAACGCCTTCCGGCGACCACCTCGCGTACCGCCTGTACGAGATCATTACCGGAGGAGCCTTTGAGAACGTATCCGTCTGCTCCATTTCTGAGGGCCTCGAAAACATATGCCTCATTGCTGTACATCGAGAGGATTATGATATGAGTCTGCGGCGAAATTTTCTTGGCCTGCCGCGTCACCTCGATGCCGTTGATTCCGGGCATCATAAGGTCGAGGATGAGTATATTTGGATTTAGGCTTTTCACCAGTTGCACCGCCTCCAATCCATCTTCTGCATCGCCGATGATTCTGAAATCAGGCTGCTTTTCAAGTAACGCCCTGATTCCCTGGCGCACAATCTGGTGATCATCTGCGAGAAGTATTGTTATCATTTTCTCGCTTCATTTCCCCTTCGACCCTCGTCTCCAAGAGGGATTTCCGCTCTCAAACGGGTTCCTCTCCCCGGTGCGGAGTCGATCTTCAGCCGGCCTCCGAGCAAAGCGAGCCTTTCTCGCATTCCGGACAGGCCTACACTTTCCTTCATGACAATTACGGCCTCAGGCTCAAAGCCGACCCCTTTGTCTTCGACCGTTACTACGAGCATATCCCCTTCAACCAGGGTCATTACCTCCGCTTCTGCTGCACAGGCGTGACGGGCAATGTTGGTCAGTGCTTCCTGGACAATGCGATAGACAGCGGTCTCGACTTCCGGACGAAAGCGCGTGTCCAGGCAGCGCTGCCTGAAATGTATCGGTATGGAGGTCTGGGCGGTATATCTCTTGAAATGCCACAACAGGGTAGGCAACAGGCCGAAGTCATCAAGCATTGCGGGACGCAATGTGAGGGACATATTGCGCACCCTGTCGAGGAGTCCGCTCACAAGGCTCTGTGCTTCTTTCAGGCGCTTTCTGGTTTCTTTGGCGGACATGCCGGCCATCGATACCAGAGACAACGAGATCCCTGTCAAGGCCTGGCCGATTTCATCGTGGAGCTCTTTCGCCATATATCGACGCTCTTCTTCCTGCACCTCCGCCAGACGGTGGGAAAGGGCTTTCAACTGCTCAGCATATCGCTGCAGCGTCTCTTCAATTCTTCCCCGCTCTATGATTTCACTTCTTAATTGTTTGTTGGAACCTTCAAGCTGCGAGGTGCGTTCCATGACACGCTGTTCGAGTTCGTTATTTACCTTCTTAATCTCTTCTTCGGTCTTCTTTTGCTTAGTGATATCGAACATGACGCCCTGGAGGAGGAGAGGGCGTCCCGTGGCGTCCCCTACGATAGAAGCGTCATCCTTGACCCATAGCATTCGCCCATCGCGGGTGAACATGCGATATTCGGCATGGAAGGTTGTGCGTTTTATTTTGCTCTTTTCGACTTCTGCAATCACGGCGCCACGGTCCTCCGGATGGATCTGTTTCAGCCGGATTTCCGGATCGGCGAGCCATTCAGAAGGGGTGAAACCCAGAAGCGCTTCGACCTGAGGACTCACGTAGGTTGCAGACACGCAGTTGTCGAGTCTTGCTTCATAAGTAAGTGCAGGGATCTGTTCTACAAGATTCCGGTATTTCGCCTCTGCCTCACCGAGTTGCGTTCCCACGAGAGTATTCTGACGTTTCAGCTTCAGGTTTTCGAGCGCCCTGTCGAGCGCAATAATGAGCATTTTGTAGTCAGGGGGTTTGGCTATGAAATCATATGCGCCGAGTTTGATCGCCTCCACTGCCGTGGGAATATCACCATGTGCGGTTATGAGAATAACGGGGATGTCGGGGTTTATCTTTTTCAGTTCCTTCAGCGTCTCTATGCCGTCCATACCCGGCATCTTGAGATCGAGGAGAACCGCATCCGGGCTCTCTTGAGAGAAGATATCCACCGCTTCCCTGCCGCTGGAAGCCGTGATAGAGGAAAACTCGTAGTTGTTGAGGACTTCACTGAAGGTAGTCCTCGTTGATTCCTCATCGTCCACAATCAGAACCTTGTTCATCGCACGTTACCTGATGTGACTTCTTTCACCTAAAACCGGACACTGCCTTCATTCAACGCTCTTCTTTAGAGTTTAGTTTGATTCCGGGTTAGTTTCAACCATTATTTTCGAAGGAGTTGTCTCATTGCCCATTGTGAATCAATAAGGAAAAGATTAACTCTTATCTCGGGCTGCAAGCCGGGCAATTTGAATGACTAAATTTTTGGATCCTTCGTCTTTAATTGCCCTGAAATGCCTCAAAAGTCTCATCTCCTCGGGGGGCGTGGGGGAATAAGGGGATATTTTCTCTGCAACCGCAGGTGTTTCATCAGACTCAAAGAAGTGCAATATGGGCACTGATAAAGCGTGAGCTATTATCTGGACATTTTCTACGTTGAGCTTGTTGGTCCCGTTTTCATATCTCTGTATTTGCTGGTAAGTAACACCCAGAATCTCCGCAAGCCTTTCTTGAGAAATCCCAAGCTCTTTCCTTCGTTTTTTAATCCTCTCACCAATCTCCCTGCTCGTTTTTATCTTCTTTTTCTGCATAGCAATCACTATACCAACCCCTCTATCGTGCTTACTACTACGCATGAGATGTATTTTTGCATTGACAAATACCATGAAAAAAGTGTATATAAATTGGAGGCTTAAATACTAAATACTATTTGCTATGCATGCTCGGGAAAAAGATATTCAAAAAGAACCGGATAAGACGATAGAAGAATTTATTCTAAGGCATTTTTCCGAAACTACCCCTACTGCGGGAATTTTCTTTCACAAAGGGAAATGGTATGCCCCAAAGTTCGGGCGAGAAACTCTTGAAATACTCATCGAGAATCTGGGTATCCTCCTTGAGAAGAAATGATGGAGATCCTTCGTCCATAATCACGAAGGCGTCGCCGTTGCTATGTAAATTTCCTTAATCTCTCCGCACATTCCGAACTATCCTTTGTCGTGCAACCGTTCAAAAAACACATCAGTGAAAAGAAGGGCTCTATTGCAAAACTCTGCCGAAATATGGGAAATTATACGTTATGCGAAAACTTATGACGGTGTTTGCGGTTCTGGTCATCCTTTCCGTTTCCGGAACAGGACACCCTGTTGAAACAAAGCTTCCCGTGCCGAAAAGCGGGGCAGCCCCGGCGGCTCCTGCAGCAGACGTCTTCCTGAGATTCAGCAAGCACGAGGGAATCAGCCGCATCGTCTTCGAAACGGCTGATGAATCCTTTATCAAGAACACCACGGTCACTTCCGAGAGGAACCAGATAAAGGTCCTCTTCCCCTCAAATCTTAATCTCAAGGCGCAGGGGAATCCGGACATGGAGACCTCATTGAAGGGGAACCTCTACACGATAACGGTGAACAGTCCCTTCAGAATCAAGGTTTTGAAGTTGTCTTCCCCTCCCCGGCTCTCCGTAGACATTATGGCCGCAGCAAAAGACGAGGGACGCAAGCCTGCTGCTGTGGAAGCCACAGGCCCTGCAATCACCCCCAACATAAGGGTGGTCCTCGACCCCGGTCATGGCGGGTACGAGGTGGGAATTGTTTCGGGCGACCTCAGGGAAAAAGACCTCACCTTCTCCCTGGCCAGGTCCGTAGAAGCCGCTCTTCTCAAAAAAAATAAGACCGTTTTTCTCACGAGGAAGGCGGACCAGTTCCTGTCCATTACAGACAGGGCGATATTTGCAAACCAGAAAGCTCCTGACGTGTTCATCAGCCTCCACCTTTCCATGACGGATAATTTCGTCATTTATATCTCGGCGGCAGAGCCGGCATCTCCGGACGCCGCAGGTGAACTTTATGGCCTGATGTCCCGTCAGAGGCGCTATGCCGATAAAAGCAAGGCCCTGGCAGAGGGACTGGGAAACGTCCTCAAGGAAGAGCTTAAGAGAGACATCATCTTGAGGAAAATGGATCTCCCCCTCCTCGCTTCGGTGGGAGCCGCTTCAGTCATGGTGGAGCTGCCCGTGACCGTGGCCTCGGACCAGTCCGTGAAAACAAAAATTACAGAAAGCCTGTTGAAAGGAATCGCCTCTTATGCCGGCCAATAGGAAGAGAATCCTGTGGGTCCTGGTCTTTGCCCTCCTTTTTCTTGGAGGGATCGCAGGGGGTTTTTTTTACTTTTCACGGAATTTCGGTTTCAAACAGGCTGCGGAGACGGTTCCCCAGGAAGCGAGACAAGCAGAAGATGCATCCTTTGTGCGGGTCTATTATCCGTCTGAAGGCCGCCTCGTCATGGAAGAGCGGAGAGTGAAAAGGCAGGTTGCCATAACAGCCATTGCTGAGGAGATTGTGAATGAATTTCTCAAAGGACCCTCCACCATGGCAAAATCTGCCGTCCCCCCGGGCACGAAACTGCTCGCAGTCTATTACGGCAGTGACGGCATCCTTTATCTGGATCTTTCCGATGAATTCAGGAGGAATTTTCAGGGAGACGCATTGAATGAATTCCTGCTTCTCAAGGGGCTTTATGACAGCATCATTTCGAATGTTACCGGGGTTGATGATGTGAAGGTCATTATAGAGGGAAAGGAAATAGAGAGCATCGGCGGCCACTTTCTTGCCCTTTATCCCCTGAAGAATATGCTTGCAGAGGTCAAATAGCCTATGAATGACCGGCCCATCGGAGTATTTGATTCAGGGATAGGAGGGCTCACCGTCCTCAAGGAGATATTCAGGGATCTACCCGGTGAGAACACGGTGTACCTGGGAGATACGGCCAGGGTCCCCTACGGCATACGGTCGGCCGAGACGGTGACACGCTATTCCTTCGAAAACGCCGGATTCCTCGTGGCCGAGGGAATAAAACTCCTCGTAGTTGCTTGTAATACCGCATCGGCGGTGAGTCTTGACGCCATAAAAGAAAAGGTCTCCATCCCCGTCATCGGGGTTATCGATCCCGGGGCAAAGGGTGCGGTCATGGCCACAAGAAACAAGAGGGTCGGCGTTATCGGCACAGAGGCCACCGTGAACAGCAAGGCATATTCCAGAATAATAAAGGCTATGGACAATACCATAGAAGTGTTCAGCCTCCCCTGCCCGCTCTTTGTCCCTCTGGCTGAAGAAGGTTTGACTGACGACGAGGTCGCCACACTGGTGGCCGGGAGATACCTGGGAAATCTTAAAGACAGAGGGATCGATACCCTGGTTCTCGGCTGCACCCATTATCCGTTGCTGAAGGGCGTCATTTCGAAAGTCATGGGCCACGGCATCGTGCTCATCGATTCCGCCATAGAGACCGTGAGGGAGATAAAGAAGGCGCTGCGGGAATACGGCATAGAAGGGAATCATCCCGACGAGGGAACCGCCTCACCATTGCGGAGATTCTACGTGACTGACGCCACTGATCGGTTTATCAAAGTGGGCGAGAGATTCCTGGGACAGAAGATAGAACATATAGAAAAAATAAACGTGGGAGGCAATTGATGAGGCAAGACGGCAGAAAGAGCAACCAGTTAAGAGCGGTGAGGATAACGCGGAATTTCCTGAAGACCGCAGAGGGTTCGGTGCTGATAGAGATGGGAGATACAAAAGTCTTATGCTCGGCCACCATTGAGGACAGGGTCCCTCCCTTCCTGAAGGACCAGAAGAAGGGATGGGTCACCGCTGAGTACGGCATGCTTCCCCGTTCGACCCAGACAAGGATGACGAGGGAGGCGGTAACGGGAAGAATCGGGGGCAGGACCCACGAAATCCAGAGGCTCATAGGAAGAGCCCTCAGGTCGGTGACTGACCTGGAGGGTCTGGGAGAGCGGACCGTATGGATAGACTGTGATGTGATACAGGCTGACGGCGGCACAAGGACAGCCTCCATCACAGGCGCATTCCTCTGCATGGCAGACGCCCTGAGCCACGCCATAAGAAACGGGATGATAGAGAGAATGCCTCTTACCAATCATCTTGCGGCCGTCAGTGTCGGCATCGTGAACGGCAAACCGCTCCTTGACCTCTGCTACGCAGAGGATTCAGCGGCAGAGGTGGATATGAATGTCGTCATGACAGGAAACGGACAGTTTGTGGAGGTGCAGGGCACCGCCGAAAAAACTCCTTTCTCAAAGAAAGACCTCGAAAGCCTTCTGGGTCTGGCAGAGGAGGGGATCAGGAAACTGATTTCGATCCAGAAAGAACACCTGAGCAAAGAGTCTCTTTTCAGTTTTTAACCCTTTTTAAAAAACCCAGCGGTATGGTAAAATAAAAAACGGAGGTTTGCACATTGAGTAGCGTTTACAGAAGTCTCTTTATCTGGTTGATGATAGGATTGATCATGATTCTCCTGTTCAATCTGGTCAGCACGCCGAAAAAGATGGAAGACGAGATAATATTCTCTGACTTTATGACCAAGGTCGAGGCCGGAGAGGTTGATGAAGTGGTGATTAAGGAGAACCTCATCACCGGGAGGTTAAAAGACGGAAAGCGGTTCAAGACATACTCTGCCGGCTACCCCGATCTGGTGAAGGAGCTGCGGGTAAAGGGCGTCAAGATCGCGGCAAAGCCGCCTGAACAAAATCCCTGGTATGTAAATTTCTTTTTTTCATGGGGACCGATAATCTTTCTCGCCCTTGTCTGGATATTCTTTATGCGCCAGATGCAGACAGGGGGGAACAAGGCCCTTTCCTTTGGCAAAAGCAGAGCAAGGCTTGTATCAGATAAGGCGGTAAAGGTGACCTTTGCTGATGTTGCGGGTATTGAGGAGGCAAAGGCAGAGGTCCAGGAGATTATAGACTTTCTGAAAGACCCCCAGAAGTTTTCTAAATTAGGGGGGAAGATACCAAAGGGAGTATTACTCGTTGGTTCCCCTGGTTCCGGCAAGACCCTTCTGGCAAAGGCCATTGCCGGTGAGGCAGGCGTCCCCTTTTTCAGCATATCCGGTTCAGACTTTGTAGAGATGTTCGTGGGTGTTGGCGCTTCCCGGGTGAGGGACCTTTTCGAGCAGGCGAAAAAGAGCGCTCCCTGTATCGTATTCATCGACGAGATAGATGCAGTGGGACGCCACAGGGGCGCCGGGCTCGGCGGCGGACACGATGAACGGGAACAGACCCTTAACCAGCTCCTGGTGGAGATGGACGGTTTCGAAGGGACCGAAGGCGTCATTATCCTTGCCGCGACCAACAGGCCCGATGTCCTCGATCCTGCGCTCTTGAGGCCGGGAAGATTTGACAGACAGGTTGTGGTGCCCCTCCCTGATGTGAAGGGAAGGCTTGAGATACTGAAGGTGCATACGCGGAAGATACCCCTGGACAGTGATGTGGACCTCGAGGTAATTGCCCGTGGAGCGCCCGGTTTTTCCGGCGCTGACCTGGCAAACCTTGTGAATGAGGCTGCCCTCCTGGCGGCAAGGAAATCAAAATCCAAGGTGGATATGCCGGAATTCGAGGCTGCAAAAGACAAGGTGCTCATGGGCGTCGAGCGGAGGAGCATGATCATCAGCGAGGAAGAGAAAAAGAACACTGCATATCACGAGGCAGGACATGCTCTTGTGGCAAAGCTCACCCCGGGGACAGACCCCATTCATAAGGTGAGCATAATTCCCAGAGGAAGGGCCCTGGGCGTTACACAACAGCTCCCTCTGGATGACCGGTACACCTATTCGAAGGATTATCTCCTCAAGACCCTGAATGTCCTCCTCGGGGGCAGGGCTGCCGAAGAACTGGCCCTTCACCATATGACTACCGGCGCCGGAAATGACCTTGAGCGCGCCACAGACCTGGCAAGGCGGATGGTGACCGAATGGGGCATGAGCGAGAAACTCGGCCCGCTCACCTTCGGGAAAAAGGACGAGCAGATATTCCTCGGCAGGGAGATCGCAAAACACAAGGACTACAGCGAGAAGATCGCGGAAGAGATCGATGAAGAGGTGAGACACCTTGTCACCGGCGCCTATGAACAGGCCAAGAAACTTCTCTCCCACAATTACGATATCCTTGATACCTTTGCGAAGATCCTCCTCGATAAAGAGACCGTGGACGGACATGATATGGATCGCATGATCGAGGAGATGCGAGGGAAGAAGGCCGCTGAGGGTGAAGTAAAGGCGGAAGTCCAGGTCTGAACCTTTCCGTTATGTCCGGAACCCGTCCTCCTTTCCCCATACTGAGGAGTTGAATTGAGGCTTTCCTTCAAGAACTTTTCCCTGGACCTCTCCAGGAAGACCCACGTAATGGGGATTCTCAACATCACCCCTGATTCTTTCACTGACGGCGGTATCTTCTTCAGAAAGGATTCTGCCGTTGAGCACGGTCTCAGGATGGTGGAAGACGGAGCCGACCTCATCGATATCGGTGGTGAATCCACAAGACCCGGCTCTGATCCTGTGGAATTTGAAGAGGAGATCAGGCGGACGATCCCGGTAATTGAAGAACTGGCAAAGAGGGTGAACGTCCCCATATCCATCGATACCTATAAGGCCGATGTTGCGAAAAGGGCTCTGGATGCCGGCGCCTCCATGGTGAACGACATAAGCGGACTGAGATTTGACCCTGAGATGGCCGGGGTTGCGGCTGACTATAAGGCGCCGCTCGTGATCATGCACATCAAGGGCTCTCCCAAGAATATGCAGGTGAATCCTGAATATGAAGCCCTCATCCCCGAGATCATTGATTATCTGAGGATAAGCATTAAGCTTGCCGTGGATGCCGGAGTGAAGGAAGACATGATCATCATAGACCCTGGCATCGGTTTCGGCAAGACCTTTGAGCATAATCTTGAAATACTGAAGAACCTTCGTGAGTTCACACTCCTCGAAAAACCCTTGCTCATTGGCCCCTCAAGAAAAGCATTCATAGGAAAGATCCTCGGTAATTCCCCCACATCAGAACGCCTCGAAGGGACCGCTGCCGCAGTAGCCATCTCCATAATGAACGGAGCAAATATCATAAGGGTCCACGATGTGAAGGAAATGGTGAAGGTCTCAAAAGTGGCGGACGCAATAAAGAGAGGGGTTATCCAAGAATCTTCCTGAGAAATCCTCTCTAAATAGATATAATATTACAAAACTTAAAGGAGTGATAGCATGGCAAAAGTAAAAGAAGGGAATACCATCAGCATTCTTTATACAGGAAGGCTTGAGGACGGCACGGTCTTTGATTCCACAGAAGGCAAAAACCCCCTTGAGTTCACCGTGGGTGAGGGGGAAGTCATTCCCGGACTGGAGAAAGGTGTCATAGGCATGGCGCCTGGCGAATCGAAGGCCATTGCCATACCTGTGGAAGAGGGATACGGGCCGCACCTGAAAGAAAGGATCTGTGAGCTGGACAAGAAGAGAGCGCCTGAAAATTTTCATCCCGAGGTGGGACAGCAGTTGCAGATGTATCGTGCAGACGGCCTGCCGATCATGGGCACGGTGGTCGCGCTGTCCGAGACCTCGTTCACCATGGATTACAATCATCCACTGGCGGGAAAGACCCTGGTGTTCGAGACGAAGCTCTTAGCGATCGTATAGGAACTTCTCTCCATTCTCAGATTGTTATTCCCTCAGAAGTGGCATACAATACTATTATGGTAAATAAGGAATCTATCCTTGCCTTCTTCCGTGAAAAAACGGGGAAGCCTCTGGGGTACAAAGAGATCGTCTCCCTGATGCACTTGAGCCATCCTGAGGCAAGGGCATTGAAGCGCCTCCTCAGACAGATGTTGAGAGCAGGCGACATTGTCATGACCCGCAAGGGCCTCTATGGACCCTCAGAGGACATGAATCTCATTACAGGTCGTTTTGAAGCCCACAGGGACGGCTATGGCTTTGTGATCCTGGAAAAACCGGGAGAAAGGGATATCTTTGTCCCGGCGCGCTGGATCCATGGCGCCATGGACAACGACAGGGTTATTGCGAGGATGGAGAACCGTCAGAGGCGTGAAGGGAGGATCATCAGGATTCTCGAAAGGGCGACCACAAGGTTTGTGGGGAGACTGGATGTCACAAAAGCAGCGTCTTACGTGAGGCCCAAGAACAAGTCCCTTCCGTTTGACCTCTACGTTTCGCCCCAGGACAGGGGAAAGGCGCGTCATGGCGACAGCGTAGTTGCCGAGATACTCAGTTACCCCACGGACAAGAGACCGCCCTCTGGCAGAGTTATTAAAGTGATCGGAAAACCCGAAGATCCTGCTTCAGAGGTGGAAGCGATCATCGAGGAGTTCAATCTTCCCAGGAGATTTCCCCGGGATGTTCACGAAGAAGCAAAACTGCTTTATGCACAAATCCCATACCCCCCCATACCCCCCTTACCAAGGGGGGGCAAGGAGGGGTTAAAAGGGGCTGAGGGAGGATTAGGTCTGAAGAGAAAAGATCTCAGAAGTCTTTCTACGGTCACCATTGATGGCGAACGGGCAAAGGACTTTGATGACGCGGTCTCCATAAAGCTCACCGAGCACGGATACAAATTGTGGGTGCACATCGCCGATGTAGGCTTCTATGTGGGCTGGGATTCAGTTCTCGACCGCGAGGCAAGGAAGCGGGGGACGAGCGTCTATTTCCCTGACAGGGTCATCCCCATGCTCCCCAAAGAACTCTCGGAGGATCTCTGCAGCCTCAGGCCAAAGGTCGGACGACTCGCATTCACCGTCGAAATAGATTTCGACAGACGGGGAGAACGGACCGGTGCGAAGTTCTATCCAAGCCTCATCAAAAGCGATGAGCGGATGACCTACACGTCGGTGAGAAAAATACTGGTTGACCATGACCGGGATGAACGGGAGAAATACGAATACCTTCTTCAGGACTTCGAGCTGATGAATGAATTGTGCGGCATCCTCAGGGAGATGAGGCTCGAAAGGGGAAGCCTCGACTTCGATCTTCCCGAGCCGGAAGTCCTGTTGGATCTGCAGGGAAAGCCTGAAGCCATTCTCAGGGCAGAGAGAAATCTCGCACATATGATCATTGAGGAGTTCATGATCGCGGCCAACGAGGCCGTGGCCGGGCATCTTGAGTCCCTTGGCGTGCCGAGCCTCTACAGGATCCATGAGGAGCCCGATCCCATGAAGCTGGAAGAGATCATGAAGGTCTTACATCCCTCGGGCAAGGCAAGGAGAAAATCATTGAAGGCGGAGGACTTCTCCCGTCTGCTGATGGAAATAAAGGGAACTCCAGGGGAAGAGATCATCAATTACATGATACTGAGGAGCCTGAAGCAGGCTCGGTATTCCCCCGTCAATGTAGGGCATTTCGGTCTTGCTTCAACATGCTACACTCACTTCACCTCTCCCATCAGACGGTATCCTGACCTTGTGGTCCACAGGATAGTGCGTGAGGCGCTCACAAAAAAGCATCTCCCCGACAAGAGGATCAAGGAACTGGAAGCCCTCCTCCCCGACATCGCCTTCCATTCATCCCGGATGGAACGTCTTTCAGACGATGCCGAAAGGGAAGTAGTGGGGGCCATGAAGGCATGGTTCATGAAAGATAAGGTGGGAGAGGAGTTTGATGGAATGCTCGTGGGGGTAACCCCTTACGGCCTCAGGGTGCGGTTAAAGGATTTTTACGTGGACGGGTTCATCCACGTCTCCTACATGACCGACGACTTCTACCGGTATAATGAAAGGTCCATATCGCTGTCAGGGAGGAACACCGGACGGACATTCAGAATAGGGGATGAACTCACGGTGCGGGTTGACAAAGTCGACCTGGAAGAGCGGGAGATACTCTTCGGCATAATCTCATTGCCGTCCCGAAGAAGGTAAGGGCTTCCGCAGGGCATGAGATCCTTAAAGCAGATCCTCGACAGGTTCTACAAAGAATATAACTTCAGGAAGCGTCTCCTCCACGACCCCGTTGAATTCCCTCACCGGTACAAAGACCCGGAGGACATCGAGGTCGCGGGCTTCATCGCCTCATGCTTTGCATACGGAAGAGTGGAGCTGTTTAAGCCAGTGGTGGACAATATCCTGTCACTGATGGGGGAATATCCCTCCTCTTTCCTCAGGGATTTTGACGTCGGGAAACAGCGGCAACGCTTTACCTTCAAATACCGCTTCAATGAGAGCCTTGATATTCTCTGCCTGCTCTTCATCATTCATACGTTGCTCAGGCGGTATTCGTCCCTCGAAAGGGCATTCACTCACCATTATGCACCGGAAGATCCTGACACCGGCAGCGGCGTTGCCGGCCTGGTGGCAGAGATCATATCCATCAATACCTCTCCTGTTTACGGAAAAAAAATTTATCCGCACGGTTTGATCCATTTCTTCCCTTCGCCGGCAAAGGGGAGCGCCTGCAAGAGGATGAACCTTTTTTTGCGGTGGATGGTGAGGGACAGGGATATCGATTTTGGGTTATGGAAGGTCATCCCAGGGAATAAACTGGTAATCCCCCTTGATACCCATATCGCGAGGATAGCGCGCTGCCTTGGCTTGACCAGACGGGCTTCGACGGACTGGAAGGCTGCTGTTGAGATCACCAATGCCCTGAAGAAGCTCGATCCTGAAGACCCTCTGAAATACGATTTCGCCCTTTGCCATCACGGCATTTCGGGGGTCTGCAAGGCAAGAGGCAATCCCGGATGCAGGGATTGTGTGTTTTTTGGATTGCAGAAATGAGCACAGCCTGAGTTCGCGCTTTACATTTCTTGTTATCAGATAAACTTATACTTAGAAATATCATCTTGACAAAGGGATTAAAACAGGATATATTTTATCCCATATCATGCAGATTACCCGACAGACGGATTACGCAATACGGTGCATCCTGCATCTCTCGGAATCACCCGGCGAGATCATCATGACAGATGAGATCGCAAAGACAAGGGGGATTCCGAAAAGCTTCCTTTCGAAGATACTCCAGAGACTGGTGAGGGCAAGAATCGTTAGGTCATTCAGGGGGGCAAAGGGCGGGTTTCGCCTTGCAAAGCAACCTGAGAAAATAAGCCTCCTGGAGGTGATAGAGGCTATGGAAGGTTCGCTCGTCATGAACAGATGCGCCTTCAATAAGGGAAAAGTCCGGTGCGGTGACCAGTGCGATCTGCACCCCGCCTGGGCGGCTCTCAGGAGAGAACTGGAATATCTGCTGAGAGGCTATAGTGTCGCACACCTGGGGGCAGCGAGAGGGCACTCCCCCTTTTTGGGCATAAAGAGGACAGATTAGGTCTTCTATGATAAAGGTTCGTACGGTTCCATCGGAACTATAACTATGGATCAGGAGGGAAAACAATGATAGGGGAGAAGGTCGTTCATCACGAACTGGCGCACCATGAAGCGGAACTGAGTATGTGGCCCTTTGTGGTGGGAATGTCGGGTCTGCTTGTAATGATCGGTTTCATGACCGCCTTTCAGTGGAAATTGCCGATGTTGGGTCTGTTGGTTAGCGGTGTAGGGGTAGTGGGGATATTAATTGGGTTGTTTGGCTGGGTTTCGGAGGTCTATGCCAAAAAGTTCGAGGAAGGGTTGAGTAAGATAGCCATAGTCATATTTATAGTCTCAGAGGCTATGCTATTCGGCGGGTTGTTTGGCGGCTATCTTTACAACATGTTCCCCGTACCTGTCTGGCCGCCTGCAAACACCCCTGCCGGCGTTCCGCCATTGGGTGTTGCCCTCGTTCTTACTGTTTTCCTCCTTTCCTCCAGCGCTACTATACAGATGGCAGAGACAAAGCTCGAAAAAGGTGAAATGGGCGGTTTTAAGGGATGGTGGAAATTATAATCTAAAAAGGAGGGGATCTAGAAGCTAAACGACTTATGAGCGATACTGCATAACATATTATACGAGGAGGTTGGTTTATGTATCCTATCTGGGAAGTGCCAAATTTAAGTGCGGGGATTATACTGGCGCTGATTGCAGCATTTCATATCCTGCCCTCTCACCTTTCAACAAGCGCCATGTGGTTTAATGTGTATGTAGAGACAAAGGCATACAGGGAAAACAGGCCTGAGCTTCTTGAATTCATCAGGAAGTATTCACTGCTGCTCCTTGTATTTTCCTATGTCCTTGGTTCATTGAGCGGCATCGGCATCTGGTATTCTGCCACTGTAGCAAACCCGAGGGGAATTTCGGGTCTGATCCACAACTATGTCTGGGGGTGGGCAACAGAATGGGTATTCTTCATAATTGAGGTGACCGGGATATTCATTTATTACTATACCCTCGGCAAGGTGGATAGAAAGACCCATTTAAAGATCGGCTGGATATTTGCCATTGGCTCATGGACAACCATGGTTATCATTGTTGGCATTTTAGCCTTTATGCTTTCGCCTGGCAAATGGCCTGAAACAGGGAATTTCTTTGACGGCTTCTTCAATCAGACATACTGGTCGCAGCTTTTGATGAGGACCACATTGATGTTCGGCATTGCAGCAGCCTATGCCATTGCAGTTGCAACGAGGATAAAAGATGCCGATGTGAGGTCATTCATCACAAAGACAGCATCAAGGTGGGGAATAGCAGGTTTAATACTCGGCTGTGTTTTGTTCTTATGGTACCTAAAGACCCTTCCTGATGCAAACCGTATGTTGATTACAGCGCTTGCGCCGCAGGGACTTAAGACAGGGATAATTGTTTCGTTAGGACTGTTGGTTCTATATTTTATCTATGCAAATGTAAAACCTCTGACCATCAGACTTTTCCCTGCAATTCTGGCAATCGCTGTGCTTTTTGGAGGCATCTGGTCAACCGAGAGAATAAGGGAAATGATAAGAAAGCCATATATCATTCCCCAATATATGTATTCCAACCAGATAATAGGAAAGGATGTCATTGCAAAAGGTGTAAGCGCTGAGGCAAAAATCATAAACGAAAAAGGGTTGCTCAAGGTTGCCCCCTTTGTTCCTGATGGTTTAAGGGAGATAAACGAAGGCAATCAGGTGCAGGCAGGAAAGATGATAGCCCTAATTGAATGCTCATCGTGTCATGTCCTTGATGAAAAGGGATTAAGGGCAATGCCGCAGATGATAAGAAGGCTCGAGTTTAAACCCCATGCAGAGGCTGCTGAAGAGGTCGCAGAAATAGAAGGCTTTATAGATGCACTGGGTGGATACCCGTATATGCCGCCATTTGTTGGAACATCTGCAGAGAAAAGGGCGCTTGCAACATATTTACATTCAATTTCACGTATTAAATAAGGAGGATAACATGGAAATAAATACAATGTTAAAGGCCTTGCAGGATCCGATGGGGATACCATTTTATCCGGTTGTGTTTCAGGTTCTGATGGTGCTCACTTTTGCCCTTCATATAATGTTCGTGAACTTTACCCTCGGGACATCGTTCTTATCCGTATATGGATATTTAAAGGGGGGAGAAAACTGGGGAAGGCTTTCCAGATCACTGGCAAAGGCAGCCACAGTCAATATCTCAATGGCAATGCTTTTAGGGGTAGCGCCGCTTCTCTTTGTTCAGGTTGTGTATGACCCGTTCTGGTATGCATCCAATACCCTTTCTGCTGCATGGGTTATGGGTTTCATATTCATAATGATGCTCGGCTACAGCCTGACCTATGTCTTCTACCTGAAGAGGGATTCAAGGGAACACCACACTATATCCCCCCTTAATAAGGGGGGAATTAAAGGGGGGTTCGGTATTGTGGCCTTTGTCCTCTTTCTGCTTTCAGGAATTATCATGCATGCCCTTGGTTACCAGCTCCTGCAGCCCGAAAAATGGCTTCAATGGTATGTGAGGGGAAATTCGGTGGATACATCAGGGATATCCTTGCATGCCTTCCAGCTTCCGAGGTTTCTGCATTTCATTATCCCGTCCTTTGCCATGACAGGCATATTCCTGATGCTTTATGCATGGTATTTCAAAAACAGGACGGACTTTGATAAAGGCTATCTCGAATGGGTCGGCAGAACCGGCGCAAAGATGGCGTTCACTTTTACAGCCATACAGGCCATTGTCGGATTCTGGTGGCTGTTCAGTCTGCCGGGTGGATTCAATTTCTTCACAAACCCGTTCTTCCTGATAGGTGCAGCTCTGGGCATCGCATTATTGGTTTTTCTCTATAATGCGCAGAAGGACCCTGTTAAATACGCTGTGCCGGGCATACTGGGGGCTTTCCTGACAATCTTTGGAATGTCATATGCGAGGGAGGCCCTGAGGATGAAATACCTCGGTCGTTTTGACTACTCCATTTTCACTTATAAGCTGAACATCGACTGGGGCAGCACTGCACTATTCCTGGCAACATTTGTAATGGGTCTGTCCATCATAGGCTATCTCCTATCCGTTGCCTATAAGTCCGGCAGGGTTACAGGTGAATATGCTGCCACGCATTCCATGAACAAATGGGGGAAAATTAGTATAGCGCTTCTTTTAATCTGGATAGTCGTTGTGGCAGGGCTGGGAGTCATTATATCAGTTAGAAACTATCTCTGAGAATTTAAGGTTCAGGCCTGCCTCGAATCGCAATAGAGAAAATGAGGCAGGCCCGATTCAGTTTAATTGGTGAGCCTTTCATTCTTGAAGACTTTGTAGCCACAGAAAAAGCATACAGTCTCTTCCTCATCTGTCCAGAGCTCGATTTCCTCCCTGCATTTCGGGCAGGTGATGAACTCCGGGAAAGGTGAGTATTTTTCAGCGCAGGCTGATTTTTCCTTAAACTCCGCCTTTGTTGCCTTCATTTGCCTTCCTCCAGCCTTCCTTTGATAGTCTCTCCATCCTGGTGTTGGCCCATTCCTTTAGTTCTTCGAGATATTTCCTCGGGTTTATCTTCGCGAGCTTCATTATTTCTGTTCTTTCCACTACGCTGTCTATATGGTCTGTGGGATAAATCCCACGCCATGTGCAGTAACTCTCGTCAAAGATGAAATCAGGGGTTATATTGAGGGCGTCTGCCTTTATCTTCTGGGCCTGAAACCTTGCGATGTCCATATCGTATTCTATAACCCAGCCATTGTCAGCGACCATTGTCTCCTGGTCAAACTTGATGTCCCTCGAACACTGCGGGCAGTAAAGCCTGCTTATGACCTCGCCTGTCATTATCTCATCCCTGAAATTGAAGCCTGCCAGCCCATTTCCACAACTACAGTTCATCTCATATGCCATGCACATATCCGAATCCTCCTTTCTATGTTACAAAGGTTTTGATGTCTGGATCCACCACCTCTTTACAAAGGGTGTCGAGGATTGGGCCAGGATTGTTCAGTCATTATTGATAATACTGATAGCCGTCCCAACCGGCATAAAGGTATTCAACTGGCTTGCAACGATGCATAAGGGTTCGATTGAATTCAGGGCCCCTATGCTTTATGCCGTGGGATTTATATCACTCTTTGTGATAGGCGGGGTCACAGGCGTTGGGAATGGCCTGCTGGCGATTGACATTAATGTCCATGACACTACCTGGGTTGTGGCCCATTTCCATATGGTCCTTTCGCTGGCCATGACCATGGTGGCCTTTGGCGGTATCTATTTCTGGTTCCCCAAGTTTACAGGGCGTATGTATAATGAGGGGATAGCGAAGGCAGCCTTCTGGCTAATCCTGATAGGGTCTCTTATCGCCTTTGTGCCGTTCTTTAAACTCGGGCTGGAAGGTATGCCGAGGAGATACTGGAGCTATCCCGCTGAGTTTACCGGTATTTACAGATTAACAATAATCGGCGGATATATCCTTATAGCAGGTTTTCTTATAACATTAGTAAATGTTGTGCGCTCGGCCTTTGCAGGCGAGCGGGCTCCTGCTAATCCCTGGGATGCCAGATCCCTGGAATGGACAATCCCGTCGCCTGTTCCTTCTTACAACTTTGAGACGATACCTGTTATAACAGCAGGACCTTATGAATATGGAAAGCCGGAAGAAGGGAAGGCAATGCCTGAAGGTGCAAAGGTTGTTTGATGCGGGTCTTAGACTATATTAGATTAACATCCCCCGGCATAACCCTGTTAGTGATGCTTACAGGGTTTACAGGGATGTGGATCGCCTCCAGGGGAACAGCAATCCCCCCCAACCCCTCCCTGTTCCTCTGGGGCCTCTTAGGTATAGGGCTCGCATCAGCAGGTTCTTCTGTATTCAACAATTGCTATGACAGGGATATAGATAGTCTGATGGATAGGACAATCAAACGGCCACTGCCTTCCGGAAGGATAAGTGTTTATGGTACGCTTGTATTCGGGATTTGCCTTTCATTGGTGGCCTTTATAATTCTGAACCTCTTTGTAAATACTCTTTCTGCCTTCCTTTCAATGCTCGCAATATTTGTGTATGCCTTTCTCTATACAGTCATTTTGAAGAGACGAACGCCTCTAGCAACAGAAATAGGAGGTATATCCGGAGCACTCCCACCTGTTATTGGTTGGGCAGCTGTAAGAGGGAGTATAGGGTTTGAAGCCCTCTTGCTTTTCGCGATTATGTTTTTGTGGCAACCTCCACATTTCTGGTCCCTTGCATCAAGACACAAGGAGGATTATAAAAGGGCATGTATCCCCACCATGCCTGTGGTTAGGCCTGATAGGGAGACGGATTTGCGGTCACTGCTATATGTTATCTCCCTTGTGGTGGTCACCTTTATGCCTTATATTACAGGTATGGCTGGAGGGGTATACCTGGCCTTTTCGGTGGCACTCGGGACTCTCTATCTTTTGCTTTATCTCCTGTCTTTTTTCTCAGGAAGGGATTTAAACAGACCCCTCTTTTTTTATTCCATTATAGACCTTTCATTGATTTTTCTCTCCATGGCCATTGATATTCAGGGGTAATTTTTGCTATCAATACAGAGTCTTTTGCAAAAGTCTGATTTTGTTCTTCCAATCCACAATGGGATCCCCCGTCGTCTCGCCATAGGCTGGCTGGTTCTCAGTATAGCCTCATTGGTGATCGCCGGCCTCTTTTCCATACTCCTTGTGCTTTCTCGAACACCCTATGTGCAGGATATTTTCCCATGGGTTGATTTTTTCCATAAGGCCCTTGTTGTACATGTTGACCTTTCTGTCATGATATGGTTTCTCTCCTTTGCCGGAGTATTCTGGAGCCTGAACTCCACTCCTTATTGGCCTAGGTCTGGATGGCTGGCATTGGGTCTATCAGCATTGGGCACACTGATTATTGCCTTCTCTCCATTTATGTCTTCAGGGAATCCTTTAATGAACAATTATGTCCCTGTCCTTCAGAATCCTGTGTTTTTCACAGGACTTGTAGTTTTTGCTATCGGGATTGTATTACTGCTGATTCGCAGCCTGTCCGGTGTGATACCATTGAGAATCCCGATGGATGGTGCAAATGCACTGCGATCTGGAATTTATGTTGCTACAATCATTGCTTCAATTGCTTTAGTTGCCTTTGTATGGTCGTATATGACCATTCCCGATACCATCCATGGGGTTGGATATTATGAAATCCTTTTCTGGGGTGGAGGACATGTGCTCCAATTTGTGCACACCACACTCATGCTTGTATCATGGTTGTGGCTGGCTGGTGCAAGCGGTGCTGATATTCGCATCAGACCTGTTATGGTGTCAGCAATTTTTGGATTGAATATTGTTCCAGCGATAATAACGCTATTGGTTTATCTTTCTTTCAGCGTAGATTCCTTTGAACACCGCCAGGCATTTACCCTGCTGATGAAATATGGGATGGGGTTGTCGCCCCTTCTGATAGGCACGGCGGCGCTGCTTGGAATCGCGCGTGGGAAAACCCCGGCAGATATGCGTCATATCCGTGCAGCCCTCATCACCTCTATGATATTGTTTGGATCAGGTGGAATTATCGGTTTTTTGATCCGGAGCAGCAATGTCACAATACCAGCCCACTACCATGGTGCTATCGTTGGTGTGACCCTTTCCTATATGGGTCTGACCTACTATTTATTGCCTCAACTTGGTTTTCGCAATCCCTCAATTCGCATAGCACAAATTCAGCCTTATATTTATGGTGGAGGCCAGTTATTACATATCCTTGGCCTTGCCTGGGCAGGCGGCTATGGTGTGCAGCGTAAAATAGCGGGTAGCGCTCAGGCTCTTGGTAATATTAAAAAAATTATAAGCATGGGTCTTATGGGGATGGGAGGTCTCATAGCAGTTATAGGTGGCTTCCTGTTTCTGATGATAGTGATCCATGCCATGTGGCCTTCACGGCATTCTTGACTATGAAAAATAAGGAGTATTACTAATAGGTGTTGCCGTAATTTGACGATGACATGAAAGGGAGATCTAACACTTCTTTACTTATTTACAGATAGCGCCCATTGTTATATGGCCGAGTTGGAAAAGCCATAGATGGCCATTTTAGGCCGTTGCCGGAGCATCATATATATGTAAAGAGATATCTGACGCACTACACTAGTGTAGTGTTACAGAAATAGCTTTACATATATAGAGAAAGCATGTACAATGTTATGCATGAGCAGAAGGGCAGCACAGATTGTTTTATCTCCGGAGGAACAAGCCGCAATAGAGATGTGGGCTCGGGGAAAGCGATTCCCTGTGCGATTAGTCCAGAGGGCGCAGGTTATTCTCATGGCCGCA
>JAMCQB010000068.1 GCA_023382175.1 Nitrospirota bacterium | reverse complement strand
GAATCAATCGTTGAAAAGCTCTCCCGTTGCAAACAAACCCTGGAAAAGATTCAGCCGGGCTGCACCCTCCCGCGCTCTTGCAAGAAGAAAAGGAATAACACCAGTCGTTTATGAGACACTACACTAGCTGCTGAGCGTCAAGCCTTCCCACGTTCTCCTGCCGGTTTGTTCATCTCGTTCTCTTTCTCCCTTCCTTCCCTCTTGTTTTTTCCCTATTTTGCAGTAAACTTTGAACTATGAGGTGACGCTGATAAATCCCGGGAGGGGATGCAGGATACGGAACCCTGTGTCAGGGAGGCATCAGGGGCCTTACAGGTAAGGAACCCGTGAAAGATATTCAATATGTGATACTGTCGAAGGACAACTTCAACGCTTTCATATCGAGACTCTCGAAACTTCAGAAGCTCGTAGCGCCTGTTGCAAAGGGATACAAGAATTATGCCTTTGAAGAGGTGACCTCCGGCGATCAGATTGCGGTGAAATATATTCCCACGGTGCTCCCCCCCAAGAAATACTTCCTGCCCCAGAGGGAAACACTTCTGGAGTATAACCTCAGCCAGGGGCTGGACGTGCGCGCTGTGCTTGAGTACGAAAGGATGGCGCTCTTCGGTGTCCATACCTGCGATCTTGCAGGAATCCAGTGTCTCAACATGGTCTTTTCCCGGCGACCCAAGGATTACAATTACCTCATCCGCAAAAACAAGATCGATATCATCGGGATCGAGTGCAATGAATATTGCGATGAATTTGCCAGTTGCAGCCTCGTGAATGCGAACACGCCTTCAGGCGGGTATGACCTCTTCTGCACCGACATGGGGGATTATTTCATTGTCCATATCAATACACAGGTGGGGGATGAGATAGTGGATGCTGCCAAAGTTTTCGAACGTGCCGACATGGCACACTTGCGTGAACTGGTGAAGTTGCGGGAGAACAAAAGAGCCATCTTCAGGAATGAACTCCCTGTGGATCCCCGCGGCATACCGGAACTCTTCGACAAGTCGTTCGAAAGCGAAGTCTGGAAAGACCTTGACAGGCGATGCCTCGCATGCGGAAACTGCACAAACGTATGTCCCACCTGTTACTGCTTCGACATTATCGATGAGATGAACCTTGAGCTCAAGGGAGGAAGACGCTACCGGAGATGGGACTCATGCCAGCTTGAGCCCTTTGCAAAGGTGGCAGGTGGAGAGAATTTCAGGAAAGAACGCGCAGCGCGGCAGAGACACCGCTATTACTGCAAATTCAGATATCCGGTGCTTAAATACGCGCGTTTTTTCTGCACCGGATGCGGCAGGTGCAGCAGGACCTGCATGGCCGGGATAAAACTCAAGGAGACCCTTAACACATTAATCGAGGAGGGCATAACCAAAGTATGGAAAAAGTGGTTATAAACGAGTCCAACTATAACGTGAAAAAGGCCAGGATACTCAGGACAAAAGAGATGACGCCCCAGGAGAAACTCTTTGAAATTGCCCTCGAAGGGAGAATGAGCCTTGATCATGAACCAGGACAGTTCATTATGCTCTCGGTGTTCGGCGTAGGAGAGGCGCCCCTATCCGTCTCTTCTTCCCCTGCCGTCCGCGGCTCCTTCGACATCTGTGTGAGGGCCGTGGGAAAAGTTACCAGCGCCCTTCACCGACTCGAGGCAGGAGACGAAGTGGGCATCAGGGGACCCTATGGCAAGGGCTTTCCCATAAGGATTCTTGAAGGCAATGACCTCCTCATAGTGGCGGGCGGATTGGGCATCGCTCCTCTGAGATCCCTCATTAAACACGTCCTTTACAACAGGCGGGATTTCGGAAAGGTCCATATACTGTTGGGCTGCAAGACACCAAGTGACATGCTCTTCGTCGACGAGCTCGATCTTTGGAACAAGCGCATGGATGTATATTATGAATGCACCGTTGACCGGGCAGCGCCTGATTGGGCAGGACATGTCGGTCTTATCACCACACTGCTGCCGGGCGTGCATCTCAAGCCGGAAAGGACCTTTGCCATAGTGGTGGGCCCGCCCATCATGTATAAATTTGTGATAAAGGAGCTCCTTGCCAAGAATATTCCCGAACGCCAGATTCTCATCTCCCTTGAACGGCATATGAAATGTGGCATGGGGAAATGCGGCAGATGCCAGATTCAGGGCCTCTATGTCTGTCAGGACGGGCCGGTATTCAACTATGCGGATATCAAGAATATGAGCGAGGCGCTCTGAGATGAAAAGACCGAAGGTCGCTTTTTTTGACTTTGCCTGCTGCGAGGGATGCCAGTTACAGGTGGCAAATCTCGGCGAGGCCCTCTTCGATATCCTGGGTGTCATCGACGTGGTGGAGTTCAGGGAAGTCATGTCCGAAAAGTGGGATAAAGAACTGGATATGGCCATTGTGGAGGGGAGCATCACCGACTCTCACGCAGAGAAAAGGATCCGGCAGATCAGGGAGAGATCCACAGCCCTCATTGCCTATGGTTCGTGCGCAACCATCGGAGGGGTGAACGGGATGAAGAACAATTTCGACCTTGACGACATCAGGCGCTATGTGTACGGCTCTGATTACACCTTTTTCCCCACGGAAAAGACCAGGGCTCTGCATCAGGTAGTGGCCGTTGATTATTTTATACACGGCTGCCCCGTGTACCCTCCGGAATTTGTTGCGGTGATCAAGGCCGCGCTCCAGGAGATTTCTTACTGTGTGCCTGATTATCCCGTCTGCGTTGAATGCAAACTGAACGAAAACGTATGCATGTACGACCGGGGGGTTTCCTGCCTCGGGCCCGTTACAAAGGCCGGCTGTAATTCCTGGTGCATCAACAACGGAAACATATGCTACGGGTGCAGGGGAATGCCGTCGAACCCCAATGAGCCGGGAACCAGGGCTGTCCTTGAAAAATACCATATTCCCCTGGACTTCATTGTGAACAAAATGAACATGTACAACTCGTGCAGGGAGTCAGGGCCAAAATGAGTACGCGGAATGTACAGATCACTGTGGAGTATTTAACCCGTGTGGAAGGACACGGGAATATCGTCGTCAATGTAAAAGAAGGGAGGCTGGATGCCTGCCGGCTGGACGTTGTGGAGTCACCCCGCTTCTTTGAGGGAATGCTGCGGGGACGTTCCCTGTTCGAAGCCCAGCATATCACCTCGAGGATCTGCGGCATCTGCGCGTGCGGCCATTCCCTGGCATCCATTCAGGCTGCGGAAGACGCCCTCGGCATTACCCCTTCAGAACAGACCGTTAAGCTGAGGAAACTCCTCCTCCACCTGGAAATCCTTGACAGCCATATCCTGCATATCTATCTTTTGGCGGCGCCTGACCTGCTGGGCGTCAAGAGTTTTCTGCCCCTGATCGACACCCATGACAAGGTGGTACGAAGGGCATTAAGAATGAAGAAAACCTGCAATGAGATCTGCGAGGCGCTCGTAGGACGCCACGTCCATCCCATATCGGCCACCGTGGGAGGATTTACCAAACTCCCGGGGGAAAGGGACCTCGACGCCATGCTCAACATGCTGAACGGAATGAGGCCGGATATGGACGCCACAGTGGAATTGATCTCCTCCCTGAAGTTTCCTCAGTTCGAGCGCGACACAGAATACGTCGCCCTGGTGAGTGATGACGGAGGATATCCTCTGCTTGCCGGAGATATTGGCTCAACTGAGGGGGTGAGGATGCATAAGAAAGAGTATAAACGCATCACCAACGAGTTCGTGGCGCCCCACTCCTCGGCAAAACATACAAAACTCATCAGGGGATCCTATGCGGTGGGCGCCCTTGCGCGGTTCAATCTGAACTACGACAAACTCCTTCCAGGGGCAAAGGATGTGGCTTCGTTGCTGGGGATGAAACCGAAGTGTATCAACCCCTATCTCAATACCGCAGCGCAGCTGATCGAGTCCGTACATTGTCTTGAAGATGCCATCGCCATCGTGGAAGATATCAAGGAGAAAGGCATCAAGGACGATGAAGTGATTCTGGTGGCGCTGAATGAACAGTCCAGGATACCGGTGAAGGCGGGAAACGGCGTGGGGGCTGTGGAGGTGCCCCGGGGAATTCTTTTCCACAACTATGAGATCGATGAAAAGGGGACTATCCTCAATGCCAACTGCATCATACCCACCAACCAGAACCTTAACAACATCGAACACGACATGAAAAAGCTCGTTCCCGAAGTCCTTGCCCGGGATAAGAGTGACGAAGAGATCACCCTCGCCCTTGAGATGCTGGTGCGCGCCTATGACCCCTGCATCTCATGCTCCACTCACTTTCTGGACATACGGTTTGTCAACCGCTGAAGAAAAGTGGATATTCCTTTCCATTCTGAAACTCATTCCGATAGGACGCGGACACCGATTCCAGGTGCTGTCGGACGCCTGTTAGGCAACGCAAAATTCAGAAATGAAAGCGCACTTTCACATGCCGTCAGAGCGTCAGGCGAATTTTGCATTCACCACCAGCGAACAATCCTTATCTTTCTTTCTCGTTTGTCAAACCTGGTAATGCCTTCTTC
>JAMCQB010000049.1 GCA_023382175.1 Nitrospirota bacterium | reverse complement strand
CACGGTTACGTCAAAGTCTTTTATACGGGAGAAGTGAGCAGGGGTGGTAGGCATCCATGATGACCGGCAGCGGGGAAAAACGTAGCAGGAGGAGCTCAGTAATAGCCTATATAAGGAAAAGATCAACAAGGAGGGCTTTTCGGGGGCATACCTCTTCCATAGGATAGCTGAGCGCAGGAAGAATATTTGAGTTAAAGCCCAATGAGACCGAGCGTCAAATGAGGTCTCCTTGCATAATATCTCACCGCCTTGGCAATGTTTTTGTGTTTCTTGAGACGGAATATACCTATCACCAGATTTCTCAGGGCCGCCAGGATGCGCGGAGCTGCCTTTGTGCGAATCTGACAAAGGTCTTCATGGAACGTGACATCCCGCACATAGTGCAGCCCGTTTTCGATACCCCAGTGTCCCCGGTTTATCTGTAACAGTCTTTGCGGCGAGGCTTTGCGAGGAGACAGACTCGTAATGCCGTAAGCTACTTCGTGTGTTTGCTTCTCTCCACGAAGATCAGTGGTGATACGGTCGATTCTGACGACTTGTTCGTGGAAAGGGAACTCTATATATCCCTTGAGATCGTTGCTGCAGCGAATTCTTCGGGTCTCGATGCGCCCATGACCCTTGTCGACAGTTTCATGCTGAGGGGGGAAAATCCCACCGAAGGGCTTCAATGTCGCCTTTCAGCGTGCTTTGGTTGTCCTTGACCGTAAAGAAGTAGTCGGCTTCTTTGTCCTTTACCAAAAAGGCCGCTGTCTCATGTTGTGTGTGCAGCGCATCTGCTGTTACCACCATCCCCCGAAGGTCCATATCCTTAAGCAGCTGCCGCGCTCCTTCAATTTCTCCTCCGGCAGCGGCAACCTCTTTCTGCCCTATCACAACCCCTTCATGATGCAAAAATGCACTGAGCAGGTGCAAGGATTTCGCCCCTTTGACCGTCTTGCCGTCGATGGCGACAGCCATTTCTTTCATGCCTTTCACCTGACTCAAAAGCCATGCGCCGACAGCGCGGTCCACTTCAGCCGCATCCACCTGCTGCAGCAGCCGTCGAAGCGTCGGCTCACTCGGAGGCACATATTTTTTCTTGCGGCAGTCCCATCGGCACCACAATTTCCTCAGTATGCTTTGACTGCATCCGGCCGCCCATTCACCCATAGCGTTAAACCCCTTTGCTCCGCTCAGAAGCGCACAAATCGCGACCGCCAAAATGCTTACCTTGCCGTGCCTTATCCCACGCGCCTTTCGCGGCTCCGAGATCATCCTTAAATGCTCGATAAGTCCACCCTTGCCGTCAAGACAGAGCGCATTGATATCCACTATGCCCTCCTTGTTATATCCGTTTAGCGATGACAACGGATCAGATAGTATCCTTGCGGCATTACGCCGAAGGGGACGAATAAATATCGTCTTCGCCTTGCCATGATAATAATATTTTCCCCCATTGCGTCGATATCCCCGAGTGGGACCAAGCTCACTCCATCCCGCCGCCCGATAGCACGTCCCCTGAAACCTTCCTCTATCAACAAACGTCTCCGCAACAATGACCGGATGCCCGTAGACCGCCTCCCAATCCCGAGATAAACGTTTCAGGTTAAGGCTTAATATCCGGGAGGCAAGATTATGAATACGCTTGTCCGATAAGATCAAAAACCGCACATTATTCGCAATGAATTTCAGCCGCTTGTACTGCACCGCTGAAACCCATCCTATCCACTGGTCCCGATGCCGACTCTTTAAGGCCGCTGTCCCCCAACCGATCAATCCTGTCCATGTGCCCTTGAGAACCGCCACATATTTCATAGATTCCCCTACGATCCTTTGAAAGCCGAGGTAGTGGTGACGCCCCATCAGATCATCCCATAAAGGCTCTTCTTGCGATGTTATCGGACGTACGCACAAAGCATCGGTATGCCGCAGTGTCTCCGGGAAAAAACTGACCGGGCATGACAGCCCACCTTCGTTTGCCATGCCCTGTTATAGCATAGGTAAGGGGGAAAAAGCCAGTAGAATCTGTTCTCTCTTCTTCTACAGACAGTTATGCCTTACTTTGACTTAGCCCTGATGTCAGTGCTACCTCATGCAGAAATATTCCCGGTCTTCCCTGCAACCTCCACACGAAAACAAATCAATCACATTCCCGAAAATCACAAATTCCATGAGCAGTCTCAAAAAGGTTTCTACTGAATGCTCACTATATGCTACCACAAAAAAAATGAAATAAAACTGCCGAACATTTTTCCTCTTGCGAAAGACAGAACAGAAAGTTGGGAAAGGGACGAACGAGTGAGCATAACGTCCGTTTTTTAACCGAACCAGAACACGCGCATTATGAGCGGAAGAACGTTTTGACGTGAGGGTGCAAGAACGACGAGGATCGCCTACACAGCATTCACTACTTCCGGGGTGAAGAACCCTGTGCTCAGGTAGCGGTCTCCCCTGTCAGGGAAGATAACAACAACCTTCTTGCCTTTTCCGAATCTCCTTGCTACGCATCTTGCAGCATACAGGGCTGCCCCTGAAGATACACCTGCGAGGATACCTTCCCTGAGGGCCAGTTGCCTCATGGTTTCGATGGCGTCCTCATCGGTAACAGGAACCACCTCATTGTATATCTTCGTGTTCAGCACTCCTGGATAGAAACCGGCGCCTATGCCGGCGATCTTGTGGGGTCCCGGCTCTCCGCCGGAGAGAATGGCAGAACCCTTGGGTTCCACCGCCGTGATCCATACAAAAGGACGTCTTTCCCTGAAGGTTTCCCCCACACCCGTTATAGTCCCTCCTGTTCCCACGCCGGCCACAAAGGCATCGGGAACACCTCCCATGGCCTCGATTATCTCCGGTGCCGTGGTTTCCCGGTGAGCCCCCGGATTTGCAGGGTTCTCGAACTGCAGAGGCATAAAGTGGTCGGGATTTTTCCTGAAAATCTCCTCCGCCCTCTCCACTGCCCCCAGCATCCCCCTTTCGCCGGGGGTGAGGACAAGTTCTGCCCCATACGCCTGGAGAATATGCCTCCTTTCCAGGGACATCCTCTCTGACATGGTAAGGATCAGCCGGTACCCCTTTACCGCCGAAACCATGGCCAGGCCGATGCCCGTATTGCCGCTTGTGGGCTCAATTATGGTGCCACCCGGTCTAAGCCTCCCCTCTTTCTCGGCAGCCTCAATCATGGAGAGGGCTATTCTGTCTTTCACAGAACCACCGGGATTATGTCCCTCAAGTTTTGCCCATACCTCAGCGTCATCCGCAGAGCAGAGCTTATTGATCTTAACCAGGGGTGTTTTGCCGATAAGGCTCAAAATATCCTTATGAACTTTCACGAAACCTCCATTGAACCTCTCTTATCTTCAGATGAAATTATATCACAGAGACACGGGAGGAAATGATGACAGGGGAAATCTCAGATTCACAGACGGGGAGCAGCGAAAACAAAAACCGGTACTCGCACCTTTCCGTCATCCTCCTGCCCTCTGCTCTTTTTCCAAAGCTTCATAAAGGCCTTCTATCTCCTTTGAGCTCAGGGAGGCAACCTCCCTGTAATAGGAGTGCCCCATGAAATCCTCATGGGGAAGATACAACTCTTCATCGGTTAATTGTGCGGTAATCCGCGTGATATCCTTTTCCGTGATATCGCCGTAATCCGGGACCGATGCAGTCAAAGGGTCTCTGAATATGAGAACCTGCGCCGGCATATCTTTCCTTTGCACAGGAGTGGAGATGAGTGCGAGAAGCAGCAGCGCCGCCACAGCTGCAACAGGGAGTCCCCCGAATAGATACTTGAGGGAGAATCCCAACTTCTTTTCTTCAACGGTCAGCTTCACTTTCCGGGGCAGGGTCTTCCAGAAAAGGTCTCCAGGGTCTGGCGCCTCAATGCTCACTATCTCTGTGAGAAAAGCCACCTCATCCCTGCAGTCCCGGCAGTCCTTTACATGGGATTCTACCTCGCTTTTCACTTCATCCGGCAAAGTACCCCTCAGATATTCAGGGAGCAACTCTTTTATTCCTTCATGGTCTGATTGCATAACCCCTCTCCTTTAAAATCTCCCTCAGCTTCTTTACCGCATGGTGGTAATGGGCCTTTACCGCGCCCTCTGTACAGCCCATGACCTGGGCGGTCTCGGCGCAGCTGAGGCCCTCATACGCCCTGAGGATCACTGCAAGGCGCTGTCGTTCGGGAAGCTCGTCCAGCCCCTTTTTTATCGAGACTCTCCGCTCTTTTTCGATGATCGTCGAGAGGGCGCCGGAATGATGTCCCATAAGGGATTCTTCCAACTCCACCTCCTGGCGACGGTTCTGTTTCAGATGATTGAGACCGGCATTAATGGCGATCTGGTAAAGCCACGTTTTGAACGAGGAATCCCCTCTGAACCCCCTCACCCCCTCCATCGCCCTGACAAATGCCGTCTGCGTAAGATCCCTGGCATCTTCCGTATTCCCTGTCATCCGGTACAGCACCGCGTAAATCTGCCTCTGGTATTTCATGACGAGATCCTCAACAGCATCCGCATCTCCTGCGATATATCTCTCAACAAGCCGTAGGTCTTCATCCATCTGTTTGGTTAGACAGGGAAAGAGGGAAAAGGTTTAACGTCATTCTCCTTGCCATTTTTTTCATTGTATACCTTACCCTGCCGCATTCACAATACCTTATGAAGGAGCAGCAAGAAAAGGCAGTAATTCACGGCGAAAAAGTGAGTAGATTGCTTCAGGATAAGGCTCTTCGCAATGACAGATTACGAAAGCTTATTTTGTCATTGCGAGCGGAGCGAAGCAATCTCAAGGGTTTTCAATTTCACCGTGAATTGCTGAAGAAAAGGACTATCTGTTGAAAAGGGGGTCCGGATAATCATACAATATCCTCATGGAGAAGGAACTCCTCACGGAGGATATAAAAGCGCTTCTAAAGGAAACCTTCAGGGAGCTGAAGGATGAGGTTTCCCTTGAGGTCTTCACCCAGAAAGGAATACATGACGATTTCAATGAGGTCGCTGCAGGCCTCGTAAGGGTGATATCAGAACTGACCGACAAGATCAAACCTCACTTTTTTCTCATCGGTGATGAAACGTCGAGAAGCCGTGGGGTCTCCAGGTCACCCACCATCCTTATCGCGCCGGACAAATATTCGATCCGTTACACAGGCGCCCCGGTGGGAGAGGAAGGCCGCTCCTTCATCATGGCTCTGCTTATGGTATCCACGGGAAAGACCTTTATCTCGGATGATTCACGTCAGAGGATAAAAAGGCTGAATCAGAAGCGTCATGTGAGGGTCTTTGTGAGTCCCACGTGTCCTTACTGCCCCCAGCAGGTTCTCTATGCCATCTCCGCTGCCATAGAGAGAAAGGACCTGGTATCGGCAGAGGTCATAGAGATTTATGAAAACAAAGACCTTGCCGAAAAATATGCCGCCATGTCCGTGCCCAAGACCTTTGTAGGCGAAACCCTCACCGCATCCGGTCTCCAGCCGGAGGAGCATTTCATGGAATCCCTCATAGAAGGCAGTCCGGTGGAGTATGTGATGCCGGCGGGGAGGGAGGAACTGAAGGATTACGATGTGGTGATCATCGGGGGCGGACCGGCGGGATTGACCGCTGCCGTGTATGCGGAACGGAGCGGTCTGAAGAGCATCATATTCGAGAAGGCAAACGTGGGCGGACAGATCGCCATCACCCCTGTCGTCGAGAACTACCCGGGATTTACGAGCATAGCGGGGAAGACCCTGGTGGATCTGATGGCCAGGCAGGCCATGGAATATGCTCTCCTCCTCCAGGGAGTGGGCGTGACCGACATAAAGAAGAACGGAGGTTTTGAGATAACCACAGGGAGAGGAATATACAATGCAAAGGCCATTATTATAGCCACCGGCGCCGACAGCAAGAGGCTGAACGCAGCCGGAGAGAAGAGGCTCTCGGGAAGGGGCGTCAGTTACTGCGCCACCTGCGACGGCTATCTCTTCAAAGACAGAAAGAACGTGGTCGTTGTAGGAGGAGGAAACAGCGCATTGACTGATGCCCTCTATCTCGACAGCCTCGGCGCCCATGTCACCCTGGTGCACAGGAGGGACGCCTTCAGGGCCGAAGAGAGGCTCCAGCAGAGCGTGTTCCAGAGGAATATCCCTGTCCTCTGGAACAGCCGCATAACAGAGATCCTCGGAACCAAAGTGGTGGAAGAGGTCAGGATAGAGGATCTCAAGACAGGGAAATTCAGAGATATCAAAGCCGACGCAGTGTTCATCGCCATAGGCTATGAGCCGAACAACGAGATAGCAAAAAACCTCGGGATAGAGATGGACAGTGAAGGGTATATAAAGGTGGATGACAAGATGAGGACTTCGATGCCCCTGGTGTATGCCGCGGGAGATATAACCGGAGGGGTTAAACAAATCGTCGTGGCCGTCTCCCAGGGATCGATCGCGGCCCTCACCGCCTTTGAGGATATGGCGAATCCCTACTGGAAAGGACACCGATAGCGCCTGCTCAAGACCGGGAGATTCTCCGAAAAGAACAGACAGCTGCGTCGCCTAATCTTGCGTTTTGGGAAGAATAACGATAAAGTCGCTTCCTGACCCGATTGTGCTCTTCACAAGGATCTGTCCCCGGTGGGCATTCACTATCCATTGTGTAATTGCAAGCCCCAAACCCGTTCCGCCCATCTTCCTCGAGCGCTCCTTGTCCACACGGTAAAATCGTTCGAAAATATGAGGGATCTCGTCCTCAGGGATGCCGATCCCTGAATCACTTATCGTCACCTTAATGGAATCATCTTCCTTTTCGGTCGTAATCGTCACCGTTCCGCCGCGGTGGATATATTTGATCGCATTGTTGATGAGGTTCGTGAAGGCCTGCTCCAGGATACTGCTGTCACCGTACACTTCCAGGTTCTCTTCGTATTTTTCGACGATGGAAAGACCGTCATATCTCACACGTTCGATGATATTTTTCAACAGTTGATTGACATCAAACCAGTGTTTTTTGAGTTCGAGGATATTGTTGTCAGCCTTTGCAAGGAAGAGAAGGTCATCGGCAATCCTGGAAAGCCTGATGATGTCGGACAAATTATTTCTCAGGAGTTCTTCGTATTCCTCAGTCGCCCGTTTCTTCCTCAGGGCAACCTCTATGCTGCCCCTTAAGGACGTGAGGGGGGATCGTATCTCGTGGGAAACATCGGAGGTAAACCGTTTCTGGGCTTCCATGGAATTCTGAATACCGTCCAGCATCTCATTGAATATCTTTACGAGGTCATCGATCTCTTTCCCCTTCACTCCGACATCGATTCTCCGGTCCAGCCTTCCATGACGGATCTGTTCTGCAAGGGATTTGATCTGCACCATCGGGGAAAGGGCGCGTCCGGCAAGAAACCAGCTCATCACCGAGGTTATGGCCAGAATGAACGGGAAGAAGATGAGGGAAAGTCTCGACAGGGCTGCCACTTCTTCCTCCACGTCCTTGAGCGAATCCCCGATACTGAGAATATTGTCCTCATTGAGCGCCATATACAATACCCGGTAATTTTCGCCTTTATAGCTGACGGTATCAAACTGCGGGCCGCCGTTAAATGCCTTTACCAGCAGGTCCCTGTTCACCGGCCACAGGTAATTATTGTTCAGGGAGCTGATGCGCACTTCCCCTCTGCGGTTGATAATCTGATAGTATTCATCCCCGACCCTTTTTATGATCTCCTCATTGTTCTTGATGCGCGTGGGGTCGATCTCCTGGGAGAATTCCGTGGTGGCCTCCCTGAGAAGTTCCCTGTCCACCGACTCATACCGCTTATTCTTGAATTGCACTTGGATGACGAAATCGGAGGCAAAGAAAATGAGTACAACGACGACGGTATACATCAGGGTGAGCCGCAATCTGAAGGTCTTAATTGCCATTGCCCGTTTTTAATATGTAGCCTGCGCCTCTTACGGTGTGTATCAGCTTCTTGTCAATGCCCGCGTCGATCTTTTCCCTCAAGAACTTGACGTGGACATCCACGACATTGCTGTTGGGATCAAAGGTATACCCCCAGATGTTTTCGATGATCTGGGTTCTCGACAATACTCTGCCTTTGTTTCTCAGCAGGTATTCAAGGAGAGAAAATTCCTTTGGAGTGAGGACAACCTCCTTATCCTCCCGGAACACTCTCCTCGAGAGAAGGTCCATCCGCAAATCCTCCAGGGAAAGCTCGCTGACAGAATCAGATGTCCTCCGCAGGAGCGCCTTTATCCTTGCCAGCAGCTCTGAAAAGGCAAAGGGTTTTGTGAGATAGTCATCAGCGCCGCTTTCGAGGCCCTCCACCTTGCTGTTCACGGAATCGATGGCGGTAAGCATCAGGATGGGCGCCTTTAATCCTTTCTCCCGCAGCCTCTTGCAGAGCTCTATCCCGTTTATTCCCGGAAGCATGATATCCAGTATCATGAGATCATATTCATTTGAAGTCGCCATCAGGAGCCCCTCCCCGCCGTCCTCCGCAACATCCACCGCGTAAAATTCCTCTTCCAGCCCCTTCTTGATAAAGGCTGCAACATTCTTCTCATCTTCAACCAGGAGCATTCTCATATCCTTACGCCTCACCTCGAAGGAAATGAATATCCGTAGCTATTCGCAGGATTCTTCCGTGCACTTAATCGCCTCAAAGGCCAGGAGGATCCTCTTTTCCTTTTCCATCCTTTCTGCAGGATAAGGGCTGAACTCCGTCGAGTTCAGCATTTCTACAGCCTGCCGCCTCTCAGGGAGGGAATCCAACCCTTCTGCCATAACCTTCCCTTTCAGGGTATCCAGTATCCGTGCATGGACGCCGTCCGTCACCACGGCAAAGGGGATCTGGTATGCATCCACCACCCGCGCAAAAGAGACAAGATGCCTCTCCCTGGATTCCACCGCCCCGGGAGAGCACTTTATGACCATGAATCTCCTGCCCCGGATCTTGAGAATATAGTCAACCGATACCGGCGTTTCCCTGTTGTCCACGATAATCCCGAATTCCGCATCAACCTCAATGTCCTCGTCACCGTAACCCTTTTCGTGAATCAGATAGTCCTTCACCACCCGTCTGATAAGGGTAAGACTCGTGAGGGCTTCAGCCTCAGCGTTCCTGATCTTTTCTTCGACGAGTTTCTTACGGTCCACGCTTTCCTGCATCATAGAACTTTAGTGAAAGGATTTTTCCTTAACCAGGATCACCTGTAACGGAACCGAGTTCACCAGAACACCATCGAGGTAATTCTCGATCCAGTATACCCCCGGCTCCCTGAATTCCACATTGAGATGAATGGAGATATCCCTGTGCTTGTACCGTGCATCACCGAGCTTCAGCCTTGCCATCGTCTCCCTCAGGATGCTCTTTCTGTCAGGGGAAAGGATCCTGAGCGTTGTGTCGAACTCCCCCCTTCCCTCAGCCCATTCATTCACTGTCGCAAGCCTCGGGTGCACCGCAGGGAACTGGGTAGCGTAGACATTCTCGAAGATGCCCATCAGACTTATTTTTCCTCCGGTTTCCTGCCTCACGTCATCGCAGAGGAGGGTGAAGTTCAGGTTCGGTCGTATCTTTTCAGCCATTTGTTATTATACCTGATTCCCGGGAATCTTCTCCAACTACAGATGCGGGAAACTTATCGAACCTTGCGCATAAGAAATGCAACCGCAAAAAACCCCGCCAGAAGCATCACGATGGTCCCCCCCGGTGTGAGGTCGTAAATATAGGAGAGAATGAGACCCGATGCGGTGGCGGCGACCGCAATGACGGACGATATGGCAATCATGCTGTAGAAGCGCTGCGTGAGCAGTTTTGCCGCAGCCCCCGGGATCACAAAAAGAGCGGAAATGAGTATGATACCGACAATTTTTATTCCTATGACTATGGCGATGGCAATGGATACAAGGAACACAGACTTTATCAGCCGAACAGGGAGGCCGTTCACAACGGCCAGTTCCTCGTTAAAGGTGATGAACAGCAGATCTCTCATGATGATGAGAAAGATCCCCACGACCACCGCTGCCAGGACAACCGCCATGTATGCCTCCTCGCTGCTAATGGCGAGAATGCTTCCGAAGAGGTAGCCGAACAGATCGACCGTATAACTCTTCGAAAGGCTGATGAGCATCACGCCCATTGCCATGGAAGCTGAAAAGAATATCCCGATGGCGGTGTCTTCCGCCAGCCTCCCCCTGGTGCTGATGATCTCGATGGCAAAGGAGACAGCGATACAATAGAGAAAAGCGGTGAGGAGCGGATTGATCCCTGCGAAGAAGCCTATGGCGACTCCGCCGAAGGCAGCGTGGGAGATACCGGAACCGAGAAAGGAAACCCGACGCAGGACCACAAAGACAGAGATGATTCCTGCAAAGAGCGCCATGGCGATCCCTGCAACAAAAGCCCTCTGCATGAAGCCGTATGACAAGATTTCGAGCATTCCTGTTCTTCCTCCAATGAGCGGTCAGGCAGGGTTTGACGATCCGGGTTTCAGGCGTTCACACCGGTCGCAGAGAGTGCTGTGCATGAGTATCTCCATGCTCTTTCCGTAGAGTTCCCTGAGCACTTCGTCGTTGAACGCGCCCAGGGGGTTGCCGTGATAGTGAAGGGTCCTGTTCAGACATGCGATCTCGTCCACATAGGTTGAGATGACCCCGATGTCATGGGATGCCATGATGATGGAGAGATGAAGTCTCTTCTGTATTCCTTTCAGGAGATGATAAAAGTCCTCCTGTCCCACAACATCAATACCGGTGCTCGGTTCATCCAGGATGAGCACCTTCGGGTCGCTGATGAGCGCCCGCGCGATAGAGACCCTCTGCTGCTGACCGCCTGAAAGAGAGCCGAAGGTATGGTTTTCATATCCCGACATCCCCATGGTCACCAGCATCTCCTCCGCCTTTTGTATATCCTTTTCTGAGGGCCTTCTGAACAGGCCACCCCTTCCTGCCAACCCCATCAGCGCCACGTCTCTTGCCGTGGCAGGAAAATCAGGATCCACGTTCAGATGCTGGGGGAGGTAACCAAAGGCCCCTCTCTTCACCATCTCCTTCGGCTCTTCCCCTATGACAAGAACCTCGCCTGCAGAAGGTTTGACAAGCCCGAGGATCACCCTCAGGAAGGTGGTTTTCCCTCCGCCGTTGGGACCAACGATTCCAAGAAACTTCCCTTCATCGAGATCGAGATTGATCTCCGAGAGTATCTCCCTGCCGTTCAAGATGACAGATAAGTTCTTGAGTTCGATAGCCTTTGACATACCAATATCGTAACACGTAACGCGTTACGCGTGACGGGCATATGTTTTGGACTGCGCCTTAAACTCCGGACGTGTCACGTGTCACGCATTACGAGTAACGGATCACCTCATCGCTCCTTCCAGCACAGAGAGATTATACCGCATGAGGCCGATATACGTGTCCCTGCCTTGCAGCCCGGGTCCTCCATTGGGATCAAGAAACAGAACCTTCGCGCCCGCCTCTTTCGCAATAACCCCGGCAACCTTCGGACTGAACTGCGGCTCTGCAAAGACCACCCTGGCCCTGATACGTTTCACCTCATTTACGAGCCGCGCAATATGTTTCGGACTCGGCTCTTTTCCCGGCGACTCTTCGATAACTCCCACAACTCTCAACCCATATCTCCGCGAAAAGTAGTTCCACGCGGGGTGAAAGGTGACATACTCCTTTGTTCTGAAGGTCTTTACTTTTTCCGCGATGAAAGCATCCAGGCTGTCGATTTCTTTCTTGAATCTTTCTGCGTTCTCCCTGAAATATCGTCCGTGTGATGAATCCACAGCAACGAGCGCTGTTGCGATCGCATTCACCATTTCCTTCGCTAACACGGGATCGAGCCACACGTGAGGGTCCGCTCTCTTCTGTCCCTGAAGCCCTCTGTGCTCATCGTGAGAGTCTGCGCCATAGATAAGGGGAAGACCGTCGGAGAGGATGAGGACCTTCAAATCCTTTCCCCCGGCCGACCTGATGGCCTTCTCAGCCCAGAACTCAAGGCCGGCGCCGACAATCACAAACATCCTCGCATTGTGCACTCTCATCATATCCGACGGCTTTGGCTCAAAGGTATGAGGCGATGCCCCCGGCGGTACCATAAAGTCCACCTGAACCCTGTCGCCGCCCACTTGCTGAACCATGTCCTTTAAAGGATAAATGCTCACCACAACGGGGATCTTTTCCGTATCAGCCGGTTTTCCATGAGCAAAAGAGATCCCGAGAGAAAGGGAAAAAAAGATGCATGTGATGAGAGGAATAAGCTTTTTCATGCTTTTTCGGTACTCCATTATAGTGTGGACGGGAAAGAAATTCAACGGATGGGAGTCCCCGGGAACAGAACGACTCACGATGACTCGCAAGCGGATCCTTCAGTGAACGGCCATCCCCGGAGCGAAAAAAAGGCGGGTCATGCGACCCGCCTTCATATCACGCTTTTGCGTGTTGATCCTTAGAACGTGAGCTGGATTCCGTGCCTAATTGCATAGGCATTGTCAGGCTCTGCACCACCAGTCTTTGTCTTATAGAAATCCCCTGCAAAGAGGTAGCCACCTTCAACAAAGTAGGTCAGGTTCCTGTCGATCTTATAGGTCACCTTGGCGTCTATTTCAGAGCCGACGCTCTTGTTTGCACCCAGAGCTTCTTGTGCTGTCGTTATCTTGTTGGCCCTGAGCCAGAAATAGGCGAGATAGCCGCTGAGGTCCTTTGCCAGAGATGCTGAGGCATCTACCTTTATATACTGGGTGTTTGCGATACCGGTCTTAAATGCGCCTGCAGCACTCGTTACCCGATAGTCGTAGACATAGGTATCCGGAGTTCCGGTCTGGTAATTCGAGAGGGATGTGACAAAGGTCTCGAATTTGTTGTCTGAGTCATTGTCACCGCTTCCATAGCCGTATGCTGCGGCGAGTTTTACACCGCTTAAGGTATAGTTAAGTCCTCCCACAAATGCATAGCCACGGAATTTTTTATCTGAAGCACCTGTGTCGGTAATCTTTCCCGTCTGCATTTCCCCATCAAGCATTATGCCGAGGCCTGAGATGTTTGCATTGCCCCTGAGACCGAAGTTCCAGAGATGGGCATCCTGTCCAGCTGGAGCTGGGGGAACCAAGAAGGTATTCTGGTGATCAACGAAGGTCACATCACCGCTGATGCCCCAGTCTTTTGTTTTGTAAGCAAACAGGCCGACATATCCATTCGAATCGTCGTTCTTCGTTACAACACCCTCTACAAACTTTGCAGTGAGAAGACCGATATGAAGCTCCTTTGTGGGGTCTGCAAAGAGGACGATGGCATCATCACCATAAAGGGTGTGATCAAAGAAGAGCTTGTTGCCGAGGGCAAGTGGCATATGGCCGATCTTAATACCCGCAGGGATTCCAAGGAGTCCTGAGCCTTTGTGCAGAATCCATGCCTCTAATAGATTCAGGTCACCCCTTTTGGCATCACCAAAGGGATAGATACCCTTAGAACCACTATCTGTACCCCAGTTCCAATTGGCGGATGTCTTTCCTCCGCCTCCCTCGATCAGGATATATCCCTGTGTATTCTTGGTCACATCTGCTGTTATCGAGAGCCTTATCCTCTGATCATAGTATGAATTATGATCTGCCTTATCATCACTGAGATCGGATGTGTTCTGCTGGAACTCACCCCTCACCCTGAGATCCCCACCTATTGTTATCTGGGTCTGGCCCTTTGCCACGATCGCCTGAGTCTCTGCCGGAATCTCAGCGTGGATGGCAAAGGCGCTGGCTGCAAAGCCGAGTACAAAAACCGCGCCTAAAATCAATGCCAAATATTTTTTCACTTCCTAACCCTCCTTGGTTAGTTCAGTATTTTTCCGTCAAGGACGGACTGTGATCTTCACACTCACTGTTTTTCTGCTTTCTCGTCTTTTTTCTCTCGCTATCACCCCCCCTTCTGCAACAGTCTCTGCTGTTTTAATTGCCTGCAGCTCTCTTCATGAGAAAGCTGCGCCCAATAAAGCTTATAACTATATAGCATTTCATATACCCTTTGTCAAGCAAAAAGCGCTGCACGCTCTCATTCTTGAGCAATAAACATGCCATCACAAACCAAGTGAAAAAGCAGGAATTTCAGAGGAAAGAGAGCATATAACCTGTGTTTATTTTACAACACGGTGTGGAATAAAAAGACAGTTCGCTGCACCTTCGTGGTGCGTCATGGTGTAATGTTGTAATATAGTATTGTAACAAGGTAAAATGAATTCATCTTTTCATTATGGGAAAGACATGGAAATATGATTTTGACATTGCCAAATACAGCAGGGCAATAGAAGAGCGCCCTGATAATCACCGCGCCTATAACAACAGGGGCATCGCCTATCAAAGAAAAGGTCTCTATCATCTCTCCATTGACGACTTCAACAGGGCGATCGAGTTAAATCCCTTCTTTGTTCAGGCTTACATCAACAGGGGAAATGCGTATCAGGAAATGGGGCAGTATGAACATTCCATCTCCGACCTTAACAAGGCGATAGAGTTGGACTTGGGGAACAGCATGGCGTATAACAACCGAGGGTTCACCTTTATCCTCATGGGAAAATATGAGGAGGCTGAGAGGGATATCCGCAAGTCCCTCGAAATCAGTCCGAACAATATTTATGCATTGAACAGCATGGCCGAACTCCATGCTGCAAGGAACAACGCTCTTGAGGCGTGCAAATGGCTCCATTTAGCCATGGAAAAAGGGTACAATAACTGGTCGTATATAAAGACCTCGAAGACCTATGACAATATCCGTAATTCTCCGTGCTTCAAGAAATTGATATACGGAAAGTAATGCGCTCCCCTCTGAAAATCGTCCACAGGGCCATCCTGAAAGAACTGGCGGTCACTTTTTCCTTGAGCCTCATATTTCTCAACTTCATTCTGATGATGGAAAAAGTGTTGCGGTTGAGCCGTATACTTTCAGGAGTCGGAGCGTCCGTGTCCGACATGGCAAGAATCATTTTTTATCTGCAGCCGCAGATCATGATTCTCACCATACCCATGTCACTTCTCCTGGCAACGCTGCTGACCTACGGCAGGTTGAACGCTGACAATGAATTGACCATCCTTAAGACCGCGGGGATGTCCTTCGGGGGAATTTCTTTGCCCGTGCTTTTGTTCGGGTCTCTCTGTTTTGTTATGGGACTCCTCGTGAGTTTCTCTCTCGGACCGTTCGGCGCGGGCAAGGTGAGAGATACCATAGCGCGCATTGTTACGCAGAAGGCGCCCATGGCTATTGAGGCCGGTATATTCAATACGTCGTTCAGGGACATCGTCATCCTCGTTCGAAATAAACCGGCGCCTGATGAGATGCGGGGAATCTTCATCTATGACAGCAGGAACCCGAAAGAGCCGAAGGTTCTTTCGGCAAAGGAAGGGAGGGTTTACGCTGACAGGGAATACAATCTTTCCCTGTACATGAAGGACGGCTTTATCCATATCGTAAGGCCCGGGGGCTCAACCGAGATATTCTTCAGCGGCTATAACCTTTCACTGAACCTCTCCACGGAAGGACCCACAAGGAAGAACAGCGAGATGACGCCCCGGGAACTCCTCAAAGAGGCCCAAGGGAAAGAGCCGAAGGGGAAGATACCCTTCCTTTTGGAGCTGCACAGGAGATTGTCGCTGCCGTCACTCTGTCTGCTCCTCATGTTCCTCGGGCCGCCCCTCTCCCTGCTCTCCGGCAAGTCGGGAAGGCTCGGGGGGCTCACCATCGGCCTCGGGGTTTTTACTGTTTTTTACATAATGCTGGTGTACGGTGAGAATATGGCCCGAACCGGAAAGATTCCCCATTACGTGGGTGCATGGCTCCCCACGCTCATCATCGGCATCTCTTCCCTCCTGGCATTCAGGAAGGCGGGCGCCCGGTAATGAAAATAATCCAGCGGTACTATCTCAAGGAATTTCTGAAACTGTTCGCCATTATCGCCTGCGGTCTCGGCCTCACCTTCAGTCTGATGGAGCTCATCAACAAGATCAATGACTTCATTCCCAACAGGCCGTCCATGGGTGACCTCCTCCTGTATTCCGGTCTGAATCTGCCGCAATACCTGCTCTACCTCATGCCCATGGCAGCGCTTATAAGCGGTCTGTTCGTCTTTGGCCAGGCAGGGAGGAAGAAGGAGACCACGGCGGTTAAGGCATCCGGCGGCAGCATTAAGGCCCTCCTCATGCCCTTTGTTTATTCAGGGGTATTGCTGAGCATAGCCGGTTTCTTAATAGGTGAGTTTGTTGTCCCTGATTTTTCGAGAAAGGCTCATCAGTTGAGGGATTCCCTCTCCAAGAGAGAGAATGTCCTCACCTTTAAGGAGGGAACCGTCTGGCTGAGGGCAAAGGGCGCCATCGTCAAGATCGACCTGTTCCTCCCGGACAAGGGTGTCGTCCAGGGGGTGAGCATCATGAAAATGGACGATTACATGCTGACAGAACGGATCGAAGCGGATTCCGCCCAGTGGAAGCCTGCGCGGGAAGCAGCGGAAAATCCGAAAAAAGGAATCTGGTATCTCAGGGGGGTGACTGAATATAAGATTAAGGACGGCACGGTGGCAACGTACAAGGAGCTTCAATCCGATGTCATCGATTCCCCCGACGTCTTCAGGGAGGATATGCAGAAGCCTGAAGAGATGAATGTGAGGGAGCTCACGGCATATACGAAACGATTAAAAAAGGCGGGCTTCAGAAACACCAAGCTCACTGTGGACATCCATTCGAGAATCTCATATCCCCTTATCAATCTCATTATGCTTGTCCTCGGCATTGCGTTGGCGTCGAAAGGACACATGGGGAGCGGCCTTATCACCGCAGCCATCGGGATATTTGTCAGTCTTCTCTATTGGGTGGGGTATACAGGAACCCTGTCCATGGGATATGCAGGCATCTTGCCACCCTTTGTCGCAGCGTGGCTCATGCCGGCCATTTTTGGAGGCATAGCAGTTTATCTGTTTAGGAATATACCGGAGTAACGAGTCCCGGGATTCAAGCAGGTTCACTTGAATTCTTGACCCCTTGAATCCTTCCCAGTCACTCTGAATTCTCATTCGTATCCCCAGAGCGAGGGGCCACTGCCTTTCACATTCGTTACATACGCCCTGACTTCCCCCCGGTAGACCTTATGCAGGATTTTTGCCACCTCTCCCACACCGTACCGGACCGCGTCAACCTGCCTCACCGGCATCACCTCCATGGTGGTGTTGGTGATAAAAACCTCCTTCGCTCCATAGAGGTCATCCTTCGTGAACTCGCCCTCCCGCACCGTCAACCCCTCCCTCACCGCAAGGCCAAGAACGATATTCCTCGTGATGCCGTCAAGGATCCCGCATCCGACAGATGGTGTGCAGAGAACGTCGTCAGTGCAGAAGAATACATTGCTGATGGTACCTTCAGTGACGTGACCGGCAGCATTCATCATGATAGCCTCATAGGCGCCCGCTTTCTTCGCCTCGATCTTCGCGAGGATATTGTTCAGAAAATTCAGGGATTTGATCTGTGGGTTTATGGCATCTCTCAGGTTCCGCTTCGTCCCGGATATGATCGCAGATATCCCCTGCTCATAATAAGTTTTCGGATAATCCTTCATCTCCTCAACGATAATAACAAAGGTCGGAACCTCGCAGAGATCCGGGTCGAGCCCGATGGGTCCGTACCCCCGGGAGACAGTCAGTCTCACATAGGCGTTCTTCAGGGAATTTGCGCCCATGGTTTCATACACCGCATTCTTAAGCTGGTTCATATCCGGCGGGACCGTGAGGCCTATAAGAGAAGCAGAGCGATAAAGTCTCATAAGGTGCTCGTCCAGCATGAAGACCACGCCGTCGTATGCCCTCATGGTTTCATAGACGCCATCGCCATATAAGAAGCCGTGATCGAAAACGGAGACCAGCGCCTCGGCCCGCGGGACGAGTTTATTGTTCAGATATACCTGCATGGGAGAAATTATACCATGAAAAGAGTTCAATTGACTTTATCCCGAGTTTCGTATATCTTAGACATTCGGAATGAGAATCTTTCCCAAAGAGATCGATTTTTTCGAAATATTCGACAAGGCGGCTTCCAATCTTACAAAGGCCACCTCCCTTCTCGTTTCCCTCATGGAAAACTTTGACAACCTTGAAGCACGGGCAAAGGAGATCTATGAAGTTGAACAGGACGGTGACATGCTCACCCACGACATCATGAAAAAGCTGAACAGGACCTTTATCACTCCCATTGACAGGGAGGATATCCATGCCCTTGCATCGCGGATGGACGATATCCTTGACCTTGTCTGGGGCGGTGTGGACAGGATGATCGTCTTTAGGATAGCTGAGCCCACGCAGGAGGCGGTGGAACTGGCAAAGGACCTTCACCGGACAACCGAAGTCCTCCAGAAGACCATTAAGGAGCTGCGGGCAAAAAATTACTCCCATGTCCAGGAACACTGCATCGAGATAAACCGCCTCGAAAACAGGATTGACAGGACCTTCAGGGATGCCCTGGGAAAGCTCTTCGATGATATAAAAGACCCCCTGCTGATCATCAAGTGGAAAGAAATCTACGAGCACCTCGAAGATGCATCGGACAGATGCGAGGATGTCGCAAATGTCCTAGAAGGCATAGTCCTCAAAAATGCATGACACCTTTTTTTTGCTCGTCTGCGTTATAATCCTGGCAACGCTTTTCGATTTTATCAACGGTTTTCACGATACCGCCAACGCCATTGCCACGTCCGTATCCACCCGGGTACTGACTCCAAAGATAGCGGTGCTTATGGCGGCGATACTGAACATGGTGGGAGCCCTCTCGGGGACTGCAGTTGCCAAAACAGTGGGGGTTGGCCTTGTAGATGCTGCCTCCGTCACGCAGGTAACCGTGGTTGCCGCCCTCATCTCTGCCATTACATGGGATATCATTACGTGGTACTTCGGTCTTCCCACCTCTTCAAGTCATGCAATTCTCTCAAGCATTGTGGGCGCTGCGATCGCCACCGCCGGCACCGGCGTCATTCTCCAGAAAGGGGTTTACAAGGTGCTCATCGGACTGATCGTTTCCCCTGTTCTCGGGATAATCCTCGGATTTCTCCTCATGCTCTTTCTCATCTGGTTGTTCAGGAGGGCAGCGCCTTCCCTGGTGAGTAATTTATTTGGAAGACTCCAGATCGTCTCTGCAGCCTATATGGCCTTCAGCCACGGCAACAACGACGCCCAGAAAACCATGGGCATTATCACCATGGCGCTCGTGAGTTATGGCGCACTGCCCGACTTCCATGTCCCCACATGGGTAATCGTCCTCTGCGCCACAGCAATGGCCTTCGGCACAGCAGCAGGAGGATGGAGGATCATAAAGACCCTTGGGGTGCGTCTCGTCCACCTCAGGCCTATTAACGGATTCGCGGCCGAGACCTCCGCGGCCACCATTATAGAGATCGCGTCCAGGATCGGCCTCCCCCTTTCCACCACCCATATCATTTCATCCACCATCATGGGGGTAGGCGCTTCCAAGAGGCTTTCAGCAGTCCGGTGGGGGATCGGGGGAAATATCATCATGGCATGGATTCTCACCTTGCCTGCATGCGCTCTCCTCGCATGGGCAATATGCAAACTGCTCTATCTGGTTGCAGGCTAGCGCAGAATCAGTTCGTTATGAGATGAGCTTCTCGAAGGGGTAACTCTTAAGATAGGTAAGGAACTCATCCACCGCATGGGAAGCGATGGCGTTTTTATGGAATATCAGGGAGAAGTCCCGAACGAATTTTTCCTCTTTGAGGCTCACGAGCTTGAGACTTCCGTACTTGTTCTCCTTCCTCGCTGCCCATCGTGATACAATGGAGATGCCGATGCCGCTCTCCACGGCCTCTTTGATCGCCTCTGTGCTTCCCAGCATCATGGAGGCCTTCATGTCATGGGTGCTTATGCCGTGCTTGTTGAGATACTTCTCCAGGATCTGGCGAGTCCCTGAACCCTCTTCCCTCAGGACAAACGGTTCCTTTGTTACGTCATAAATGGAAATCTCTTTTTTCTTTGCCCAGGGGTGGAGGGGCGGAACAATGACCACAAGCTCATCAGAGATGAGTTTTTCCACAATGAGTTTCTGACGCGCCACGTCACCCTCCACTAGACCGATGTCGATATTTCCGGAATTCAGGAGCTCCACAATCCGTTTCGTATTCCCTACCGACAGATGGATTTTTATCTTGGGATGGGTTTTCCGAAAGTCGGCAATGACCGTGGGTATGAGATGATTCCCGATGGTGGTGCTGGCGCCCACGCTGATGCTTCCCTTCACGAGACCCGTCAGCTCTCCGATATTCTTCTCTGCGGCCGAATAGAGGGCAAGTATCTCCTTTGCATATTTGTAGAGGATTTCACCCGCGGGGGTAAGGGCTACCGTGCTTGACGACCTGTCGAAGAGTTTCGTCTCGTACAACTCCTCAAGGGCCTGTATCTGCAAACTGACTGCAGGCTGAGTGAGATGAATGATCTCCGATGCTTTTGAGAAGCTCTTTGTATCAGCGACTGTGCAGAAGACTTTAAGTTTGTGATCTTCCATAACCATTAGTTTTTCTTATTTTAATAATTATAATTTTAATAAGTCAACTACCCGCAGTGTCCCCACAGCGTGGATGTGCTTTCCTCCCCTCTTATTGTTGGGCGTGCAGAAGGCTTACCGCCCCCTTAGACTGTCTCCGCTTTCCAGTAGAGAATCCTGTTACACTGAGGGCACTGAATAATCTTTTCGTTCTTCTTTATCTCCACAAAGAGCTGCGGAGGGATGTTCATATTGCATCCCCGACACACCTCGCCCCTGGTTTCCACTACGGCGAGACCCCTTCTTGCTTCAAAGAGCTTGGTATACATACTGTAAACTTCCCTGTCCAGGGCTCTTACATAGCCCTCTCTCCGAAGTCTGAGATCATCGATCTCCTTCTCTATGGCCGCAACGTCTTCCTGGAGTTTCTTCTTGAAGGCATTGATCTTCTCCTCTTCAGCCTTCACCTTCACCTCAAGGGCTTTCACCTCTTTTTGTGTGGTATCGAGCGCCTCCATCACCGCGAGAACCTCATCCTCCACCGCACGCTGGTCCTTTTCCGCCGACTCGATCTCTTTCAGATGTGCCTGGTATTCCTTGTTGGTCTTTATATCCGATATACGCGCCTTGAGCTTCTTTATTTTTTCGTTGATATCTTCCAGGTGCTGTTCCCTGTCCTTCTTCTTCCTTACAAGGCCGTCAAGCTTCTGTTTCGCCCTGTCATACACTCCCCGGGCATCTTTCAGCGGCTGCTCAACAGAGGTGACCCTGCCCGGAATGGTTTCGATAATGTCGGATTTCTCGATGATGACCGTATCTGTTCCTTGCAGTTCTATGAGAAGTTTCAGGTCTTCTATCACATACCCTCCCCTTTGTGAGTGGGCCCACCAGGACTCGAACCTGGGACCAACCGGTTATGAGCCGGTAGCTCTACCAGCTGAGCTATGGGCCCTTCATGCAGTAACAAGAACAAGCGACGCGTATTGCGCGAAGCGCGGAGAATGGGCCTTGTTACTCCCTCATGTTTCTCTCTCGTAGCCTGTTACTATAAACTTGTTACGCTCTCTCGGTCAAGGACTTTCGATAAACGTCCTCAGCCACTTACTGCGGGCAGGGTGTTTCAGTTTCCTGATCGCCTTGACCTCTATCTGCCTGATTCTCTCCCGTGTGACATCAAATTCCTGGCCCAGCTCCTCAAGGGTGTGGGGGGCATCTTCACCGATGCCGAACCTCCTCTTGATGATCTTCGCTTCCTTGGGGTTCAGGGTGCAGAGTACCTTTTCGATCTGCATCTTGAGGTCATCGTTGATGGCGATATCAAGGGGGGACAGAGTGGCCTTGTCTTCAATGAAATCCTGGAGATGACTGTCCTCCTCCTCTCCTATGGGGGTCTCGAGGGATATGGGCTCCTTGGTGATCTTCAGAATCGCCTTCACCTTATCCACGGGCATGCTCACCCGGGAAGCGATATCCTCTGCTGACGGTTCATCCCCCAGCTCCTGGACAAGTTCTCTTGTGGCCTTTGAGATGCGGCTGATGATTTCCACCATGTGCACCGGAATCCGGATGGTCCGCGACTGATCGGCAAGGGCCCTGGTAATGGACTGCCTGATCCACCACGTGGCATAGGTGCTGAACTTGTATCCTCTCCGGTACTCGAACTTGTCCACCGCCTTCATCAACCCGATGTTCCCCTCCTGAATGAGGTCAGGGAAACTGAGACCCTTCCCGATATACCGCTTTGCGATGCTGATCACAAGCCTGAGATTGGCCTCGATCATCCCGCGCTTCGCCTCCGATATTTCCGCCCTGCCTTCAGTAAAAATTTTCAGGCGTTTTTTCATCTCGGCGTACGTGCCGATGGAGCGTTCACATTCCTTTCTCTTTGTTAAGGAATCAGCGTCCTTCGTTGTCTTCCTCTTAATCTCTTCCCCCTTCTGTATCGCTCTTTCCCATTGCTCAGAAAAGGCATACATTACATCATCTCTCAGCCTCAGGTCCCTGACCTTCTCCAGGATCTTCTCCCTATAATTTTCAATCAATTTCATATATCGCGCCTTCTCGGATTCCTCTGCTTCGCTTTTTCCTGATTTCTCTGTGGCCTGACGTTTGCCTGCCCTGCCATCTTTCTTATTCTTTGCCTTTGTTCTCGCCCCCTTCGTTTTTCCCAGCTTGCCAGGGCGAATTTCTTCTTCCATCGCTTTCGATAATTTGTTCTTATTCCTGATCCACTTCTCGTAGAGCGCCCTTATCTCATCAGTGATTGCACAAATCCTTGCCCCTTCATCTGTAAGGGATTCGTCAGAGTCCCCTTCGTCCTGCACGATCTCTGCAATGGGAGCCTCTCCTTTTTTTACCAGATCACCGAGGTCTATGAGCTTCTTTATCGCAAAGGGGGGAGAAAAGATCGCCCGGGTCATCTTCTCTCTCCCCCTTTCTATCCGTTTGGCAAGCTCAATCTCTCCCTCCTTGGTCAAGAGGGGAATCGTGCCCATCTCCTTGAGGTACATCTTCACCGGTTCATATTCCCCCTCAGCAAGGGAAACCTTCTGCTCCTCTTTCACCACCTCTTCATAGACGTCATCACCATCCAGGAATATCTTCTCATCTTCCGGCGGCTCTTCTCTCAAGAATTCCAGATCATCTTTGTCGTTCCGTTCTTCAAAATAATCAAACCCTTCCCTCACCGCGCCTCCTTTATCAACCTCTGTCTTTCCTTCAACAGCGCGTAAAGCAGATCCTGATCCCCCTTTTTTTCGGCCTGTCTGATCCGCTCATGGAGCTGCTTACGCTGTTCAGCAGATCTCCTCTCCGCCATACTTCGCACACAGTCCTCTATATTCCTTTCCACCACTTCATGATCGAATCCCGGATGGAAGGTCAGCTTTGTCACCAGGGCCTTTTCTTCGTCGCCAAGGGATGAAAGTATGGATTCAAAGCTCTCCCCGTGACCTCCCGTGCCGAGTTTTTCCAATATACGCCTGACCGTCGGATTACTGAATTCCTCCATGGCTACCGTCTGCAAAATATGGTCCAGTTTTTCGGGAAATGCGATAACGGCGCTTAATAACAGGAGTTCGTCATCGTAACAGAACCCGCGGGGAGAAGGAGTGGGAGATGAGGTGATCGCTGCTTTTCCTTTTGGCCTTTTCCCCCTCCCTTCCATCTCTTCCCTTAATATCGTTTCCCTCAGGCCGGTCTTTTCGGAGAGTTCCCTGACGAGCTCCTCCTTCATGATCACATCCCCGGCGGACGAGATTATCCGAAGGGCTTCATGAACCATCTCGGTTCGGTCTCCCTTTGAAACAGCCATCACAAAATCTATGGGAGACACTGCTCCGGAGACCAGGTCGGCAAACCGTTTTTCGCCATTTTTCCTGAGAAAACTATCAGGATCATCGTCCGTGGGCAGAAGGAGTATCTTCGATGTGAATCCCTGTTCAAGGAGAATGGGGACGGACCTCTTCGCCGCAGCCTTTCCCGCCTCATCTCCGTCAAAGACCAGGACCGCCTTCTTGGTGAACCTCTTCAGCCGCTGAAGATGTCCGGGTGTCAGCGCCGTACCGAGAGGAGCTATGGCATTTGTAAACCCATAGTGATGGCAGACAATGACATCAAAATATCCCTCCACAATAACAGCGTACCCTTTCTTTCTCACCCCGTCCTTTGCGTGGGCAAGACCATAAAGGGTTTCTCCTTTCTTAAAGAGCGGAGTATCCGGCGAATTCAGATACTTGGGCTGGGACTCATCCATCACCCTTCCTCCGAATGCAATAATACCGCCCTGCAGGTCAACGATGGGGAACATTATCCTGTCTCTGAAGGTATCGTATATCCCTTTCTCGCCGGAGGAAACAATGCCTGACTGGGAAAGGGCGGCCCTGGGAAACCCCTTCTCCTTCAGATAGTTCGAAAGATGATGCCACTCCTTTAATGCATATCCAAGGGAAAATGAATGAATCGTTTCTTCCGTCAATCCTCTTTTTTTGAGATAGGAAGATGCGGTCTTTGACTTCTTGAGGTTTTCCGCAAACACCTGCGCAGCCACCGCGTGTATCTCCAGGAGCTTTTCCCTCAGCCCGTCATCTCCGGACTGAACGCGGTACTCCTTCAGGTCGATACCGGCCTTCTTGGCGAGAAACCGCAGGGACTCCGGGAAGGACAGGTTCTCGTATTTTATCACAAAATGGATAACGTTGCCGCCGACACCGCAACCGAAACAATGGAAAATCTGCTTGTCCGGGCTCACCATAAAGGAAGGCGTTTTCTCTGAATGGAAGGGACAGAGGCCTTTGTAGTTCTGGCCTGCTCGCTTGAGTTCAACATAGTCGGATATCACATCCACTATATCGAGCCTTGTCTTTAACTCTTCAAGAAGCCTTTCATCCTTCATAAAAAAAAAGGGGACTCTACCGGAATATGTAGTAACTACGCTGCTCTGCTGATGCGTCTGAATCCAGAACACTCATAAACGGTAAGGGGTGATCCGGCCGCCTTACCGAGCTCATCCAGGAGGAGATTCATCCCAAGGTTGTCGCTGGAGATATGTCCCGCGATCACCACGTTGAGATGGTTCTTTTCGGCTTCCTTGCGATGCTCTTCGCTCAGGTGCATCGCCACGATGGTATTTACCCCACCGGACGCCATGCTCTGGAATATCTCCTTCGAGCCCTCCGTGCCGCCCGTCATATCCACAAATATCTTGCCCGCCTTCCTTGTGCCGGAGCCCAGAAGGACCTTCGGTCCTGCGCCGATGCGGGAGGCTTCCCTGTATTCCGGAATCGCCTTAAGGATATCCATCACGTCAGCCACGGTGTAAGGGCCTTTTCCATCAAAGGTCCCCTGGAGGTAGGTAGCAACCATATTGTCGGAGGGTGTATGGAGACAGATGAAGGGCATGCCGAGGAGTTTCGCGGCATCCACCGCCCTCGTATGGTTGACCGGCATGAGCTTCCTCTCCACTTCCCTTATCCTGCCGTCCATGAGGTCTTCGGCAACGCTGATGGGCACCCCGAATCTGTGGAGGATATCTGACTGTATCCTCATAACGTCGTACAGGTTTGCGTATGCCCTTCCCCCAGGATGATGAGAGACAAGCAGGTCGATCTTCAGTCCCCTCTCTCTGAGCTTCTCGCAGAGGAGGACCTCGCCCACCTCGACATCGATGCCCACAAGGATACTCCCGACCTCCTCTTCACCGGTCCCGTACAGGATCCTCGAGTCGGAGTAAGGGTTTTTCAGGGACTCCTGGTCAAAGAATTCCCCCTCGCCCTCCTTGAGGGCATTGAACTCCTTTTTCCTCGCCTCAAGGTCCTTGACAACAATCTCTTTTCCCCTCGGATCGTTTTCTGTGCCGATTGCGATGGCTGTATCGAAGAAATCTCTCAGCTTCATTATGACTGGGTTGAGCCCCCGGACTCCAGCAACTCCTTTACGCGCTGATTGACATATTTCCCGTCCGCCACACCCTTTACCCTGGGCATCAGGATACGCATCACCTTCCCCATATCCTGAGGGGTTCTTGCAGACGCCTCTTGTATCGCATCGGAAATAATCCTGTCAAGATCTTCATGGCTGAGCTGCTGAGGCATGTAGGATTGAAGAATAGCGACTTCCCGCTCTTCATTCCGGGCCAGGTCCATTCTGCCGGCCTTTGTGAATTGCTCTATGGATTCCCTCCCCTGTTTCACCATGGAGGAGAGGACTGAAACGATTTCATCATCCGTCAGTTCCCTGCCCTTTTCGATCTGCTTGTTTTTCGCCGCAGCTTTCACCATTCTCAGGACAGAGACCTTCGCGCTTTCAGAAGCCTTCAACGCTTCCTTGAGATCATCGTCGAATCTCTTGAGCAGGGACATCCTATCTCGCAATCGTTCGGACTTTTTTCAGAGCCTTCTTACGCGCCGCAAGCGCCTTCTTTTTCTTCTTCACGCTCGGCTTTTCGTAATGCTCCCTCTTTTTTATCTCAGAGAGAATTCCTTCCCGTTCACACTGCTTTTTAAACTTCCTGAGCGCGTTTTCGAAGGAGTCACTCTCCCGTACCCTGATAGAGGGCATCCATATACCCCCTCCTCTCTCTTTTTGATTTTGTCTTCTTTCTGCCTGCAAACGCAGGAGGTAAGATACTTTAGCAATTACCAATAGGGCATGTCAAGGACAATCCCGCTGGAAAATAAAGAGTTTTTTGACCTGACTCAAGTCACTGACTGTGCAGGTATTTCTTCGGATTCCCTATCCCTACAGCCGCCAGAAAACCTGGGGAAACGCTACTATTACTCCTCTTCAGCAGTGATCGCCTCGACAGGGCAGTTCTCTTCCGCAGCCTCGCAACAGCCCACATATTCACACGCGTCCGCGTCGATCACCTCTGCCTTGCCGATCACCTCATTGAGGTGAAATACTGCCGGGCATATCTCCTGACAGGTGCCACAGCCGATACACTTGTCCACATCCACGATGACCTTCATCCTGTCTCCTCAATAATCGCTGCTGCAAGAAGGGGGAACATTATCTCGTGATGTCCCGTGAGGGCATACGACCTGCCCTTCATCATGGTGGGTCTGCAAAGCACGTTCTCCCTTGGCCGGTAATGCTGAATGAAATCCATGTTCACCGTGGTAATATCTTCCACCTTGTTGCCCAGATTCCTTGCTACGGTCAATGCCTTGAGGAATACCTCAGGCATAATAACTGCGGAACCGAGATTGATATAAACGCCTCCTTCAAGGTCAGCGATGACCGATGCCAGCAGCCTGAAATCCCTGAGGCTCCCCCGGCCTATCATTGCCCCGTCTGCCTGGGGATGCATATGGATTATGTCCGTACCTAATGCGATATGAGCGGTCACAGGGATCCCCAGCCTGAAACCTTCGGAAAATATGCTCTTGTCCCTGAGCCGGTTCTTGCCCTTGAATATGTATTCGCCCACTGACCGGCCGATGCCGTATCCTTTTCTGACACCCGCGTTGATTGCCTTATTCACTTCATTTCCCGTCTCCCTCGCCATGCCGAACTTGCCAGTGCAAAGTTCAGCGGCCACATCTTCTGATGTCCTGCCCGAGAGGAAGATCTCGAAGTCGTGAATTATGCAGGCGCCGTTAGTAGCAACAGCAGTGATCATTCCCCTCTTCATGAGATCAATGATAACGGGGGAGAGCCCCACTTTAATGGGATGAGCTCCCATGCCAAGGACAACAGGCCTGTCATTTTTCCGTGCCCTAACCACTGCCTCCACTACTGCCTTGAAGTCAGAAGCAGCAAGAAAGGACGGAAGATTGCTGAGAAATTTTCTGAATGATGCACCCCGCTCGTGGGGCAGAGCCGCGCGCCCAATCTCGACTTTGCTTTTTCTCGTGCCGAGGGGATACGTCCTGATCTTTTTCAGGGAGACTGGTTTGTATCGCTTCATACCCGTGATTTTACCATACCGCCGCTGAAAATGGTGGTGCTTTAGAATGTCTGCAGGTGCTCATAATCAGAGGCAGTGATTGATTTTCCCTAAGAGGTTATGCTATTTTAGTTACCTCAAAGAACGAGAAGTCATTATTCAAAACACGAATACAGGAGGGAAAATTGGCAGGTAAGTCAGCACCGAAGAAGAATCCTTCAGCCATCAAAAGAACCCGTCAGGCAGAAAAACACAGGCTTCATAACAGAGCGGTAAGAACGGCGATTAAGACGGTCACGAAGAAAGTTGAGGCCGCGGTGAGCGAGAAGAACGAGGAAGAAGCCCATAAGGCGTTTATGGAAGCCGCTGTGGTCATCAGCAAGGCCGCATCAAAGGGCGTGATACACAGAAACACTGCTTCCCGAAAGATATCCCGTCTCGCGAAACTGGCCAATACCGTTCTCAGATCCGAAGCAGCCTAACAAGCAAATATTCCAGGGGGAAAGTTCCCCCTGAAGTCTTTATCCGGACATCTGCCTCATTGAGCAGTTCAAATACTTTGTCGTAGTAAGCCGTTCTCCCCTTGTCTCTGAAAGACATGCGGCTGTAATGCCAGTTGATGGCGCCCAGAAGGCCGTATGACTCCTGAGTTTCCTGAAGTGTCTTTGCCACCTTGAAAACCTTCTGGGTATCCCTGTCCCTCAGGGCGTTCACAAGGTCAAAGACATCGTAATCATTGCTTCCCCTGACAATGTCCATGATGTCCACAGTATCTATGCGGCTCTTCCCCATAAGGGTGACCTTTTCCAGTTCAGATGAGAGCAGCCCGATATCCGGACCGATAATGCCCAGGAGATATTCAACCGCTTCATTGGTTATTTCAAACCCTTTGCGCAGGGCCTTTTCCTTAATCCACAGGGGAAGTTCCTGGGGCCTGACGTCCAGGGGTGTGGCTTTGGCTTTTTTCATCAGTTCTTTAAACTGGGCTTTCGGGCTGCCCCTGTGCAGAAGTATGAGAATGGAATAAGGGGAAGGGTTCGCGGTATAGCGTTCAAGATGTTCCATATCCTTTTTTGCAAGTTCCTGGATGTTTTCGATGATGACAACCTTCTGCTGCCCCATAAAAGGGATCGTGTTCACCGCGTCCATAATCTGTTCAAAGGGCGGCACATCATCAATGCCATCAAGGTCAAAGAGATTGACCGAAAAGTCCCGTTCCCCTTCAGGTACTATCCCTTCGGCCATTATGGAGGCTTCCTTGAGGAGATACGGGTCCTCGGCATAGAGAAAATATACGCGTGCCTTTAACCCTTTCTCAATCTCCTGGATAAAATGCTTAATGCTCATTGAGTGCCCCTGGGAGGAACCCCACTCTGTACCTCGGGTCTGTCGTAAATGATGGAAGCCACAATTTCCGAGGAAAAATCCTTCAACGCTTTCTCCGTAGCCCTTTCTTTCAGGGCAATAACAGTCTGGAGACTATCGGTACTGGGGAAGGAGACGATAAAGACCCCTTGATTCCTCAGTCCCCTGGCCCTGCCGAACGGGTCAACAAGCCTGAAATCTCCCTTGATGGTTACCTCATATTCCACTGCGCCCCCTCCCTTTTCCGAAAGGGTTTTCAATTCAAAGGTAGTGAGGTTCCCGGTTATCCTGTAGCCCGCACCGCTGTCGATGAGAAAACCGCTCCGCATTAACTCATCGGTGAGGGCTATCTGCATCCTGTCTTCCAGGCTGGGTTCAAAGGTCTTATTCACGATTTTGCTCACTGCTATGGATTGAAAAGGGAGGTTGGATTTACCGTAGAAGGTATAACCGCAACCGGTCAACAGGAGGCAACAGAGGGAAACGAATAACCATCGTTTATAATATTTTAAAATCATATATTCCTGTCATTGCCACAAATATTACCTAAGCTACATTACGATATTTACGAGTTTGCCTTTGACGACAAAAATCTTCCTGATGGTTTTGTCCCCGAGGATCTCTTTAATCCTCGGCTCGTTCATGGTCCTCTGCTTTATCTCCTCATCCGCGAGGCCATGAGGGACCATCACCTTTGACCTCACCTTTCCGTTTACCTGAATAACAAGCTCTATCTCCTCTTCCCTCGCGGTCTCTTCATCCCATTGCGGCCACTTCTGACCGAATATGCTCGGTTCATTGCCCATAGCCTCCCATAACTCTTCTGCGATGTGAGGGGAAAAAGGAGAGAGGAGCAAAAGGGCCGTCTCGATGGAATGCTTCAAGACTGCACGATCCTCATCACTCTGGGGTTGAAAGGCCGAGAGTTCATTCACCAGCTCCATGAGGCCAGCAATGGCGGTATTGAAATGATACTCCCTTTCGATATCCGTGCTCACCCGCTTTATGGTTTGATGGGTCTTCCGTAACAACCGTAATGCGTGATCCGTGACACGTGATGAGTCCGTGTATTCCAACCTGTCACGCATTACGCGTAACACGTCACGGTTTTTATACACAATACCCCACATCCTGTTCAGGAACCTGTAAGCCCCCTCAACTCCCTTATCCGCCCATTCCAGGTCCTTTTCAGGGGGCGCCGCAAAAAGGGAAAACAGCCGGGATGTGTCAGCTCCGTATCGGTCGATGAGATGGTCCGGGTCCACCACATTTTTTTTCGATTTCGACATCTTTTCGACCCTGCCCCTGGCTATCTCCCTGCCACACTGCACACACTTTTCATCCTTCGCCTCCTCCGGGAAAAGCCATCCGTGCTCGGGGCATTTGAGGGTCTCCATGCATACCATCCCCTGGGTGAGAAGATTCGTGAAGGGCTCATCGAAATCAAGAATGCCGATATCCCGTATCACCCGGGTGAAGAACCGGGAGTAGAGGAGGTGGAGAACTGCGTGTTCAACGCCCCCTATGTACTGATCCACCGGCATCCAGTATGCGATATTGTCTTTGTCCAGGGCATCTTCGTCTTTTTTCGAACAGTACCGCAAAAAATACCAGGAGGAATCCACAAAGGTGTCCATGGTATCGGTCTCACGCCTCGCTTCTCCGCCGCACCGGGGACATCCGGTTCTCAGAAAGTCTTCTGAATCAAGGAGGGGGGAACCTCCCTTGCCGGTGAACTTCACATCTTCAGGAAGTACCACGGGAAGGTCTTTATCATCCACAGGGACGATGCCGCATTTCCTGCAATAAACTACGGGAATCGGCGTTCCCCAGTACCTCTGGCGAGAGATGCCCCAGTCCCGAAGCTTGTAATTGATCACCCTCCTGCCGAGCCCCTTCTCTTCAATGAATATTCCGATCTCTTTCTTCGCCACTTCGCTCCTCATGCCGTTGAATTTCCCGGAATTCACGAGAATGCCCTCTCCTTCATATGCCTCGGTGAGAGAATGACCCGGAGACCCGGAGACCCGGAGACCCGGAGACTTCACCGTTTCACCGCTTCTCCCATTCCCAGCGTCATTCTCCGGCGCGATCACAACCCGAATAGGAAGGTTATATTTTTTTGCAAACTCGAAGTCCCGCTGGTCATGGGCAGGGACGGACATGATGGCGCCGGTACCGTATTCCATCAGGACAAAATTCGCCACATAGATCGGAATCTTTTCGTTATTCATGGGGTTAACGGCATAATGACCGGTAAACAAACCCTCTTTCTCTTCCATTTCCCCATATTTCGCCTTCACTGCATTCAGTTTTTCCTTGTCGGCGACGAGCTTTTCTGAAAGGAAATGTCCCGGCGCAATGCAGACAAAGGTTGCGCCCCAGAGGGTATCAGGCCGTGTGGTGAAGATCCGTATCTTTTCCTCCTGTCCGTCAACGGAGAAATCCATCTCCACCCCCTCACTCTTGCCGATCCAGTTTTTCTGCATTGCCACCACATTCTCAGGCCATCCGGTGAGCTTTTCACATCCTTCAAGGAGTTCCTCGGCATAATGGGTGATCCTGAAGAACCACTGTTCCAGCTCCTTCTGGATCACCTCGCTGTCACACCTCCAGCATTTTCCGTTAATTACCTGTTCATTGGCCAGGACCGTTGTGCACGATTGGCACCAGTTCACAAATGACGATCTTTTGTACGCCAGGTTCCTTTCGAGCATCTTCAGGAAAAACCACTGGTTCCACCGGTAATACTCAGGGCTGCAGGTGGCTACCTCCCTGTCCCAGTCATAGCTGAGCCCCATACGCTGTAACTGCTGTTTCATGTAGCCGATATTCTCGTACGTCCATTGGGCGGGGTGCACTCCCTGTTTTATGGCCGCGTTTTCCGCAGGAAGGCCGAAGGCATCCCACCCCATGGGATGGAGCACGTTGTATCCGCGCATGCTCTTCCACCTCGCGATGACATCCCCGATGGCATAATTGCGCACATGTCCCATATGGATCTTTCCGGAGGGATAGGGAAACATCTCGAGACAATAGAATTTTTCCCTGGCAGCATCCATATCGGTCCGGTAAAGTCCCTTCTCAGCCCAGTATTTCTGCCACTTCAGTTCAACACTCTGCGGGTTGTATCTCTCTTCCAAGGTCACTCTCCTTCTCTACGATTCGCGGACAGAAAATATCTGAAAAATACCATAAAGCACAAGCCCTTTACAAGAAAAGAGCAATAGACATAGAATACTAAAAGCCCTGAATAACCGTCATTGCGAGCACCCGCAGGGTGCGTGGCAATCTTATCACAAAAGACGAGATTGCTTCGCTTTGCTCGCAATGACAACTTTCTATGTCTATTTTCCGGCGGAACGGATGCATAGGGACTGTGGTCTCTATCTTATGTATGTCCCGTAAATGGAATAAACAAAATGTCCTGTGATGGTCAGGGCATCCTTGCCCCACTCACCGGGTAATGGCCAGTAGGGTTCACCATCCTTAAGCGCCTGCATTGCTGCCTGATCAAGACTTCTATGGCCTGAGGTCCGTACCAGTTCCACATCACTCAGCCTGCCATTCTTCTTTATGGTAAACCGTATATAGAGATCGCCGTATATCCCCCTCATTGCCGCCTCTGAGGGGTAATGCCATATCCCTTCGATCCGATCCTTTAGTCGCATCATATAGGTTTCATATTTGAACTCCCCCGTGTCGAATGTGATACTGTTGTCCTGCCTGCTCTCCTCCCTCTTTGCATATTTCTCCACGATCTCCCTGTCGAACAACTTCTCCCTAAGGGACGGAGAAGGCGCTGTTGCGGGACCCCTCTGTGCATTGGATGTACCGCTCCCCCTCGGTACGCTCGCTCCAGGTGCGCCTGGGGAAGCTTCCTGCCCCGGCACTTCCTTATCCCTCATCCCCCTGGCGCCGCTCTCCGAGGCCAATCCCTTTTCGGCTTCCCTCTGCCGCGGTTTCACGGAAGGGGAAGGAATGGCAGGGACCTCTCTCCGGGGCATGACAGGCTTCGCTGCGCGAGGGACCACAGGCACAGGCTGAGACGGCCGTGATCTCAATCCCTCTTCCGGAAGCCTCCTTACGGAAGGCTCAGGCGGGAACACTCTGCTCAGTTCCTCCGGGCTGACAAGCCTGGTCACAAAAGGAGCCCCGGTTTCCTTCCTGGCGTGGGGAACATAAAAGATCAATACCACCGCCAGGACGTGTATCATCAGGGAAAATGTCAGCGACAGTTTCCATTGGGGGGCTTTGTAACTTTCCTTCTCTAAAAAGAAGAGTTTCATTTTCGGAACTGGCTTATTGGTGAGAGCGCTTAGCCCAGGAATCTCCTGAAGATGCTGATATAGGGAAGAAGGCTTTCCTTACTTAAATCCTTTCTTAACCAGAGGGCCAGGGACATTTCCCGTACTTCCGGCCTCTTATGCACCTGGACGATTTTTTCTGCCCGGCGGTCGCCCTTCAGAAAATACGCCCAGAGTTTTTTCATGAGCGAGAATCGTTTCTGAAACCTCTTTTCCCACAGCCTTTTATAGTCTTCTGCCTTGCCCGCGAGCACCGCCATTGCCGCAAACTCCCCTGACTTCATGGCATAATAGATGCCCTCACACGTGAAGGGCATTACCTGGCCTGCTGCATCCCCCACAAAGAGAATCCTCCCTGAATGATACAGATCTCCCTGCCATAACGGTATTCTGTATCCCCTTAAGAGCCCCCCTGATTTCAGCCCTCTCCTCACAAGAAACCTCTGCCACAGGCTCTTTATTTCGGCATATCCAAAGGCCCCTGTACCCGCCGAGACGCCTTCCTTTTGCGGAAATACCCACGAATAACACCGAGGGGCGTGGGATGAACCAAACCAGAATTCACAGGCATCGCTTTCCTCGTCCTTTATCTTTTCAGAAACGGTAAGGACCGAGGGAGAAGGCCTGATGTTCAGTGCAGTCTTCACCCTTGAGTTGACCCCGTCCGCGGCGATCACATAATCTGCCTGCACCGTCATGAGATGGGGAGGCTGATTCAGCGCCAATTGTGCCGTCACCGTCCTTCCGACATCATTAAAGCGGCTGAATTCCGCTTCAAGAAGACGCGCTCCTGATCTTTCCGCCTCCGTCCTGAGGACATGGTCAAAATCGCCCCTCTCTACAATGGCGATGGAGCCTCCATCGAGTTTTACATTCAGGGTATCTCCCTTGGGAGAGACAACCCTCAACGCGTGAACATGTTTCCTCACCGGCTTTTCAGGTATTCCCACCTCTGGGAAGACGGTTGACGGGATTCCTCCCCCACACGGCTTTACGAAGGAGAAATCTCTCTCTACCAGGAGGGTATCCATGCCGTGTGCGGCAAGAAGCCGTGCCGCAGTAGAACCCGCGGGCCCGCCTCCCACAACCAATACCTGCGTCCTGAGTATCATTAAAGGCCGTAACGAGTTATGCGTAATACGTAATGAGTTAAAGGACAATAATATGTAAGCCGAACCGTCTGATATTCTGGAGATTTACTCATTACGCTTTACACATTACTCATCACGAGTTGAGGAAACCCGGGGGAAAGGGACAGTGAATTCTTGCTCGCTTTGAGGTATTCTTATTGATGAAATAAGCTGAGATCTTAAAGAAGAAATCTCCCGCTGATCCGGAAATGGTGCCGTCTCTGTTCTCGCCCCACCCTACGGTCTTTTCATTATTATTAATGGCGATAATCAGATAAATGAGACCCTGTTTCATCCCTGCGATGTCCTCCTCACTGGGGAACGGGAGTCCCTTGGTGGGGCCAAACTGGGTGTGGGAATGAAAGTCGCCGATGATCTGCAGCTTTTCGAACTTGCCAAGGATAGGCTCTATCTTCTTGTGGTTCTTTTCGTGGACCACAACACCTTTATGCCGCCTGTTTGCGGTCTGGAAACTGAAGGCGTGCTCCACAATGAACCTGTCCTCCAGCCGGTAACCAAGCAAATATCCAAGGCATTCCCTCCGGTAGACTTCGGCGGAGCTGAGGAGGATATCGATAAATGCATTTTCAGACAGATAGACCCTCATCGTATTCTACGGCAAACGTCCATTGTTCTCTATTGCCCCTTCTCCTTCTTCTGCACAGGAAACCCCACGGTGAGAACGGCGCAGGGGGCGTGTCTTACCACCCTTTCTGCTGTGCTGCCGAATATCACCCTGTCCAGTCCCTTCCTGCTGTGGGTTCCCATGATGATCATGTCGATCTTGTTTTCCTCGGCAAACTTCAATATCTCTTCGTGAGGCACTCCCTTTAAGATCGTATACTCTATATCCTTGTATCCTCTGAGTTCCTCGACGCAACATTTCTCTATTTCTTTCATGGCATTGGAAGCGATATCCCTGTAAAGTTCGTCCATGCTTATGTGGGGAACATACCATCCCGTAGCACGGGCCACATCGTACATGACATGGACAATGTACAGTTTTGCTCCATAGTGCTTTGTCAGGTCCGCCACAAAGGGAACTGCATGCGCAGAACCTTCAGAAATGTCCGTGGGGAAAAGAATCCTTTTGATCTCCATATTAAGCCTCCCTTAAATATTTTGCTGCATCCTCAGGGGATGTTGTCAAGACATAAAAATCCGAACCCCATTCAAACCCGCTCATCATAACAAGCCGGGGCATTATCTCTATATGCCAGTGGAAATCGTCTCCCAGAGTATGCCAGTGGTTACGTCTCGGGATCCTGTTGGGCGCCGTGTGGATGACATAATTGTACGGAGAATCTCCAAGAACGCGCCTCATCTTCTTCAGAACAGTGAAAAGCATGAGACTGAGGTCCTCCATCTCGCTGTCAGTGATGTCCTGGAAGGCGCACCCGTGTCTCTTCGGCACTATCCAGGACTCAAAGGGAAACTTTGGGGCAAAGGGACTGAAGATAAAGAAATCCCTGGTCTCGAATATCACCCTCTCGCCCACCCTTAACTCCTCCCTCATGATATCGCAGAAGATACACCGTTCTTTGTATGCGTAATACTGTTTTGCGCCGTCCAGTTCTTCTTTGATGAGCTTGGGGATTATGGGCGTAGCCATGACCTCTGAATGGGGATGGCTGTATGCCGCGCCTGCGCCCTTCCCCGAATTCTTGAATATGAGGATATAGCGCAACCTCTGGTCCTTTTCGAGATCCGCAACCCTGTCCCTGTATAACCTTATGATACGCAGCACCTGTTCAACCCCCATATCTTCCGGCTGCCTATTGTGCTCAGGGCTGTCGATGATTATCTCATTGGCGCCGACGCTGTTCATCTTGTCATACATTCCCAGGCCTTTTCTGCCGAGATCGCCCTCCACGTGCAAGATCGGCCTGAAATTGGGAATGACCCTCGTCCACCACTTGTCCCCCTCCCTTACGGCAACGATCTCGGGAGGCGTCTCCTCTTCCCTTCCGGGACAGAGGACGCATGAAGTCTCTTTTGTCTCCTCAGTGGGAAAGCGGTAGTCATCAGGTGACTTTGAATCGCTCACCACCGCAACCCACCTGCCTAATAAAGGGTCTTTCCTCAACTCATGCATCAGGCATTCCTCTCGTAAATTAATCGCAATCCCTTGAGGGTCAGGTCAGGATCCAGGAAATACTCCCTTTCCATATAACGCACTGCCATGGATGAATATCCCCCTGTGGCCGCAACCTTGAAAACACACCCTTCCTCTCTTTCAATCCCTCTCATAATCCTCTCCACCGCCCCCGCGGTCCCATATATCATACCAGAAATAATGCACATCGTCGTGCTTTTCCCCAGGGCTGCCACAGGAGAAACCAGACCCTCTGTTTCCCCCACCAGGTCCACGGCAGGAAGCTTCGCTGTGCCCCTGTGAAGGGCTTCACCCATAAGCCTTACTCCCGGTAATATGGCTCCTCCGAGGAAACAGCCGTCTCTGACAACGCTGATGGTTGTTGCAGTGCCAAAGTCAACCACTGCCACCGGAGATCCCATAGCATCCAGAGCAGCCACAGCATTGGCGACCCTGTCGGAGCCGATCTCTTCGGGCCTTTCCAAATCAAAGATAAGCCCTGAGTTCAAAGAATCCACAGTCACGGGTTCCCCGGTGCTCACACCCCTCACAGAGCGAGCAAGGGTATCTGTAAGCTCCGGCACAACCGAGGATATTATAACTCCGTCAAGGGGTTTTTCTCCGCTTTTTTTCGCCAGGAACGCCTCCATTTTGCCCCTGTAGTAGCCGACATCACGCGGGGAACGGGTCGGAATTTCAAACCGGCCCAAAAGACGGTCATCGGTAAAAATGCCTGTAGTTATTGAAGAATTCCCAATATCTATGACAAGAAGCATCCCCATATGTTCTACCGGACCATCGCCACATCCCCGGCGCTGACCACCTTCCGAATGCCCGAGGACAGTCTCACGATCAATCTTCCCTCTTTATCAAGGGTCTCTGCAACACCTTCAAACGTCTCATTGACTGAGGTAATCCTGACATCTCTCCCCAGAGTGGAAGAAAGACGTCTCCATTCATCAAGAATCCGATCCCTGTCCCCCTGAGTCAGTTCGTCATACCAGAACCTTATTTCACTAAGGATACGGGAGATAAGAGCGGTTTTCGGGATTTTTTCCCCGGTCTCAACCCGCAGAGAAGTTGCAGTAGCGCTCAGTTCGGGGGAAAAGTCAGCGGCCCTGGAATTCAGGTTAATCCCGATACCCACCACCGCAAAGAATACTCTCGGTCCCCTGGACTTCATTTCGGTAAGGATACCACCCAGTTTCTTGCCCGACACCATAAGGTCATTGGGCCACTTGATCTCTACCTGAAGACCGGTCGCCTCCCTCAGCGCCCGCACGCAGGCAACGGCTGCTGTAATGGTCAGCAGCGCTGCATCTGCCGGCGTGACAGTCGGTCTGAGCAGAATGCTCATGTAAATATTTCCGGTCGGAGATACCCACTCCCGTCCGAGCCTCCCCCGCCCCTTCGTCTGACGGTCTGCCAACACAACGGTCCCGTGGGGTGCGTCCTTTTCTCCCAGTTCCATGGCAACGGTATTTGTGGAATCCACCGTGTCCATGGAGATCACACTCCAACCGGCAGGTACGTCCCCAGGTGTCTTTATCCGACCCATGTAATCTCCTTATTCCCGTGGGAAATGCCGTTCCACCTGGATGCGGGACTATTCCTCAGGGAGAATCACCACTTCGATCTTCCCCTTCAGGCCATCGGCAAATTTCCGGGCATCACTTACTGATCCCACGATTGAACCATAATGCATGGGAATCGCTATCTTCGGTTTGATGTCCAGCGCTGCCCGGATCGCCTCTTCCGCAGTCATGACATAGGTGCCGGAAACAGGCAGGAGTGCGATATCCGTCCGGAAGGTCTTCATCTCGGGGATATGGTCCGTATCCCCCGCAATGTATATCCTCTGGCCTTTCACCGTGAAGATATACCCGACCCATCCCTTGTCCTTTGTGTGAAACTGCTTGTTGGTGTTGTAAGAGGGTACCGCTTCGACCTCTATTCCGCCCACATTTATCTTTTCTCCCACTTTGATAACCTTGATATTCCCCCTTAATTTCTTTGCGCAGTCAGCCGGGGCAACAATGACCGTTTCAGGCCCCTGGATCTTCTTCACGTCTTCAGGAGAGCAGTGGTCATAGTGTTCATGGGTAATGAGGATGATGTCAGCCTTGTCATTCTTCTTGATCTTGAAGGGATCGGTGTAGATCACCTTTTCTCCAATAATTTTGAACGTGTCATGTCCGAGCCAATGGATGTCTTTTATCATCGCTTTTACCTCCTTTTCACCTGCCGGCAGAGCTGCAGGCACCAATACCAGTGTCAGACAAAGTATAGCATAAGAAGGTCTTTCGGCCATTGCAAAACGTCCCTGGGAATAGACCCGATCTTCTTAGAACAAAAAGCGGATTAATGATCGCTGAAAACCGGCCCGAGGTCACATTGGAAATTGGCCCATTCGGCGTATGCATGACTGAAGTCCGCAAGAGTGATATCCTCATAAACGATAAGGAGTAGAAGTGGCAATCACGACGATAAGGCATTGTACGCCCCTTCTCCCGTCATTGCGAACGAAGTGAAGCAATCTCATTGTTCAAGCCTGGGGATTGCCGCGCCCCATAAGGCCGGGCTCGCAATGACCACTCCACCAGCCCTCAAGACCACCGCTGAGCGGTGGATACGCTAATTCTCCCTCTTTTCGGCGTGCTCATTTTGCGGTGCAAGTTCTTATCCCGCAGGATATGTTCATCTAACGTGCTCATACTCGCCGTCGTCCACAGAAATCGCATAGAAACGTTTCCCAAAAAACACCGGACCCTTTACCTCCTCCTGCCCCTTTTCTTCCCCTTCTGCGCAACGGGTTCACCGGCTGCCCCTATTCCGACCTCAATAAGCTTCTTCCTCACTTCTTTAATCTTGTCCCTGAACTCGATGGCCCGCTCAAAGTCCAGCTTCTTCGCCGCTTCCCTCATCTCCTCTTCAAGCCTCTTCAAGGTCTCCTCGTCATAGCCATAGGCAGGGGTTTCTTCTGCAACCGGGACTGTCCAGTAATCCGATTCGTAGATGGAACTCAGGATGTCCTTAATGCTGGATTTCACCGTTTCCGGCGTAATCCCCATCTCTTCGTTATACCGTTTCTGGATTCTTCTTCTTCTCTCGGTCTCGTCCAGGGCCCTTTTCATGGAACCTGTAATGGTATCCGCATAGAGGATCACCTCTCCGTTCACATTCCGCGCCGCCCTTCCCGCGGTCTGGATCAGGGAGCGCTCGGACCGGAGAAACCCTTCCTTGTCCGCGTCCAGTATCGCCACCAGGGAAACCTCGGGAAGGTCGAGCCCCTCCCGCAAAAGGTTCACGCCGATGAGGACATCAAACTTGCCTTGCCTCAAGTCCCGCAACAACTCCACCCTTTCCAGGGTGTCGATGTCTGAATGGAGATACCGGGCTCTCACCCCCAGTTCTATGTAATAGTCGGCGAGGTCCTCCGCCATCTTCTTTGTCAGCGTAGTGACGAGAACCCGCTCCCCCTTTTCTGCTCTCTCTCTGATCTCGCGGAGAAGGTCATCCACCTGACCCGAGGCAGATTTTACCTTCATTTCAGGGTCAATCAATCCCGTAGGCCTGATGATCTGTTCCACGACCCTCCCCTTTCCCTTTTCGATTTCATAGGGGCCTGGAGTTGCCGAGACATAGATGGCCTGATTCACCCTGTGTTCAAACTCTTTGAAGGTTAAAGGCCTGTTGTCCAGGGCAGAGGGGAGTCTGAAGCCGAAATCCACGAGGGTCTGCTTTCTTGACCTGTCGCCTTCATACATGCCGCCGATCTGGGGTACGGTTGCGTGAGATTCGTCCACCACGATGAGAAAATCCTCAGGGAAGTAATCGATGAGTGTGTACGGCGGCTCTCCGGGCGCCCTGCCGCTCAGATGTCTCGAGTAGTTCTCGATGCCATGGCAGTAGCCGAACTCCTTGAGCATCTCGAGATCGAACCTCGTCCTCTGCTCGATCCTCTGCGCCTCCACCACCTTCCCCTCCTTCAGGAAAGAGTCAACCCTCTCCTTCATCTCCTCCTCTATCCGCTTCAGCGCCGGCTCCATGCGTTCCCTCGGGGTGATCCAATGGCTGTTGGGGAAAAGGGCAAACCTTTGGAACCTCCTGAGTTTCTCGCCGGTCAGGGGATCAAATTCAAAGAGCGCATCAATGTCATCCCCGAAAAATTCCAGGCGTACCGCTTTATTCAGCGAAAAGGACGGGTACACCTCCACACTGTCTCCCCTCACCCTGAAGGCTCCCCTCCTGAACTCGGCATCAGAACGGTTATACTGCATCTCCACAAGTCTTTTGAGTATCTCATCCCGTTCGGTATGCATCCCCTCTTCGAGAAAGAGGTGCATATCCATATAATCCCGGGGTGAGCCGATGCCGTAGATGCAGGAAACCGATGCGACGACAATGGCATCCCTCCGCTCCAGAACAGCCCTTGTGGCAGAATGGCGCAGCCTGTCAATGTCGTCATTGATCATGGCATCTTTTTCGATATACGTGTCGGTGGTGGGGATGTATGCCTCGGGCTGGTAATAGTCATAGTAACTCACAAAGAACTCCACGGCATTTTCAGGAAACAATTCTTTGAACTCACCGTACAATTGCGCGGCAAGGGTTTTATTATGGGCTATGACAAGGGCAGGCTTTTGCATATGTGCGATCACATTGGCGACAGTAAACGTTTTGCCGGAGCCGGTGACCCCGAGGAGGACCTGATGTTTCAGTCCTTTCCCGATTCCCCCGGTCAGCCCTTCAATAGCCTTCGGTTGGTCACCCCGGGGGATGAAATTCGTCGAGAGTTTAAATTCCATCTCTCTATAATAACAGACGTTTACCCCCTGAGAGCAGTGGAGGGGTTTTGAAAGATATCAACTGTGCGATCATCAGACCCCCTTCTTCCGCTTCCCATGACCGTCACTTTCTGATAGAATCCCTATAGATCTCAGTATCATCGCATTTCCTGAAATCCATGGCAGAAGAACATGAGAAGTTGGTAAAAACCTCTGTGTATCTCGAAGAAGAGGTGATGGAGGCCCTGGAAGAACTTGCCCGGGAGTATTCAAAAGAGACCGGCCAGAAGTGGTCCAGGGGAGCGGTGATACGGGTTGCGCTGAGCGAGTTTTTCTCACGGAGAGGGAAAATACTTTAACCGCCTCATTTTCTGTCATTCCAGGTCCTTCAGTACGAGAAACAGCAGTTGCGGGTGTCGATGAAGACCGCTATAATAGAAACAATCCTATGGTTCCACCTGAAGAAAGATTAAGAGAGCTCGGCATCACCCTTCCCGAGGCTCCGGCTGCCCTGGGCTCTTACGTTCCCTGCGTGCAGACCGGCAACCTTCTCTTTCTCAGCGGCATGCTCCCGTTAAGGGAAGGAAAACTCATCCGTACAGGGAGGCTCGGTGAATCGGTCTCAGTCAGCGATGCCCAGGAGGATGCAAAACAGGTGGTGAAGAACGCCCTGAGCATCGTAAGGGCGCATCTCGGGAGCCTGGATAAAGTCACCCGGTGCGTCAAACTGAGCGGCTATGTGGCATCGGCACCGGATTTTATTGACCAGCCAAAAGTCCTGAACGCCGCATCAGAACTCCTGCGGGATATCTTCGGCGACCACGGAAGACACGCAAGGGTCGCTGCGGGGGTGCCCGTTCTTCCTTTAAACGCTCCCCTCGAGATCGATTTCATTTTTGAGATAAAAGAATAACGACCATTACCGCTCCATTCCCTGAGACGTTATTATTTGTCTTCAGCCGGAGGCAGCATATGTCTGATTATTTTTCCTTCAACCAGATAGATCACCATCTCAGCGATATTGGTAGCATGGTCTGCAATGCGTTCGAGATACGTTGCCACAAAGCTTATCTTCATGGCACGGAAAACTGTTGTGGGATCCTGGGCCATAAAAAAGGCAAGTTCCTGCAATACGTCATGCTTGAGGTCATCAACTTCATCATCTCTCATAATCACGTCTGTTGCGAGCTTTTTGTCTTTTCTCACAAAGGCGTCGAGGGCATCCCTCGTCATGCCTTGTGCAATTTGGCTCATCTTCGGTATGTCAATATATGGCTTGAGAATAGGCTCTTCATTCAGCTCCAACGCCCTTTCGGCTATATTGACAGCCATATCTCCCATCCTTTCGAGGTCAGTGGTTATCTTCATCGCAGTTGTTATCAATCGCAGATCACCTGCCCTCGGCTGTTTCAATGCGATGAGCCGGATGGATTCTTCATCAATCTCAACATCGAACGTGTTTATTATCCGGTCATTTTCAATGACCTTTGCTGCAAGGGCATTGTCCCTGTCCACAAGGGCATGTATGGAATTCTTAATCGCATCTTCCACCAGGGATCCCATCTTGAGAAGCTTTTCTTTTAAATGCTGCAACTCTTCATCAAAGACAGTCATCAGCCGAACCTCCCTGTTATATATTCCTCTGTGAGTTTTTCAGAGGGAGCGGTGAACATTTTATCAGTTTTATCGAACTCAATCAACTCCCCGAGCATTACAAACCCGGTAAAGTCAGAGATCCTCGCTGCCTGCTGCATATTGTGGGTAACGATAATTATGGTGATCTTGCTTTTTAACTGGACAAGAAGCTCCTCTATCTTGCTTGTGGATATGGGGTCGAGAGCGGATGTGGGCTCGTCAAAAAGCAAGACCTCCGGCTCGACGGCCAATGCCCTTGCGATAACGAGCCTCTGCTGCTGTCCTCCGGAAAGCTCGTAAGCGCTGACATTGAGCTTATCTTTAACCTCATCCCAGATGGCTGAATTTTTAAGGGCCTTTTCAACCCTTTCCGAGAGTTCTGTCCTTTTGTTGATTCCCTTTAACTTCAGACCGTATGCGACATTGTCGAATATGGTCATGGGGAATGGGGTCGGTTTCTGAAATACCATGCCGATACGGCTCCTGAGGTTAATGACATCTACGTCCTTAGAAAGAATATTTTTACCCTGAAAGACTATCTCGCCTTCGTACCTATTTTTAGGATACAGGTCATGCATTCTGTTGAAACACCTGAGGAGCGTGGTTTTGCCGCAGCCGGAGGGTCCTATCAACGCCGTAACATTGTGCTTATAGGCGAAGAAGCTTACCTGCTTCAGGGCATGTATGTTGCCTGAGTAATAAAAGTTAAGATTTTTGGCCTCGAGCTCTATTTGTCCTGTCACTTCTTGTACCTCCATTTTATGATGAGCCTTCCGAGTACTGTAATAATGAGAATGAATACCGTAATCATCAGCGCTGCAGCCCATGCCTGCGCATGCCAGCTGTCATAAGGCCCCATGGCATACTGGAATATGGATACCGTAAGGGAAGCTATCGGTTCATTCATGTTTGTGGAGAAGAAGGAGTTGTTAAATGATGTAAATAAAAGGGGCGCTGCTTCCCCTGTAACCCTTGCAATGGAAAGGAGGATCCCCGTTAAGATGCCGGTGGCCGCTCCCCTGTAAACCACCTGTAGAATGACTTTATAATAGGGAGCGCCGAGGGCAAAGGCAGCTTCTCTGACCGTCCATGATACAAGGGAAAGCATGTCCTCTGTTGTCCTCAGGACAACGGGGATCATTATTATTGCCAGGGCAACCGCCCCTGCCCAGCCGCTGAAATGACCGAGGGGTTTTACGATTATGGCATATACGAACGTGCCGACCACAATGGCTGGAACACTTACCATTATGTCCGAGAGGATGCTTATAAAACGGGCGATTTTTTTGCCCCTTGCGTATTCTGCGAGGAATGTGCCGCCGAGCACGCCCACAGGGACGCCTATCAATGTTGCAAACAGGGTTATCATCAGATGCCCTACAAATGCGTTCCTCAAGCCGCCTCCCTCCACACCTGCCGGGGCCGGGTCCTTTATGAACAGGTCTATGTTCAGCGCACCTATGCCGTGAATAAGGATGTCACCGATAATGAATACGAGCCAGAAAATACCGAACAGGGCGGTAAGGGTGCTTACGACAAAAGCAGCATGGCTCTGTATAACCCTTAATCTTTCACGCCTCACCTGCTGTATCTCCTTTCGGCCTTTAATAAAAGGAACTTTGCGATAGCCAGGACAATAAAGCTCATAACAAAGAGCAAGAGCGCCAAATAATATAATGATGAAAGATAGATGTCCTTGTCCGCTTCTGTAAACTCGTTTGCGAGTTTTACCGTAACGGTGGCTGCTGCGCCGAAGAGGGATGTGGTTATCTGGTTGTTGTTTCCGAGGACAAAGGCCACGGCCATTGTTTCACCCAGCGCCCTTCCGAGGGAGATGGCAACACCTCCAAAGACGCCCAGTTTTGAATAGGGCAGCACTATATCCTTTACCACTTCCCATTTTGTAGCGCCCACTGCATAGGCTGACTCCTTGACTACTGCCGGCGTAAGGTTAAAGGCATCCCTCGATATGCTCGCTGTAAACGGAATTATCATTATGCCGAGTATCATGCTCGCCGTTAAGAAGTCTATGCCCAGGGGAGTGCCTTCAAACAGAATTCCAACGAGGGGTAGTTTCCCGACAGTCCTTTGCAAAAAGGGTTCGATGTACTTGGCCATAATCGGGGAAAGGGTGAAGAGACCCCACATGCCGTAAATGATGCTGGGTATGGCCGCTAAAAGCTCTATGGCAATCCCGACGGGACCCTTCAGGAAATTGGGGGCGACCTCTGTAACATATATGGCAATTCCAACGGCAACCGGTATGGCAATAATAAGGGCCAAAACTGTGGTGATTAATGTTCCATAAAGGGCTGCGGCGGCTCCAAAAGATTCCTTCACAGGATCCCAATCAACCAGTGTAAGGAATTTAAAAAAACCAAACCTTTCTATAGAAAGGGAAGATTCCTTAAAAAGCACATATAAAATGCCTGCGGTAATTAAAATAACAGAGACGGATGCGATACCGGTAATAAATGAGAAAGTTAAATCAACAGGATTTTTCTTTTTTGAAAAAATCACAGCGATAATGCTCCTTACAGTCAGTGGTCAATATATAATACATATCGGAATTGTCTATTGCAATTTAATGAATTACCCCGCAGCGGAGCCGCGAGGCATCTCATATCTCCCCTCCCTGAATTCTCTTGATTAAATTTAAGGTCAAAAAAAAGGCTGAAGGAATAAGGCAGTTTTAACCTTTTGCCTTCAGCCTATTCGCCTTTAGCCTGTGGTACCTAATATATTCCGTTTGCCTTCCAGTATGCCCTGATTTTATCCTTTAGAGACTTTGGCATCGGGATATAGATGAGTTCCTTTGCCTTTGCATCACCATTTTTGAACGCCCAGTCAAAGAATTTTACGGTCTTTACATTAGAGTCCTTTTTTTCCTTTGCGAGGAGTATAAAGGTAGCGCCAGCTATAGGCCATGAATTCTTGCCCGGTGCGTTGGTAAGCCATGTGGCAAAATGGTTTTTGGCATCAAAATCCGCTGTGGCAGCAGCATCTTCAAAGGTATCAAAGGACGGTTCAACAAAGTTTCCTGCCGGATTCTTCAGGAGTGTGTGTGCAAGCTTATTCTGCTTTGCATAGGCGAATTCCACATATCCGATGGAATTCGGTGTCCGCTTAACATAGTTGGCAACACCTTCATTCCCTTTGCCGCCTATGCCAACCGGCCACTTGACTGATGTTCCATAGCCGACCTTATCTTTCCATGCAGCGCATGCGCCGCTGAGATAATGGGTATAGATGGCTGTTGTTCCTGAGCCGTCTGACCTGTGCACAACGGTTATCTCTTTATCAGGGAGATTTATTTTCGGATTTAAGTCTTTTATTTTCTTGTCATTCCACTGTTTGATATCTCCGAGGAATATTTTGCATACAGCCTCGGAATCAAGCCTTAGCTCGCCCTCCTTAACGCCTGGTATATTGACCACAGGGACAACACCGCCCATTACTGCCGGGAATTGAAGCAGATTGTCTTTATTGAGGTCCTGCGGGGTAAGAACATTGTCGGAGCCTCCAAAATCCACTGTTCTGTTTACGATCTGTCTGATGCCTCCCCCTGAGCCTATTGACTGGTAATTAAGTTTTACACCTGTTGTCTTATGATAGTCATATGCCCATGCAGAATAAACAGGATAGGGGAATGTTGCACCTGCGCCGTTCAATGTTTCTTCTGCTCCTGCCACCGTGAACGAGAGAATAACGGCGATTGCGAGAACTAAACTTATTACATTTTTCATATTTTACTCCTCCTTTTTTTTAGGATACATTTTGATTGTTACAATTATGTTACAAGAAGATTAATTTTCTGTTACATCCCGAAATCTCACCTCCTTTCCGGTTCTTAGTTCGTCACGCCAAAAAAATGCTTACGCTACTTCCTTTTGTTGAAATGTATTTCTCCAAAAACCCTTTCCATAAGCTGGAATATAAAAAGATTCGGGCTTGCTTTAAACAAAATAATCACGGCGACTACGCAAACGATGAGACTCAAAAAGATAATTACCATGAAATAGAATAACAGGGTAATGTTACAGCAATATTAAGGAGATGTTAAATTATAAAGACTGCATCCCATGAGCATGGGTTTATCCTATGCTGAGATCAGGCCATCCGCTTCTCTTTTCACGGCTGTATTCTTTAAAAAGAAAGGGCATTTCTTATGGCTTTTTGTCTTACAGTACTCTTGAAGCTCAAAGTTACTGGGGACATAAGTATTACTCACAGCCTTACAGACAGACACGACCCATTTTGCCAGATGCGGACATTTCATGGTTCCCTCCATATATTGATAAATGATTTCGGCCGTAACATCTCCGGGTTCTTTGTCTGAGATTTCTCCCATATGATCAAAGGACATTTCTCATGTTTTCCTTTACAGAAGAAGCTGCTGAACCTTGGAGTAACGGGGATACCCCTGAGACATCTCAAATCTTCGGACACATAGTCGAGACATGTCATTTCCGCCTCCTTCTTAAGACCTTAGCCAGGAATATGGGGCAATTGTCATAGTCTTCGCTGTTACAGAAATTCACCCTCATAGTCGGCGATGGCAATAATGAGGAGAGCGAGGCATTGCAGACGTCGGATGCATCAAAGTAGGGGCACTGCAATTCCAATTCATTGGTGAGGTGTATCATAGATGCAATGTTATGGGTGCTGTTCATAACAAACCTCCTTTGTCGAGTACATTGTTTATCACGTCCCTGGATGCCATGTCCCTCAGATAGGAAACGATATTTATCCGGCCTGGGTCATACTTTATCAAGAGGCTTCCTGTCAAGGGATTAGGGCGAATGTCCTCTATACCGCACGGAACGGGAATATCTGATAATCGCTTTAGAGCCTTCAGGGAACGTCCCTTAATGGAGGGCACCTCAATCCTGATACGGCCTGGGACATGATGTAAAATCTTGTACTGCATCATAGCAGTCATCCTCTTTCGTCTGATCCTGGGCATAGTAAACCACAGTACTGTTACGTCCTTATGAAGCTACCGTTAAATTTCAATGAAATTTGTCTTCTTGTAGGCAAGTAATGAAAGAACTCATGGACGCTAAATGATGAAAGTGATATGGTAAAGATATACAAAAGAAAGGAGGCTCGGAATGGGACTTTTTGATGATGTCCTGAAGGGAAATGTTGTGACAGGGCTTGCTATTGGCATAGGGGCGGCTGTCCTTGCTCCTGCCGTGCTCCCCGTTATTGCAGGTGTGGCAAAACCGGTGGCAAAGGCAGCGATAAAGGGAGGACTTATCCTCTTTGAAAAAGGCAAGGAGACTTTTGCTGAAGTAGGTGAGGTGGTTGAGGACCTGGTAGCCGAGGTAAAAGCTGAGATCTCGGAGGCGGAAAAAGCCGCATCTGCCCCGGTTGCGCCGGAAGGCGAACCAAACGCTTAATGCTCCCGCGCGCTTATATAAGCCATCGGACCAGAGGAAGGTTGAGGATCAGGATACCTTCAAAAAAGGGTGATCGTGCATTTTTTGGAGGCTTGAAGGAACGATTTTCCGGTTTTGAAGGCATCAAGACCGTTGAAGTCAATGCCTTAACCGGCAGTTTGCTCGTGATGCACGATCTGGATAGTGAAAGAATTGCGGGATACGCCATGGCCGGTAATCTTTTCAGCCTTCAAGGACTGAACGCCTCTCCGAGAAGGTTGCAGCAGCGGGTATCGGAAACCTTTAAAGGGATGAATACTCAGCTTGTGGCGCTTACCGGGGGCGAGATAGACATCGGAGGGCTGGCTTTTCTCCTGCTCCTCGGCGCCGGAATATACCAAATGAGCGTAGGAAATCTTACTGCGCTCCCATGGTATGCCGCCTTCTGGTACGCATTTAACATATTCCTCAAGTCAGGGCAAGGCGCCGGGGTCGCAGCATAACGGTCTGGAGGAAGAAGGGATTTCCCTTCCGTTTTTATGATAAACAGCTACCCACGTTTGTGAAAAAGAGGAGGTTACCCATGTCTAATGAGCATGTCATAGAGGAAAGCCCGATGGGCGAAGGAATCGGCAAGGCAGGAACAGCAGTAAAAGAAGGTGTCGTGAGCAGCCTCAAGGGCATCAACGAGATCGAGGCTGAAATCGTCAGCCTGGTGAGGAATACCGTTTCCAACACTCTGAGAGCCACTGGTTCAGTGGCCAATGAAGCAGTTACCATTACAAGAGACGTGGTAAAGGGTGCGATTCAGGCGACGGAAGAGGTCGGCACAGGCCTCATTTTAAGCACAAAGAGCGTTGCGAAGGGTGTCGTCATGGGAGTGAGCGATGTCGGCGGAGATGTCGTGACCGTTGCCAGCCAGACGGTAAAGGGCGCAGTCAAAGGTGCTGCTGAGGTAGGCGCTGATGTTGCCATGGTTGCGCGGAGGGCGGTTGACGGGGTCATCGAAGCAACCAAGGAAGTCGGCGGGAATGTGGAAGATGTGGCAAAGGTGGCTGTGGGAGGGGCGATCGAGGCTGCCGGAACTATAGGGAATACCGCGGTAAAGGCTGTCAAGGATATGCTTGTTGGGGTTGTTGAAGGAGTGAAGGAGGTTGCAGGCGCCGCCCTGCCGAAACCGAGACCAGCCGTTACAGGCGCTCGAAAAGAAGCAACGGCTCCGAAAGCAGGCGTATCAGAAAAAAACCCCGAGAACGAAGGGTAAAAAGGGATAAAAGGTGTGGTTCGGCCCATACATGCTGCTGTAAAAGGCAGGGCGCGATTTAAGGTAGATGGGCTATACCGCTCTGAGAGGCTCAAGAGAGAGATAGAGGGGGGTCTGTCGTCTCATAAAGAGATACTGAAATTCTCGGTAAACTCTTTGACCGGGAGTGTGCTTGTTTTCTTTAATTCAGACAACCCCCACCATTCAATAGCCCTGCTCATTGCGGACGTTGTCGAAGCTCACAAAAAAAATGCCGGAAGGCAGTCATCTTGTTTTTCATTACCCGTTCCAGGGGTGGCAGCAGGCTCCGGGAAAGAAGTTCGACATGCAAAGGTCCACAACCCGCTTCCGGAAAAAGCAAGGCCAGGCGAAGTCCTGACCCCGGAACGCGGAGAGCTCAGAAGCAGGAGAAAATTAAGGAAAAGCATTATCCGGTCCGAGGACCAGAGAGTCGAGCCGTGGCATCTTGCTGAGGCGACCGAGGTTCTCCAATCTCTCGGCACGTCGAAAGATTCGGGCTTATCCGGCGACCTCGCCGGGGCACATCTCAAAAAATACGGTCCGAATGTCCTTCCTGAATCTGTTCCGCGTTCAGGGCTGAGTATGTTCATCAACCAGTTCAAATCCCTTCCTGTCGCCCTCCTGGGAGCTGCTGCGGGCATTTCGCTCCTCACCGGCGGTCTTGCAGATGCGGTGGTGATCATGGGCGTAGTCCTCATCAATGCCGCCATCGGTTACACAACCGAGAGCCAGACCGAAAAAACGATCCATTCGCTGAAGAATCTTGTGAGACCCTCTGCTATAGTGCTGCGGGATGGTCGTCTGAAAGAGATAGGCGCAGAAAACGTAGTGCCCGGAGACCTCCTTCTGCTCAGGCCCGGCAGCTATGTTGCGGCAGACGCAAGGCTCATTGAAGCCAATCACCTGAGCATCGATGAGTCAGCACTCACCGGCGAGAGTATGCCTGTGGTTAAAACAACAGCCACCCCCTCCCTCACCCTCCCCCATCAAGGGGGAGGGAAACAAATTTATAAACCCTCTCCCCTGGCGGGAGAGGGTGAGAGGGACAACATCCCCCTCGCTGACAGGACGAACATGGTATACATGGGGACACTTGTTGTCGGAGGACAGGGGATTGCTGTTGCCGTTGCGACAGGGAGGTTTACCGAGATCGGAAGGATACAAATCCTCGTCGGTGAAGCAAGACCTCCTGAAACCCCTATGGAGCGCCAACTGGACATGATGGGCAGCCAACTGGTATTGATCTGCGGCGCTGTCTGCGGCCTGGTCTTTGTTACGGGACTTCTTCGTGGATACGGTTTTTTACAGATGCTCAAAACCTCCATATCCCTTGCCATCGCCGCCGTCCCCGAAGGACTTCCGACAGTGGCGACCACAACCTTAGCCCTGGGCATCAGAAATATGCGGAGGCACAACGTCCTCATACGGCGACTCGAAGCGGTCGAAACCCTCGGCTCTATCCACACCATATGCCTCGACAAAACAGGAACGATCACCCTGAACAGGATGTCTGTTGTCACGGCATTTAGTGGGATGAGGCGCTTCACTGTATCCGACGGGCAGTTTTTTGCGTCCGGTGAACCGGCGAGTGTATATCTCTTCGATGAACTCCTGAGACTCATTCACATAGCGGCTCTCTGCAATGAAAGTGAAGTGATCGGACAGCATGGTGAATATGCGGTCAACGGTTCTCCTACGGAGAATGCGCTGATCCACATAGCATTGAGTTCGGGGGTCGATGTGGTAAGACTCAGGGAAAAATTTCTCCTGGTGAACATTCAACATCGTTCTGAAAACCGCAACTACATGTATACACTTCACCGCGCAGGCAACCATTCCGCGCTTGTTGCCGTAAAGGGGAGCCCGAACGAGGTCCTGTCGATGTGCAGGTGGCATATGAAGGATGGCAGGAAGATTCCCTTGACCGATGAGGACCGGCTCGCCATAGAGACGGAAAATGAGCGTATGGCCGGGGAGGCTCTCCGTGTCCTTGGGGTGGCGTACTCTCTCAGTGATGGTGAACCGGGCGCGTTTCTTAATAATGATGTCGATTTCAGCGATAATCTTGTGTGGCTGGGTCTTGTAGGAATGGCTGATCCGGTCAGAGGAGGCGTGAAGGGGTTGATAGGGGAATTTCACAGGGCAGGGATTGAGACGGTCATGATAACCGGCGACCAGAGCCCGACCGCCTATGCCATAGGAAAGGAATTGAACCTCAGCAATGGCGAACAACTCGAGATCCTTGATTCCGCTCACCTTGCCAGTATCGACCCTGAAGTGATGAAGGCGCTCTGCGAGAGGGTGCATGTTTTTTCGCGCGTGAGTCCTGCCCATAAGCTCCAGATAGTTCAGGCGCTCCAGGGTGCGGGAAAGATTGTGGCCATGACGGGAGATGGTATTAATGACGGCCCTGCCCTCAAAGCAGCGGATATAGGCATCGCAATGGGACATGTGGGCACCGATGTTGCCCGGGAAGTCGCAGACGTTGTCATCGAAGACGATGAACTCGCAACGATGATCATCGCCATAAGCCAGGGAAGGACCATCTATAACAACATCAGGAAATCCGTCCATTTCCTGCTGTCGACAAATCTGAGCGAGATCATGGTTATGTTCACTGCTATTGCAGGGGGGCTCGGTCAACCTCTCAGTGCGATACAGCTGCTGTGGATCAACCTTATGTCCGATATAGCGCCGGGTCTTGCCCTTGCCCTCGAACCCCCTGAACCTGATGTGCTGAGCCAGCCTCCACGGGATCCTGAAGAACTGATCGTCAAGACGTCGGATTTCAAAAGAATCACATTTGAATCCGCAGTGATTTCCGCGGGGACCCTGGGGGCCTATGGATATGGCGTGATGAGATACGGTATGGGACAGAAGGCAAGCGCCATGGCTTTTATGAGCCTTACCGCAGGTCAGCTTCTCCACGCCATAAGTTGCCGCTCCGAGAAGCATTCTATATTTGATAAGGAAAAACTACTGCCCAATAAATATCTCAATATCGCCCTCGGAGGTTCCTTTGCCGTACAGCTTCTTGCCATGGCGCTACCAGGGCTCCGAAATCTTTTGGGATTGGCTCCCATAGGTATCCTCGATGGTATTGTGATTGGAGGCAGTGCGGTGATGCCATTGTTAGTGAATGAAGGCACAAAAAGAACAGGTTGAGGTTAAGGTTTAGGTTAAGAGAGATTAAAAATTTGTAATTCTTAACCTTAGCCTCAACCTTAACCTTAAGCAATGAGGTGCTAAATGAAAAAGGACTTTATTTTTATATCAGAATCTGTAACAGAAGGACACCCTGACAAGCTCTGTGACCAGATAAGCGATGCCCTTGTAGATCATTTCCTTCAGCAGGACCCATTTTCAAGGGTCATTGCTGAGTGTGCTGTATCCACAGCCATAGTTTTTATAGCAGCAAGGTTTGAATCCAATGCCATTGTAGATTTCCCGTATATAGCAAGACAGGTTATAAACCAGATCGGCTATGACCAGCATGCCTTTAACGGCAAGACCTGCAGCATTGTAACAAGCCTCAAGGAATTGCCTTCAGATGAGCATTGCTGCCTTGATGAGAGAGAGCTATCGGAGGAGGAGATGGATAATATCCCTGTCAGGAATCAGGTCACTGTCTTCGGCTTTGCCTGCAACCAGACCGCATCTTTTATGCCCCTTCCCATCTGGCTCGCTCACAGGCTTGCAAGAAAACTGACCTCTGTCAGGCTCCAGAAGATACTCCCCTATCTTGCACCTGACGGGAAAACACAGGTAGGAGTGGAATACAGGGATGGCAGGCCTTACAGTATTCACAGTGTTACAGTGATCGCGAGCCAGAACAAACCGTTAGCATCAGGCGGTCCTGATTTAAAGAAACTGCATGACGATATAAGGGCTGCTGTTGTAAACCCTGTATTCGCCGATGAGGAGATCAAACCTGATACAAACACGAGGATATTCATAAATCCCGACGGGCCGTTCATAGTTGGTGGTCCTTCTGTCCATTCAGGCTTAACAGGGAGAAAGAATGCCATAGACACCTATGGAGAATATTCCCGGCACAGCGGCTCTGCCCTGAGCGGAAAAGACCCCATGCGTATAGACAGGATAGGCGCATATGCCGCCAGATATGCGGCAAAGAATGTGGTAGCAGCAGGGCTTGCAGAGGAATGCGAGATACATCTCAGCTATTCTATAGGTCTTTCAAGGCCGGTGAGTGTTCAGGTAGAGACCTTTGGCACAGGGAAGACCTCTGATGAGAAGATTGCAGAACTCATTGAGAGGCATTTTGACTTTCGACTTGCGGGAATAATAAAACAGTTCAATCTGCGGTACCTGCCCTCCATTGTTAAGGGCGGTTTTTACAGAAGGCTTGCAGTATATGGACATGTGGGCAGAATGGATATAGGGCTGCCCTGGGAATTGACAGACAGAATACGGGAGTTGAAAGGTTGAAGACACGAGTATGGAAATTGGTCACCGTGATCTTAATGAATACCGTTCTTAAGAAATTGCCATGGCTGTAAAGGGTACCTCGCAGGATGAGAATGTTCATCTTCATGCGCTTTATGAAGATGAACCCGAAAGACTGCGCCATCTAAACGCCATGCAGACAGTTGCAGGGCGTATCGGCGCGTCACTCGAAGAAGTGGGGAAGCTTTATGAGTTAGTGCTGAAGGGTTTCAAAAGAAATGCAAGGGTCAAAGATTTCTTGCCTATATTGGTAAGCAGAAAGGTTGAATACGTGTTGAGCGTCAGAAGAGGCAAGTCTCGCACCTGATGATGAGCAATCATAGTAAAGAACGCGAGCTGCGATGCAATTACTTTGTTGGTATAAGGAGATCGGCGGATGAAACTCGGAATACTAGGAGACATTCACGGCAATATCGAGGCATTAAAGGCGGTATGTGAGACAGCCGTTTTGCAGAAAGTGGATAAGCTGTATCACCTCGGCGACGTCGGAGGCTATGCGCCATTTGTGAATGAGGTAGTCGATTTCCTTGTGGAACATAAAATCGAGGGAGTACAGGGCAACTATGATGAAGCCGTAGGCAATAATAAGGAGCATTGCGGGTGCAGATATGAGAATCCCCTTCAGGAGGAGATGGCGGCGCTGGCCTTTGAGTGGACAAAAAAACATGCCTCGGGGAAAAGTAAGGAATATATGAGAAGCCTCCCGTTCGAGATCGCTTTCTCCTGTCATGGAAGAACGGTCAAGATATTCCATGCTACGCCTCTGAAGAATAACCTCTATTGGCACCAGGACCGGAAAGATAAATTTTTTCTCGAAATGGCGGACAAGGCAAAGGCGGGTATCTTGATTTACGGGCATACCCATATTCCATACAGGAGGGATGTGGACGGCAAGGTATTCATCAATGCCGGCAGCGTCGGAAAGCCGAAGGATGGGGATACACGGGCATGCCTGACCCTCGTCGAATGTCTGCCCGAAGGCGTGAAAACCGATTTTATAAGGGCGCCCTACGACTTAGAAAGAGTGGCTTCGGCCATTGGAGAATCCGGTTTGCCCGTCTATTTTGCAGAAAGAGTTCGTGAAGGAAAATGACAATCGAGACGGCATATCGATTGATGTATACCTTGAGCTGTACAAGAAAAAGAAAGAATCGCTTGAACTCTCTGAAAACATGGATAATATGACCTTCAATAAAGAAAGGGCAACATGATAAACAAAAGTGTTTGGACGCATTTATTCTTTGCTCTATTGATCGTGATCGTAAGTATAGTGAGTATTGCTCTTCAAAAAAAACCGCAGAATGACTTAGCAACGTATAAAGGAAAATATATTGCGCTAAAGAAGTCCTATATTGATCTGGCAAGGTCACAATCCAACATGTTGGAACTTTTATTTAAAGACTATCCGGATGTGCGGAAATTAATGCCCGAGTATAAAGATCTCGGCGAGTCTGAGTTTTCTGAAAAAATACTTTGTCAAATTAGCGAACTAAAACTCAAGGCAGAAAATCTTGAAGCAGAAAAGTGAGCGAGTGAAGACATCTAGAATTAGATCAAGAATGTTATTAATGACAAAGCCGACCCTTCGAATGCCTTTTCCACAAATGTACCGAAGATAGCCTTTCCGACGATATTGCCTGCTTTCGAAGCGGCTCTCTGGATGTATTGATCATTTGTTATCGCCTTTGACGTATCAAAGTAGCCCTTCCTTTGGAGCGTGCCTACAATGTCTTTGTATTGTACGGTCGCCGGATTGTAGTTAATGAGAACACTGCCGGTGATGAGGTTAATGTCGACCGTTGCAATACCGTTCATGGCGCTCAAAATCTTTCGGATTTCAACCGCGGCATCCGTGTTCTTCTTAACTGCCGGACTTTTAACTCTCAATCTTCCCGGGACGTTATGGATGTAATGGCTCATCTGGCTCCTCCTTCATCCTATATTTTTTGAATGTTCTACATTTTGGATAGCCCGAACATCTGAACCGCACAACAATACCCTCTATCTTATAGAGGTTCATGGGCTTCCCGCATTCCGGACAAGCCGGTTTGCCTTTCACCGTTGCCTTCCCGGCATTGCCGGTAAATTGCATCCCGCACATCATGCAGAGAAACCTCTGTTTTCCTGTCCATGCCCTTCCATACTTATAGATAGCATCGGAATCGCAAGAGGGACATCTCATCTCCTCAATTCCTGTTGCAGATTGTGTCGTCAATTCGTTAAGCATACACGGTGGGGCACCTTTTATAGGAAAGACGGAACATTCTACCGCGTGCCTAATGCAGTATCAGGATCCGCAGCCCTAAGAGCCAGTCCCCGTAATGAGAGCACATAGTATGAGCATGCCTCATGGTGTCTGCCCATACAGAGCCGGATGTCGGCGTCTTCCATGAGCCTGATGAACCTGCCGACCACGCTGCACTGAGCTCCGTCAGAACCCCCTTTCAGAAATTGACAGATCGCTCCACTTTTTAGATGCATTCTTATCCTCCTTAGTATCAAGGATACAACTATTTTGTTACAGGATTATTACAGCCAGGTTAATTTTTTGTAACAGAATTGTAATAAAGAGACCCGAAAATCTTCCCGGGTCTCTTTAGAGAAGGTCCCTACAACTTCTTCACCTCCACAAATACCTATGCAACTCTGTCAAATGCTATGCCTGCCTCCACAAAAAATTGGGCTATGAAGACCGGGCACTTTTCCCATTCTCCCATGCAGGCGTTTTTATCGGTGCAGTGTATTCTTTCCGGTTCGATACCCGCCACTTCACAAATCGGCCTATTAAAACTTGGACACATTTCGCTCACCTCCTTCCGGTATGTGCTTTCTCCTTCTCAGGCGTTCTTCGCAGGCGCCGTTGCACGGGGTAAGACCTGGAGACAACGACTTCCAGTATTTCCGTCAGGGCAGTGCCCGTCAACCAATCGGCGACTCCAAATAGCTCGCGACTTTTTTTCGCAACTCAAAGATATCTCCTTTGGCGATGTAACCCTTTACGCCGTATTCGACCACGGCCTTCCTCAAGTTGTCTTCATCATTGGAGGAATAGAATACAATAGGAATGTCCTTCGTTTTGCCATTCGAAAGGAGCAGTTTCGAAAGCCTTTCACCTGAGAGGCCGGGCATATTCATATCAAGCAAAACAAGATCCGGTTTTGTCTCTCTCACCGCATTAGTAGCTCCGAATGCAAAATGATGTATGCGTACCTCATATCCCATATTCTCCAAAAGACCCTTCGCAGTGAGGAGATGTTTCACGTCATCATCAATGATCAGTACCATCTTTTTGTCTCTCTTGCCTTCCATCTGAACTATCCTCCTTTGTCATATGATTTAAAGGGAAAAAAACCGTAAACGACGTTCCTTCCCCAAAATTGCTCGCCACGGTGATCTTACCCCCTAAGATGGTTAGTAAGTTCTTGGTGATAGTCAATCCAAGTCCCGTTCCCTCGTGTCTCTTGGTCATCGTATCTTCCAGTTGACTGAAGGCCACGAACAATTTGTCCATCTCATTTTCTCTTATCCCTATCCCCGTATCGCTCACAACAATTCTCACCCTGCTTCCTTCAAGGCCGAGCGATATGAGAATCTTGCCTTTTTCTGTAAATTTTGCCGCATTACTTAGGAGGTTGGTCAGTATCTGCCGTATCTTAACGGGATCGGAAACCATAAACAACGGGTCTTCATGCGCAATCACTTCCACATTAACCGGCTTATTTCCGACCAGGACGCGGGTTGTTTCCGCCGCCTCGTTGAGGAGGGTCACCACGTTGAATTGTTCCGTTATCACTTCCATCTTTCCGGCCTCAATCTTTGAAAGGTCAAGAATGTTTGTCACAATAGCCCGGAGGTTGGTTGCACTGGACATGAGAAGCGCGAGGCGGTCCTTCATCTGCTCCATATAACCCTTCCGGGATGATACCTGTATGAGTTCTGCCAGTCCTATGATCGCATTCACCGGCGATCTGAGTTCATGGGTGACATGGGCTATAAACCGGGACCTTAACTCACTCATCCTCTCTATCTCTTTTGCCTTTGCCTGCACCATTTCTTTTTGGATGATATTATTTGCGAGCACAGTGCTTTGTTGAATTACCATCTGTTTTACGGAGAGCAGCCCTGCGTATGAGCCGGACTCATTCACCACAACAATATCGTCGTAGACGTCCTGAGGGGGCCGCTCCAGCGCCTTGTCTATCGCGACATCAAGTCTTTCGTCCTCATGCATCAGAAGCGGCGCCGTATCGGCGATAGTAATGATCGGCTTCCTTCCATAGAGTTCGAATCCGTATCTCCTGAACACCGTGAAGAAGAACTTCGGCCTAGTAACAAGCCCAAGAGGATTTCTCCCCTCAACAAGGGCCAGCGCATCAAGTTCAGAAGACTTGAAAAAGCGATCTGCCACATCTCTGACAACAACATCCGGTTGCAGGTGTTCACGGGATGTAATCAGTTTTCCAACCTGAGGCGATTCGCCACAAAGCTGATCCATTGTCTTACCTCCTTTCCTAACTCATTCGGCCTTCCAACGGTTCGGTGTCTTGATCCGGGAGCCTGAGTTACGCTGCCATGTTTTCATCTTCTTTCCTATTTGGACATCCGGCACGCTGCACAATCTTCATGTCCATTGCTTTGCATTTCTGCAGCTCCGTCCCTATATTCACCTCTCAATTCAACCTCTTCCACGACATGTATATCGCAAAGAGCGCCGTCTGTCCCATACATGCGAATGATGCAGGCGCTGTCAGTTGCATCGATAATGGCCTTCATACGCTCACCTCCCTTTCCATCTGACGAAACTTTCCTCTCTTTGAGGGATAGTCTACGGAGAAGATGTTACATGGTTATGAAAAAGAGGTTAAGTTTTGAAAACTCTTTCTACCCATTTTCTCCCTTCATGATTTCATCAACTGAAAATTATGAACATTTGTGCTCCTCATAAATGCCCGCAACTACCTCCAGTGGAGAGCGATCAATAAAACGCCCGCCATTAGCGCCACCGTTATGATTATGGTCTCAATTCTCTCGATCAGTTCCTTGCTCATGGACAGCCACCTCCTTGCTCTTGTCCGGCGAATAGACAATAGCCATGGTCCTTATACCGCCGATGACGATGAGCAGCGCTGCAATTGAAATTATTTCAGTCCAGCCCATTTTATGTTGATATATGCCGATCATGACTTCCCTGAGAAGAAAAACCAATGTTGCATCCGTAATAAAGGTAATCTTCACCCTGTGTATCTCAAAATATTCTATGATCCCTTTAAGAAGTTCTATGATGACGAACATCGACAGGATATTCGTCACCATGATGTCAAAACCGCCGGCTATGGTCGAACTCTTGAAAACCTCTCTCAAATCAAGGAATATCCTTGCAATCCCTATCATCAGAGCGAGGATTACAAGGGGAATCATCAGCTTGACGATTATATCTATGACTTTCTTGAATAAGCGCATTTGTGATTATAGATTGATAGATGTTACAGGGTTATGAAAGGTGGGTTAAATATTAGTATCATCTACCAAGCCGCAGCTTCTCTGCAAAATATAGGTTAAATCACAAGGGTCTGATACAACTAAAGGTAATACGCCAGAACAACTATACCGAAGACAATGCGGTAGATCCCAAACGAGTTGAAGTTGTGCCTTGTGACAAAACCGATAAATGCCTTTATAACAAGGAGCGCTGCAAAGAATGATGTTATGAAACCAACTGCAAAAACAGGGGCATCATTTGCGCTCAAACTGTGCAGGTTTTTTAATAAGTCATAGGATGTTGCAGCGAACATGGTCGGTAGAGCAAGGAAGAATGAAAACTCAGTGGCGACTTTTCTCTCAAGCCCGATAACCATGCCGCCCATTATTGTTGCGCCTGCCCTTGAAACACCAGGAAAAAGTGATAAGACCTGTGCCAATCCAATGCCGAATGCCTTTTTAAGCGATACGCTATCAATATCCATAACCTCTGGGATACCAGCAGCCCTTTCAATGATGAGCATAACAATACCGCCCAGCACCAGTGCAAAGGCAACTGTTATGGGGCTGAAGAGATAATGTTTTATAAAAGAGTGCATGAGAAGACCAGAAAATGCTGCAGGCAAAAATGCTACTAAAAGATTCATCAAAAATTGATTTGCCTTTTCTGTGCCGATGCCTTTTATGGATGATACTACCCTTTCCCGATACAGCCATACAACCGCAAGGATTGCACCCAGCTGTATGAAGATTTCAAAGACCTTTGCCTTCTCACCTGTGAAACCAAGCATATCACCGGCAAGTATAAGATGGCCTGTTGAAGATATCGGTAAAAACTCTGTAACACCTTCCACTATACCCAATATGAATGCCTTTGCTATATCCATCTAACCCATCCTTGTATTGCAAACCGAATTCCGGACATTGCGCCACAAACCATTACTATATCTTCGCTAACATTTTACCACAGGCCTTCCCATTTTCGATTTTTAAAGGGCCGCCGCCAAAGCCGGTATGCGCGACAATTTCCTGGTATCCACACTATATGTCCACAAGAAATTGTTCACCTGTATGCTGGTGTCTTCCCCCATAAACAGGGTGCGCATTTCTCCCACTCTCTTCTAAACAGGAATTTTTATCAGCGCAGTGTATTCTTTCCGGCTCGATACCTGCCACCTCGCAAATCCGCACCTTGAAACTTGGACACATTTCGATCACCTCCCTCCCTTGCTTTGATGACTAAAAAGATCGCGCACCTGTCATAAGCTTCGCTGGAACAGTGCTCTTTATCTATCATCAACGATGACAGGGCGGCTTTGCAAAGTTCATGTTTAATAGTACAAAAAGGACACATTGCCTATACCCATGAAGTTAAAGTTTACTCCGGCGATATTACAGCATGATGAATAAGGGGTTAAGTTTATGCGCAAAAATAACCTCCCCTTCGATGACGATGAGCAAGAAGGTAAGGGAGAGGTGTCTTCTGACCCTCTCCCTTCTGCTCAGTCAAAGTTCTGCTTTTATCGGTCCTATTCTTTGTCCTTTAAAGATTCCCTCATTATCCAATAAAGGTTAGTATTATCAAGGGCTCTGCCCAGTGTATGACTGCCGGGTCCCTGGCTCCATATGACAGTATCTGTGCCTGTATGACCACTTGTGGTCCAGCCCGGCACAAATTGTCCCAATGCAGGAACGTCTTCATTTCCGTTGATGGCAAAGCCGCCGGTTTCATGATCCGGGACAACAATGAGAAGAGTGTGCTCTTTCCTCTCCTGCCTTGCGTTAATCCAATCGAGAACGACCTTCACAGCCTCGTCAAAGGCAAGGGTTTCCCCGATTTGATACTGCAGATTATTGGCGTGATTGCCCCAGTCAATCTGCGAACCTTCGATCATTACAAAGAAACCTTGCTTATTTCTTTCGAGGATGTTAAGAGCGGCTTTTGCCATCTCCGGCAGTCTCGGTTCAGTAAGGCCGGGAGTTCTGAGATATTCCGGGGTCATGCCGCCGCTATTGAAAAGTCCGAGGAGTTTTGTTGTGTCGCTCGATACTGCGCTTTCCATTTCCTCTTTCGTGTACACAACTTTATACCCTTCATTCAAAGCTTCCGAGATGAAGTCGCCGGCGGTGCCGCATTTGTCTGGTTTTGTGGAATTGAACTTTGATACGCCGCCACCGAGCACCACATCAGGTCTTGTCATCTCAATATACTGACAGGCTATTTCGTTTTCGCAGCCACGAGACTTCACATGGGCGCCAAAGACCGCAGGAGTGGCGTGTGTGATTGTGGAAGTAGCCACAAGCCCTGTTGACCTGCCTCGACTCTTCGCCAATTCGAGAATGCTGGGGTTGTAAGGGCGCCCGTCGCTGTGGTAGCAGATTTCACCATTGTCGAACTTCTCTCCGCAAGCCCAAGCCGAGCCCGCAGCCGCTGAATCGGTAATCGTGTTGTCGGCTGAATATGTTCTCTGGTATCCGATCTCTTCCAGGGTCTCGAAGTAGAGAGGAGCGCCGTCGATACCGTTCTTATAGATGCGGGCCGCTGTTACATCGGCCAAGCCCATACCGTCAGGAACCATGAAGATGATATTCTTGACTTCCTTATGGTTATCGAGCAACCGTTCTCCAGAAAAGGAGGGGGACACAGATACAAGTGATATTATTAATGAAATAGCTATGCTGCTCATCGCCTGCCAAATACTTTTTTTCATATAGAATCTCCTTTCATTTTCTGCCCTCTTACTGCTGGATCAGTGAATTGAGTTCACCATACATATAGTCAACCTCAATTATGGTCTGTTGTGATCACCCCCTCATGTTTAGGATTTTGGCTGTTCGGTTTTGGTTATATCACCCCCTTTCATGAACATAGGCTTACATAGTAAAGATATCAAACCATTGTTAATCCGTTATGACAAAGTTGTGAAATTTCGATTAAGAATTCCGACAGCCTCACTGACATCAGAGACCGGGAAGTTTCATTGAAGTTTAATAATGATGTAATCATATCGGTGTATGATTAAGGTAAATATTCCTTAGGGAAAGGAGGTGAGAAAATGAATCTGCACGATGAAGTAGAAAGACTGGCATACGAAATCTATGAAAACAATGGCAGAGTTGAGGGTCGTGATCTCGACAATTGGCTTGAAGCTGAACATATCATATCAGCTCGGCACGGCCTGCAGGAAAGGCGCATAGCGGAAACAGTTCACTGATTTTCGATTCTGAAAGTTTTGATAGCTGGAAGGCATGGGCCAACCATCCGGAGGCTGCGAAAGTGTCTTGCCATTAGATCCCTGTCCTGTGGTATCCATGGGGCAGGGATTTTATTAAGTTTCAATGGATGTTATAATTCTGAGGAGATAAAAACGAGAATCGTTTTCGAATAATAGGGGAGAAAAATGAAAAACAAAAAAAGAATTGCATTGGTAGCGCACGACAATTTGAAGAAGGATCTGGTGGAATGGGCAAAGTTCAACCGCGAAGTGCTTAAGGAACATGAGCTGTATGCAACAGGGACAACGGGAGGGTTGTTGTCCGAGGCGCTATCACTTCCAATTCACCGTTTCAAGAGCGGTCCTCTTGGAGGAGACCAGCAGATTGGGGCAAAAATAACAGAAGGGGAAATCGATGTGCTCATTTTCTTCTGGGATCCCCTCGAACCGCACCCGCATGACGTAGATGTGAAGGCCCTGCTGAGAATTGCTGTCGTATACAACATTCCCGTGGCCTGTAACCGCGCAACAGCGGATTTCATGGCGTCATCGGAGCTCATGCACAGGGAATATGAGAGAATGATGAAGAGGCAGTAATATTCTTTAGCTAAAGAGAAAACCGCAGCACAGTGCGCAGAGCCAAGGTGCGGAGTAAGGACGGTTTTCTCGACAGTCATAGTTTTCAATAGCTCATCTTGCGGCGTATGACTCCCTTCAACTCGCCTCCTCCGTTTTCGATATCTCCCTTTATCCTTGGAATGAGATGAATATGCACATGAAAAATTGTCTGACCGGCTAATGCACCAATATTAATGCCGATATTATATCCGTCCGGATTAAATTCACTATCTATCGCCTTCTTCCTTCTTTCCAGTAGATCGAGGGCCCGTTTTTTTTCCTCTTCTGATAATTTGAAATAATCATCTACATGACGCTTAGTAATGATAAGAGTATGCCCCTCGCTCACAGGATAACTATCCCTTACGGCAACAGCACACTCGTTCTCATCAAGGATGTCTTCTGCCGGAAGGGAACAAAATGGACACGTACTCACCCTTTATACCGCCACGGAAATGTCTTTTAGATTCAGTGCATCGAGTGTCTCCCGCCTGGGATGCCCTTTTGCGGCGTCCCACCCGTTTATCCTGTAGTATTCATTCCTGAGAGATTCGAATTTTGTCCTGTCGATCGCTCGCTCTACAGCAATTGCTTTTCCGCCGGGGCCGGTGACCTTGCCTTTCTTCTTCTTCGTGAAAAGGTAGTCTGCAAGGGTGTCGTGCTCCCTGGTTCTCCCTTCTCGGGCTGCAATGACACGCTCCACGTTGATGATTCGCTGTCCTGCCGCAATCAGGGCGGCGCCGTCAGGCACCAGATCGCTGCCCGTGACGAGGCTGAAGAGACGACTCTCAAGGTCGGGTGAGCGAAGGGGGATGGTGTAGTGCGGCGCCGATGAATAGGAACTGAAGAAAAGCGGTGTCGGACCATAGGAACAGACTATCATGCTCCGCCGCGCCACATCATACTCACGCATCCACTTTGCGACTGTGGCATGAACGGGATCATAGAAGTTCTCATCACTATAATCGATTGCCTTGTCTGTTCCGAACAGTTCCCTGCTCCAGGCGACCACATCAGCGGAAGATGCAAATCCCGCAGCAGGCCAGAGTTCCTGCACATACATTCTGAATACCCAGTACATGGCATGGATACTGCTGACGGGATGCCGCGTCTCCATGGCCCAGAAGAGAGCCTGCGGAGACCAGAGTTGGGGGTCCCAGTGATGGGCAAAACCCCGATTCATATGGGGTAAATGTTTCTGACTCCCTCTCCCTATGATATCAGCTGCCCTCGGTGAACCCTCCGACAGAATTTTCCCGAATCCCTCTTTGTAGGTGATCATCTTGAGAAGCTTCTCAGCAAACTCCAATGTCCCTACATCCTCTATGGCTATTCCGGTATCTTCCCTAGTAAATATCTTTTCTTCAAAACATTTCTGGAGCCACGGTATCATACCGATCAATTCAAAGCCGTTTACGCCCATGGCATCCGCCATTTTGGCAGCTTTGTAAAAAACCTCTGTTATATCCTTGTGCCTCTGCACATCGTATTTTTCGTACCAGAACTGGTTACATTTTGCCGATCCCTGTCTGCCTTGGGAATCCGTTATGTTCGAAAAGACCCTGCAGCCGAGGGGGCACGCATGGCATGCCTCGGCCTTTCTCGTGTAGTTCTTGAGCCACTTCCATCCTTTTACCTTCTGTCCCTGGAAAAATGACCACCCGATTCTATGGAAGCTGGCAATGTTGGTCCATTGTTCAGGCCTCTGGTCTGCTCTGTATATCCACCTGTTCATGGCATAGGAAACGTCCATCAACTCCTTTGGTTTTGCCGCTTCAACATATCCAGTCCCCCTTACCACAATCGCCTTGAGGTTCTTCGAGCCGCACACCCCTCCAAACCCTCCCTGACCTGATGCCGATGAACTGCCATGCATCATGATGGCAAAGCGGATCATGTTTTCACCCGCCGGACCGATAGCGAGTACCTGAGGCTTTCTTCCGTCGCCAAGTTCTTTCCAGAGCATCTCCTGGGTTGTAAATATATCTTTGCCCCATAGATGTGCGGCATCGCGCAGTTGGATCTTACCATCGCGTATATAGAGGTACACAGGTTTGGGCGCTTTCCCGTAGATGATCAGGCCGTCAAAGCCTGCATATTTCAGCTCTGGTCCCCACCAACCGCCGAAGGACGATACCGTATAGCTCTCGTTAGGATAGGTTTGGGGAGATTTTCCGCCGACTTCCACTCTGCCGGACGTAGGAGCAATCGTTCCTGTGAGCGGGCCGGTCATTACGGTCAGCCTGTTCTCAGGGTCAAAGGCACCGACACTCGCTGGGACTTCATCGAAGTGGAGTTTTGCATTAATTCCCCTTCCACCGACAAACCTTTCTGCGTAGTCCATTGTGGGTATTATGGAAGTCAAACCTGTTGTAAGGTCGATCTTCAATATCTTGCCTGTCCATCCATATATCTTTTTCGTTGGCATGTTATTTCTCCTCCCTTGGATAACCCAGTTCTTTTTTCCGCTCTTCTTCAAGGACGATCATAAAGCTTTTATCCACCATCGGTTTTTTAGTCACTTGAGGCAGGTATTCAACCACGGGAGAAAAATCAGGGGGGCCGCTAAACCTCAAGGCGCCATTGGGACACCACTTCACACACTGGGGGTCTCCATTGCATAAGTGACACTTCAATGCCTTATTCCTCTCTGCATCGTACGTAATGCGCTTTTCTTCGTAAGGACATGCTTCAATACATTTCCTTACTCCCTTGCAGAGCTTTTCATCAATGACCCTTGCATTGGCTCCTGATTTTTTCTCTACCTTTATTGCACCAAGGGGGCATGCCTTAAGACATGGGGCGTCTACACATTGAAGGCAGGGATTGGGTGAATAATTGTTATCCGAGGTGCCGAATGGGTTCCTCGATACGGTAACCCTTGATAGGGCCGGACTGGCTTTACCATTGTTCCACAGGGTTGAACAGGCCATTTGGCAGGTTCCGCACCCGGTACAGAGGGCTGGATCAAAGACAAGGAATTTCATTGCCTTGGGAACATCAGCACTTTTTTTGCCAGCGGCAGCTTCTTCCACTGGCACAAGTCCGGAGGCCAAAATAAAAGCACCTATAGATGTGTTCCTGAGAAACTCTCGCCGTGATGACATCAGGGCAACTCTTTTGCTGCCTTCTTCATTATTTTCAGTAATTTCTTCACAATGTTCTTCCTTCTTGCAGTTCATATTCGTTCCTCCTATTTTTTCGGTGAGAAATACTTTATGAATTCGAGGCTATCTTATCTTTAAATTGTTACAAGGATATGAAAGAAACGTTAATTTTGCATTAAAACATGATAGACCCGTCTGCCGATGCGGTGCATCTGTAATACTGTGAACTTCCTTATTCAGTAGATTATCACCGTCCAGTAGTCTCTAGTTCTTTAATGAATATAAAGACCGTTCTGCCACAGGTATTATTGAAGAAGCCAAAGTACGCCAGGGAGCCTCTAGGTCAGCGTGCCCGGAGAAAGGAAGGACTTCTCAATTCTCTATTCAAGTGCTTCTATAATAATCTGGCTCCCTGTTCTGCCAACCGTGACCTCACGCTTTTCCTGAGATTGAGAAAACAGAAATTCTCTTCATTGATGAACCGGCTTATCAAGTATGCAAGGCCATTGCTCATTTTATCCAGATACGGTGTGTCAATCTGATCAAGATCGCCGGTAAAAACAATTTTCGTTCCCTCTCCGCACCTTGTTACAATGGTTTTTATATCAAGGGGCCTCAGGTTCTGTGCCTCATCAATGACAAAGTACCGCTTTGGAAGGCTCCTCCCCCTTATATAGGTGAGAGGCTCCACCTGCAGCAGGCCGGCATCCATTAGGTATTGATAGCTTTTCATCTTCGAGACATTGGTATTGTCCTTCATGATTCCTTTGGGCGTATTCAGGATGACCTCCAGATTGTCGAAAATCGGCTGCATCCAGGGTGTCAGCTTTTCCTCCATGTTGCCGGGGAGATATCCTATGTCGTTGCCCATGGGCACAATCGGGCGCGAAACGATCACCTGTTCATACTGTGAAGTCTTCTTTACGACCTGTGCAGTTTGGTGCAGACCTGCTGCCAACGCAAGGAGCGTCTTGCCTGTCCCGGCGTTGCCCGTCAATGCAACAATTTCGATTCCGGGATCTGAAAGGGCGTCCAGAGCGCATTCCTGTTCGACATTCCTGGGTGAGATACCCATTCTTTCTCTCGATCTCTTTATAGCTCTTACACTTTCGGTTCCTGCCAATTTGTAGATGTTCGTTTCAGAGCTCACATATCTGAGAGACGCTATACCGTTAGTGTTGTCGCCATCGGTAAGGACCTTGCCATATTGCTGAAAGAGGGAAGTCTTGTCGTTCATGTAGTCCTCAACCCTGATGCCCAGCGACTCCGCCTTTATTCTCACCGCGGTATCCTTCGTGACAAGAACGACAGGGACAGAATTGCCTTTATGGTCCTCGGCTTCCTTTGCTGCTATGCTGAGAGCAGTCTTTATGATCTGACTGTCCTCTGCTCCTTTGCTCGGAAGCTTTCCTGATGAATTCGTTGCAGGCAGACTTACCGAGATCATCCCACCGGTGGCCATTCTTATACCCGAAGAAAGCGAGCCTGCTTCCCTCAGTTCATCTATTGACCTCAGGGCTTGTCTCGCTGAAGCCGCAATTTCCCCGCGCCCTTTCTTGTGCCTGTCCAGTTCCCCGATGACGGTAAACGGTATTACGATGTCGTTATTTTCGAACTTGAAAATCGACGCCGGGTCATGGATCAATACATTTGTGTCCAGGACAAAGACTTTCTTCATGGGCTTCTCTCCTTTGTATGGTCATTAAACAGCGAACTGCCGATATCGTGCATTTGTCGATTGTTCTTGAATCCAGGGAAAGGAATATTGAGAAGAAAAGAGATCGAAGCTCGAGAATCTTTTTGTTGGCAGGGCAGGGAAGAGAGCTGGCCAATCCGCTTACTTTCCCCTCTTTATATGGCAATGGTGCAACATTAAGTTATGCGATGTCTCTCATCATGTTCCGATAAACTTTTTGTCCGTGACATTCAAGAAACGCCTTTGCCCCTTCTTTACCCATGTATCGTTCCAGTATCCGGCCTTCGGTCCGGTAATATCCACTTGAGTTTCGTTCGCCGTTCTCCAGGGTCCTTCACCTATGGCGCGCTGGGCAAACTCATGCAGCGCACCATCAAGCAAGGTGTTCTCTTATGGCATTCGCTATGCGGTATCTCCATGACCAGAAGCCGTTTTCCGGACAGGGGAATAAGACTGAATCTTTCTCTATGATAAAGCGATGGCCTCTCCACAAGACGGTGTTGCTTACAAGAGGGACAAACCAGATGAGTCCTATGACGATGTCTTTTAGCGGCGAAAGAAAATAGAAAAAGGGATTCAGGTCCGAAGCAGCGCGTCTGCCGATATAAAAATCGCCGGAAGCTTTTAGCAGGGCGACAAGCAGCGCAAAAGAGACGGTGATTTTTGACGGTTCCCAGAGCATTATCGGAAGCACAGACATGAATACGGTGTTCCCAATCAATTCAGAAAGATATTTTATACCCCCGATTTTCCATCTGAGCTTTCCCCATCTGGTGTGTCTGTTTATGAATTTTATGATACCCCAATAATGGTTCACGTTGTTTATCACATAACTTGACAGGACCACCTTTTTGCCGCTTTCTTGCATCATCTTGCCTATCATATAGTCTTCGGCAAGCACATCCTTGTATGCCTTCAGTCCGCCGATGGCTTCGATGTCTCTCTTCTTCATCAGCATGGATTTCCCGATAACGCAGGGCATTTTAAGGAATTTGTCAAGGAAGCAGACGCTTCCCATGACAAAGGAGTTCATGTGGAGGTTTTCAAGTATGGAGCCGATGGACCTTCCTCCCACTCCCTTGATGAGGTTACTCACGAGTCCGACTCCTTGCTCATTCATAGGCATTGATATCTCCCTGAGGTAATATTTATCGACCATGACATTGCTGTCGCTGATGAGTATGTGCTGGTGCTTGGCAACTCTGTAAGCAGGGATCAGGTTGTTCACCTTTGGGTTCAATCCGTCCTCGCAATGTTCGACAACGATAGCAATATCTCTATCGGGATATTTATCCTTGATTTTTCGTGCTACTTTATATGCAGGGTCATTGAAATCCTGAAGTGAGAATATAATTTCATACTCAGGATAATCCAGCATGCAGAAGCTTTCAAGATTATCAAATAGATTGTCATCAAGCCCTTTGAGAGGTTTGAGGATAGAGATCGGCGGAAAAGATCGGGGAAGGGAATCCCCTTCCCCGGAGTTGAGGGAGGGATGAGAAATATAGGAACGGACCGCGAATATCTGAAGTCCATATCCGACAAGTCCGAGAATTGTTATGCCTGTAAATATCCAGAATATTTCCATTTCCTTCCTCCTAACTTCTAAAGAGTGTTATTGCGACGCCTTTGTTGTGCCTTATACATTGTTTTACCGATCCAGTATTTTTTTCGCAGTTCAGCAGGGTTTTCCATGAGTAAAGATGTCTTGTCCTGTGAAAATCGCTGTTTGCTATGTAGGGATATTTCTTCAGGCTTATCACGTTAAAGACATCATCCCTGTTCGCCACTTCCCATGCGTCGATGTACCTGGCGTACTTGTCCCTGTTATTCCAGAGATACAAGGTGCTTCTGCTCATGTCGGACATGTGATGGGGATGACAGGCTATTATCAGGGCATCCTGCTGTTTTGCCTCAAGGAATATCTTTTCATAGCTCCAGCAGGCAGGGATGAATTCTTTTATGTCAATGATAAGAATATGTGCAGATTTATCAGATGAGACGTAGTTTTTGGTTATTTCGACTCCGGGAATTACCAGCATTCCATACTTATCCCATGCCCTTTGAGCCTCATGTCTTATATTGGAAATATATCCATCAAAGTTATCAGCCTTCACGGATAATCCGAATCTGTGGGCAATTTTACCGATGGAGCTATCCCCATTAACCACATGATCCGTTATGGTGATTACATCGAAGCCGGCCTGTCCGAAGAGGTCAATGGTTCTTCTTAACTCTACGGAACCGTCAGAGTATTTTGTGTGAATATGGAAGTCACACAGTAGCATTACCAACCATTTACCAACATATTTGCTGACATGTTGCTAACATGATAAGTCTTTTTAGTTACAGGATTATTAAAGGAGGGTTAAGTTTTGGTTAAACCCCAAAGGAGTCCTTCAAGATTCTCTTTTGACTCTCTGATATGCTCAAAATACCTGCTTCTTAACTCCATCATAAACATCCCCTCGTAAGAGGCAACAAATGATGAGAGTAATTCTTTTATGGGTATCTCTCCCCATCCCACAGGCATGTGCGAGTCGCCTTTGCCGAAGGGTATCTGGTGGGTCTGTTGTTTTTCATGGTAATAAACGGCATTGCCGAAGTTGTCATGGATGTGGGTATGGGCAATTAAATCTTTAATTTCACTAACTGCCGATACATGGTCAAAATTATAAAACTTTGACGCCATGTAGAGATGGCCGAAATCGAGGTTTATCTTCACATTACCTCTATTGATTTTCAATACCTGTTCTTTCAATAACTCAGGCTGTTCTGCATAGCAGTACGGCGAATGAAAGAGATATGGCCTTGCATTTTCCATGCAGACAATGATGTCAAGATATTCAGTAGATAGCTTTTCAATTGCTGATGCTTCAAAATCAAGAAGACTTATTTTTTCATCATCGCAAATATTCACCTTACCATTGACAGGAAATGCCTCTTCAGGAATATATCTTCCGGGATGATAGACAATAATATTTGAACCTATCTCCGATGCAAATTCAAGGGTTGCCCTTAAAACCGAGATGTGGAGTTCTGGATTTTCTCTATCCATCAGATTCAGCGGGTTAGGGCAGTGGACACTATATTGAAAATCGAAGTCTTTAAGAATCTCTTTTATCCTTTTTACCTGTCCTTTATCAAGCCTTCCGTATTGAATGGCATCAAGGCCGTGAACAGGTATCTCGGTGGCATTTATGTTGATTTTTTTATAGTGTGTTAAATCACTTGCCAGTTTTTTCAGATCCCCATCAATCCTCACTTCGTCAATCTTTACGCCTATTTTCAACATACGGAAAACACCTCCCTGCCCGAAACAAATGTCTTTGCTATTCTTGGAATCTCATCACCGGTGTTCACCACAACCAGATCAGCGTCCTTGCCTTCTTCAATAGAACCTGTTTGCTCCGAAATCCCCGCTGCCTTTGCGGGATTAAGACTCACCATATGTACTGCCTCGTGAAGTGGCAGGATTCCGAGTCTTTCAAGGGTGAATACCGCATGGAGGATGGTCATTGGCGAATAGTCCGAGCAGAGTATATCCGCATAACCTGATGATATGGCATCCCTTGCACTGAGATTCTTCGCCTGTGAATTCCCCCTTAAGACATTGGGGGAGCCGAGGCATACATAAATTTCACTGACTTTTGCAGACCTCACTGCTTCCATGTTCACAGGGAATTCGGATATCCTAATCCCCGTTTCGGTGAGCCACTGGATTTTTTCTTCGGAGTCATCGTCATGGGAAGCCATGGGAATGTTCATGGATTTGCACAGGGCTACAACATAATCTATGTGCGATTTTACAGACTCCTTTGCAGCCAACTTCCTGTCTATAATTTTTATAAGTTCTGCATCGCTTTTTTTGTAGACCGTGCCGAAATAGTTTTTAAAGGAAGTGACCTCATTGAACTGCCCCTGTCCTGGCGTGTGATCCATGAACGAAAGGAGGTTGATGCATCCATCTTTAAGCAGGTCTTCAAGATACGGAATGGCTCCGTCATCTGTTATCTCAAACCGTGCATGGACTTTGGTCTTCACCCACATTTTTGCATTGAGGCGGTTTGTCTCCCTTATTATTACTGTGGCCGTTTTATTGGAACGGACGCCGATCTCCCCTTCTGCAAAGGAGACTGCATGGAATATTGTTGTTACCCCGCATGCTGCAAGTTTTTTGTCCAGTTCAAAGAGGGCAATATTTACTGGAAAGTGGCTGTTCGGCCTCGGCTCAATCTCCTTTTCTATAGCATCGCTGTGCAGGTCTATAAAGCCCGGCAGAATATATCTGCCCTGGGCATTAATTCTCATGCCGCCGGAGTTTATATTGCCTTCCCTGATTTTTGAAATAATGCCGTCCTCAATTTTGATTGATGTCCTTTCAGCTATTCCTGAAGGTAAGACTAATGCAGCGTTCTCAATAACAAAATCCCTACCCGACATCGCTAATCTCCGGATTTACTCTGTACACCCTGTCTGTAATGGACTCCATCAGTTCATTGTCATGGAATATGCCTATCATAGAAGTTCCCTGCTCCTTCATCTCCCTTAGCAGTTCCACGACAATGGAAACGGACTCCCTGTCGAGGGATGCTGTTGGCTCATCGAGGAGCAGTAGCCGCGGCTTCCAGATAACAGCCCGTGCAATATTCACCCTCTGCTGTTCGCCTCCGCTGAAGGTTGCTGGATAGGCGTCAAGGAGACGCGCGGGAATATTGAGTCTCTCCAGAAGCTCTCCTGCCTTCTTCCGTGCTTCGTTTGCCGATGCCCCATTTCTTGTCAATAATGGCTCTGCCACCACATCTATGGCAGACACCCTGGGAATTACCTTTAAAAACTGGGATACATAACCAATCTCCTTATGCCTTATACCAATGACCATGGGGTCTGCAATGGTGGCGAGATTGACCTGTCCATAGAGTATTGAGTCATACCAAATATCGCCTCCTGTTGCCAGATAGGTGCGGTAAATACACTTCAGGATCGTGCTTTTGCCTGCACCGCTTGGGCCTGCAAGCCCGAGGAATTCGCCCTTAGAGACATGGAATGAAATATTCTCGCATCCTTCAATGACCTTATCTCCGAGGATGTGAATATTGAATACCTTTGATAAATTATCCGCCTTAAGCAATGTGCGAACTACTTCCGTTTCTGAGCATGGCGCCTATCTCTGCAGGCAAGCCTGCATTTATAAGGGCCTGGATGTTTTTCTCCACAGCATATTCAACCCGTCTAATCCGGACATGAATGGTATCCGATATTTCCACAATGGCAAAGGACGCCCTCGGATCGCCGTCAAAGGGTCTTCCGACAGCGCCGGGATTAACAAACATTGTTCCGTCTATCTCCTTTACAAAGGGCTTGTGGGTATGCCCCAAGACAACAAGCCTTGCCCCTTTTTTTAATGCAATCTCTTTGAGTAAGTCTTCGTTCTTTTCCGTAATCCACTGGGTCAAGTCTTCGAGTCCTCCGTGCATGGCCAAGACCTTTCCGGCAGGGGATTCAAACTCAAGGTGTTTCGAAAGCTCTGACAGGTATTCCCTTGTTTCATCGTTTACATTTTCCTGCGTCCAAACGAGGGAAAGGTGTCCTATGTGTGCCACTTCCTCGCCTTTGTACCCGCATCCGCAGACAGGCTTGCTGAAGGCAACCGCTTCGTCGTAATTTCCCATAACCCCCTCTATTCCTTCAGCTTTGAAAAGTTCTATGCACTCATTGGGGAAGGCAGAGTATCCCACATTATCACCGGCGTTGATTATTCTATTCACGCCTTCCCTGTTTAACTCCCTTAATACTGCCTTCAATGCCTCATAATTGCTGTGGACATCAGAGATTATTCCGAGTTTCATCACATTCTCCTACAACTGTGAACTTACGAGTATCTGGGTATACGGATGCTGGGGGTCTTCCAGTATCTGGTCAGTTAACCCCTTCTCCACAATCCTCCCGTACTTCATGACCATTGTTCTCTGGCATAGAAGCCTTATAACTCCAAAGTCATGGGATACGACTATCATGGAAAGTTGAAGCTCCCGCTGCAGTTTCCTTATCAGGTCCAGCACCCGTGCCTGCACAGAGACATCGAGCCCGGTAGTTATCTCGTCAAGAAACAGTAGCAGCGGTTCGTTTGAAAGGGCCTTTGCAATCTGCACCCTCTGCTGCATACCTCCGCTGAAGTTCCTCGGTGGCTCATCCATCCTTTCCACAGGTATCTCTATTTTTTCAAGAAGCCCCGATGCCCTGTCTCTCATCATGGCGATATTTCTCCAGTTTGCCATTATTAGTCGCTCCGCAATATTTCCGCCTGAGCTTACATCCATCCTTAAGCCAAGATGCGGGTTCTGATACACGACTCCCATAAAGGCATTCCTTGTCTGTCTCTTGATGAAAGGGGATAGGGCAATTAAGTTTTTGCCGTCTATATCTATGGTCATATCTATGTTCTGTTTTCTATCTTCAGTGTTCTGAAAGTACATTTCTCCAAATGTTGCATCCCAGTCAAAGTGAAGGAGTTTGACAACGGTGCTTTTGCCTGAGCCGCTTTCACCAACAATTCCAAGTATTTCTCCGAGATAAAGCTCAAAAGACACATCGCTGCATGCTACAACCGAACCGCAGCGCCGGCACACATTGGTCTCATGTTCAGGTCCGGTCGAATCATGGCATAAAGGACATCCTTTCCCGAATATCTTCGTGAGATTTTTGACATCAAGTATTGGCGCTATTGGCATTGATCTGCCTCCGTCTTTAGTTTCCTGCTCTTACTTTCGAGCGCCTTATCACAGTAGCCCGTATCGGAGCAGAAATACATCCTTCTGCCGGTGGCATCATCAATTATCTCGTCAAAGAATATACGCAATTCCTCCCTAT